>NZ_JBJXIA010000010.1:0-211339 GCF_046115955.1 Variovorax sp. GrIS 2.14
GGCGATCGCCGCGTTCTTCGTCTTCGTCTTGCTCGTCGGCATACATGCTCCTTGGGGTCATGCTATGCCTCGAACACAAAATTCAGGACAGGCTCTGAACGCCAGCTTCAGAAGGCAGACTCAACCGGTCTACGCAAGAGATTCATAAAAAATTCCATCCAAAAGCTGCCATTCCATTCAAATCAGATCGGCTTTCTTTGAGCGCGCGAGGAGTACGCCCTCAATTGCTTCACAGATGGGTACGGTATCTGAAGCTTTCGCTAGGCGCATCGCGGCAGCCTTGCATCGCGCATTGACCGAGTCCGATGACAGCAACGAGGCCAACGTGGACTCAAGAACTCGGCCTGATGCGCTTGCCGCCTTGATCGAGTGGCCGACCCCAAGCGCCTCCACACGAGCGCCGTTGTCAAACTGGTCATGTGCGAAAGGCACAACCACCTGCGGGATTCCAGATCGCAAGGCCTCAGCGGTGGTTCCTATTCCCCCATGATGAACGATGGCCGCCGCATGAACAAGAAGGCGTCGAAGGGGTACGTACGATTGCCACAGCACCTCACCCGGAAGAGCGGTGGGCAACTGCTTTTGAAATGGCGTCAAGAAGATCGCACGCCGACCAAGTCGAGTGACTGCGTCCAATGCCCTGGAAAAATAGGCGCTGCCGTGCTTGTGTCCGGTTCCTGAAGTGAAAATGATCGGCGCATCACCGTTCGCGAGAAAGTGGCGAATTTCATCAGACAGCTCATGTTCCGGATGCGGATCGAAGAGCGGAAACTCCCCGCTGTGGCGCGGTTGCGGCCAATCCGGCTGGTCCTTGGCAAACCACGACGGAAACAAGGTCAGCGAAAGATCCGCGACGGTATGCATATGCTCGACCAGGTGCGCCACTGGCTCAAGCCCATTGCGTTGACGCTCTTTGTTCAAGTCTGGGACGGCGATCCGATCGATTAGTTTGGCGTCAATGCTGTTCCAGATCCAACGACGCCAACTCATCGGCAGCCACGCAGGAATACCAATCGGCCCTATCGTCAGAGGATCGTGGAGGGTTCGCATATTCGCCGGCGCCAGATAGCCGCCAACGATCGGCAAGTCGGGCCGTTCAGCCCGCGCCAGCGATGCCGCGGGCAGCGCGAAGGGATGAGTGAGCAGCAGGCACTGCTCATCTGCTGGCAAGGCTCTGACGAAGGTCGGGATCTTCACCAAGATGGAAAGGACACCGCGCCACAGCGTTTCGAACGCCTTCCGTGAATCCCAAAGGTCGGGATTATTGATGAGAGCGAAATAGTCCTCGCGGCTCCCAAGCGCATGAAACGCGAATCCAGCCTCTCGAACTAGTTCCTCATGAACGGCCGGGGCCAGGAACGTGATCCGGTGTCCTCTCCGTTGCAGGGCCTGCCCAAGGCTGATGAATGGATTCACATCGCCAAGTGTGCCAATTGAGACCACGACGATATGAGCTGGTAGGCGCGCAGATTTTGTTAAAGGAATGAAAGTTGACTGACGGTACGCTTTTTCGTACGATTAAGGACTCTCTCGGAGAATACGATGACAACCCCAATCACTGCAAGCGAAGCACGTGCAAGTCTCTATCGGCTGATTGATCAAACCAGTGAATCGCACCAGCCCATCCTTATCTCGGGCAAACGCGCCAGCGCAGTGTTGATTTCTGCTGATGATTGGCAGGCAATACAGGAAACGCTGTACTTGCTGTCCATCCCCGGCATGCGTGAGTCAATCAAGAAGGGGATGGCGGAACCGCTGGGCAAAAGCGCACGAAAGCTTGCTTGGTGATGTGGGAGTTGGTCTACGCTAAACACGCTCTCAAAGACGCGAAAAAGCTTGCCGGCGCAGGCTTCAAGGCCAAGGCCCTAGATCTGTTCGAAGTACTTGCGTTAGATCCTTTTCAAAATCCACCTCCCTATGAAAAGCTCGTCGGCGACCTCGACGGTGCCTTCTCTCGCCGGATCAACATCCAGCACCGTCTTGTCTATCAAGTCTTCAAAAAGGAGCGCATCGTTCGCGTGCTTCGAATGTGGAGTCACTACGAATGAATCAGATTCGAATCGGCGACGGGTCTGAATACGTTCTCTTCGAACTCCTGTCGCACGAAGTGACTGATGGCTGGTATGAAATGCGGGCAAGTGTCGCTGTCCCTGGTTTCAATTCCTCAGTCAACGCGTTCCTGGAACCGATCGACTTCGCTCAATTCGAGCAGCAACTCAAAGTGCCGTACGACACGCTTCAGGGAACGGCTGAACTTCACCCATGTGAATCGCAAATCAACGTCGTTCTCACTGGAAACGGTCGCGGCGGCATTGAAGTGACCGGCGACATTTCTTCAATCAGTTGGACGAACAAGCTTCAATACGGCTTCACGATCGACCAGACCTTCCTGGTAGACACACTGGCCCAGCTTGAGCAACTCGGTTCAGGCGTTTGAGGTTTGCAGAATTGGCTTGCTTGCCCGCATCACTCATACAGGAACTGCGTCCGAAGACTCCGCTCCACCTTCTGTGCAAACACCTTTTGCGCTTCCATGTCCGTCCCCGCACACACCGGCTGCGTCGCGACCATCGTCATGGTCCGCACGAGCTTGAGTGATCCGGCTTCTCGCTGAACTGTCTGCCGATACTCGATGCGGCTGCCGGTCAAGTCGAGCGTGTGGTGTTCGGAAGGCGGGTCTCGCAGTAGGCGCACGTTGTCGGGCAGCTTGAGCTCGACTGTCTCGCTGACTTCGCCGTTGGGGCAACCGTAGGGATAGTGGCGCTCCGTCCTCAGCGATGCCACCCAGGGTGCCAGGGCATTGAAGCCTGACGGGGGCATGCGGATCGCACCGGGTCCGGGCAAGTCCAGAAAGTTTTTTGTGTCGTAGTCCAGGCCGAATTCTGCTTCTGCGCTGTCTGCACGCAGGTCAGGCCGGCGCAGTACGCCCGTGCCGTTGGCGCCTGCTTGGGCGAGCATTGACGTCACCACCTGCGCATCGGAAATCGATTGCATCGCCGCGAATGTCCCGCGCAATGTGGCGGCACCCAAGCCGGTGCCACGAACGGAAGTCTTGACGGCGGCCGATTCATCTCGCGCGACATCGATCACCTGCTTCACCGCCGTCAACCCGCCGTCGGACAGCGGGGTGCTGGCCCATTGGCCCGACTTCACATGGAGCACCTGCTTGCCGCCGTCGGCGAAAGGCAAGGTGCCAAAGGCGTTGTAGCGTGCCGTGCTGTCCAAGTACAGGTTCAGCTGTGGCACGTAAGTGATCATGTGGTTGAACGCCTGGAGTGTGCCGGCGCGCGGCATCCAGAACGCGTTGCCCGCGCCGATCAACACGGGCGTGCTGTCGATTCCCTTGGCGCGCAGCAATGCGCCGAGCAAGACCGCCTGGTCCTTGCAGTCGCCATAGGCGTTCGAAAGAATGCTGTCGAGCGGTCTCGGAGTGAAGCCACCGCGTTCGAGGACAACGTTCACATAGCGGATGTTCAGACGCACCCAGTTGTAGATTGCCTCGGTCTGTTTGCGAGGGTCCGACACGCCCTGGGTCAGTTGATCCGCCAGCGCAACGACGCGCGCAGTGGGCGCAGAAACATCGCCAGTCAAACGACCGTAGGCGGTGGCAAGGGCGGCACCGTCGGCCATGGTGCTGACGACCATCCTCGGGCTGTAGTCGCTTCGCGCCACGCTGCCTGCTTCGGGCGCGACCGCCTTAACGTTGTCGCTGCTAAAGACATGCTTCACCCGGCCATCGGCCAGCGTTTCCTGCACATGCGGTAGGTCGATGGTTTGCACGTCCAGTGGCATGTCCGCAGGGGCGGTAACCGTGAAAACAAAATCCTGTCGCGCGGAGTGCGGCGAGATGAACTCCATGGCGCTGAACTGGCCTGGCAGGATCGAGGCTTTGGCTGTCCGGAGCAGTTTAGTTTGCGCGGCGAAAGATGCAACAACAGGTGCCGTCAGTCCACAAAACTTTGAATTTCTGAATCCACCATTCCCAATCTTTCCCGAAGCGGCCGCACAGCATCGGCCACCTCTTCTTCCGTAAAGCGCGGCGTGATGTGCTGCGCGCAGTTCCAGTCAAACGACTCCAACCGCACGCGAAAGATGCGTTTCAGCTTGGCCTTGTAGCCCGGCAACGTAAGGAGTTCCGTGAACGCCGCGTAGGCATCCAGCGCGACCGCTTCGAGGCGTGCATAAACCTTCAGTCGTGCCCGCCCCGCGTAGTCCATCAAGAATAGGCAAGCGCGATCGTCGGTGGCCAGGTTGCCGGTGCTGATGTACTGGCGGTTGCCGCTGTAGTCGGCAAAGGCCGGCGCCTTGTCGTCGACCATTTCGAGAAAGCCGCGCGGCCCGCCGAGGTGCTGGACGTGGGACCAGCCGGTTGTTGACACCGTGGCTATGTTGAAACTGTTTTGCGGCCGGCGTTTAGACGCTAAGCCAACGACCGGATGATCTTGTCCAGCGTCAGCGGATAGTCCCGCACCCGCACGCCACAGGCGTTGTAGACCGCATTGGCGATGGCCGCCGCGCTGCCGCACAAGCCCAGCTCACCGACGCCCTTGGCCTTCATCGGCGACGATTTGTCGTCCACCTCGTCGAGGAAGAACACGTCCTGCTTCGGCACGTCGGCGTGCACCGGCACGTGGTACTCGGCCAGGTCGTGATTGACGAAGTAGCCATAACGCGTGTCGACGACCAGTTCTTCCATGAGCGCTGCGCCGAGTCCCATCGTCATCGCGCGGATCACCTGGCTGCGGGCCGTCTTCGGGTTGAGGATGCGGCCGGCCGCGAAGGCGCCGCTCATGCGCCGCACGCGCACTTCGCCGGTGGCCGCATCGACGCCGACTTCCGCAAAGTGCGCACCGAAGGTGGCCTGCGCGTAGGTCTTGGCCAGGTCGCCGAACTCGATGCCGTCCTCCACCGTGATGCCTTGCCGGCCCGCCACTTCGGCGAGTGTGACGCTGCGGCTGCCCGAAATGATCTTGCCTTCGTCGAAGCGCGCATCGCCCGCCATCAGGGCGGCCTTGCGGGCGATGGCTTCGCGCAATTTCATGCAGGCCGCATACACACCGGTCGTCGAACTGTTGCCGCCCCATTGCCCACCCGATCCGGCCGAGACCGGGAAGTCCGAGTCGCCCAGCCGCACGACGACCTGTTCGAGCGGCACGCCGAGCATTTCCGCCGCGGTCTGCGCAATGATCGTGTAGCTGCCGGTGCCGATGTCCGTCATGTCGGTCGAGATCGTGACCACGCCCTTGCCGTCCAGCGACGCGCGCGCCGCCGAGTTCATGGTGATGTTGCCGCGAAACGCGCTGGCCATGCCCATGCCGACCAGCCATCGGCCGTCGCGCACCTGGCCCGGCGTGGCACGACGCTGGTCCCAACCGAAGCGCTCCGAACCGATGCGCAGGCAGCCGATGAGGTCGCGGTGCGAGAACGCACGGCCGGGCTTCTCGGGATCGACCTGGGTGTCGTTCGCGATGCGCAGCGCAACAGGGTCCATCTTCAGGCGCTCAGCCAGCTCGTCCATGGCGATTTCGAGCGCCATCAATCCAGGCGCCTCGCCAGGTGCGCGCATGGCGTTGCCTTCGGGCAAATCGAGCGTGGCGAGACGGTGGGATGTGATGCGGTTGTCAGCCGCGTAGAGTTGGCGCGTCTGCATCGCGGCGGTTTCGGGCTGACCGCCGGGCAGGTCACCGGACCAGCTCTCGTGCGAGATCGCGACCAGCTTGCCGTCGTTACCGGCGCCCAGCTGGATGCGCTGGATCGTCGCGGGGCGATGGGTCGTGTTGTTGGGAATTTGCGGACGCGCGAGCGCCACCTTGACCGGTCGGCCGGCCACGCGTGCCGCCAGCGCCGCCATGACGACGTCGCTGCGAATCCACAGCTTGGAGCCGAAGCCGCCACCGACATAGCTCGACACGACACGGACGTCCGCCGGCTGCAGGCCGAGCACTTCCGCCAGATCGCGCTGGGCCCAGGCGATCATCTGGTTCGAGGTCCACACCGTGAGCTTGCCATCCTGCCAAGACGCGATGCTGGCGAACGGCTCCATCGCCGAACGGCTCTGGTGGGGCGTGGTGTAGGTCTGGTCGACCTTCACGGGGGCGTTCGCGAAGGCCTCGGCGAAATTGCCGACGGCAGTGTCCGGCGGGTCGTCCATCTTCGGCTTCACGGCCGAGGCACGTTCTTTGGCCAGGTCGAAGCGGCCTTCGAGACGGTCGGACTCGACCACGATGAGCTGCGTGGCCGCTCTGGCCTGCTCGAACGTCGAGGCCACCACGATCGCCACCGCCTGATCGAAGTGATCGATGTCGGGCCCCGCCATCAGTTTGGCGGTGACGGCCTTGGCCTTGTTGACCTTGCCGGCGTTCTCATGGGTGACCACGGCGATCACGCCGGGTGCCGCGCGCGCGGCACTGGTGTCGAGGCGCCGAATGCGCCCCTTGGCGATGGCAGCACCGAGGATGACGCCGTAAGCCTGGTTGGGCACCACGTCGTGCCGCTCATAGGCGTAGGGCGCGGTGCCGGTGGTTTTCAGTGGGCCGTCGATACGGTCGTACGGCTTACCGACCACCTTGAGACGGTCGATCGGATTGCGGGTCGCGGGTTGATCGAACTTCATGATTTCAACTCCTCGCTTCCGCCAGCACAGAGGCCAGCGTTCGTTCCACCAGCAGCGACTTGAACGCGTTGTGTTCACTGGTGCGTGCGCCTGCGAGCGTGACGCGCGCAATCGACGCAGCATCGGCCTGCGATTCGGCAGCCTCGACGCGCCACGGCTTGGGCGCCAGACTGCCATAGGCGAAGCGCCCCCGCCCATCGGGCTGGACCACCGCCGCCACCGAGATCAGCGCAAACGCATACGACGCGCGATCGCGCACCTTGCGGTAAATGTGCTTGCCGCCCAACGGCGCCGGCAGCGTTACTGAGGTGATCATTTCGTCGCGCGCGAGGGTGTTTTCGACCTGTGGCGTGGTGCCGGGCAGGCGATAGAAATCGGCGATCGAAATCGCGCGTCGCGTGCCGTCGGCCCGCACCGTTTCCACCGAGGCGTCGAGCAGGCGCATGGCGACTGCCATGTCGCTCGGATGCGTTGCGATGCACTGGTCGCTGGTCGACAAGATCGCCAAGTTGCGATCGAAGCCGCCTATCGCAGAGCAGCCAGAGCCCGGCTGGCGCTTGTTGCAAGGCTTGGTCGTGTCGTAGAAATAGGGGCAGCGCGTGCGTTGCAGCAGGTTGCCTGCCGTCGTCGCCTTGTTGCGCAACTGGCCCGAGGCGCCCGACATCAAAGCGCGACTGAGCACGGCGTAGTCGGCACGCACGCGCGGGTGTGCAGCAAGGTCGGTGTTGCGGACCAGCGCGCCGATACGTAACCCGCCGCCTTGCATGTCTTCGACCTGGCTCAGGTTCAGGCGGTTGATGTCGATGAGGTGCGTCGGCGTTTCGATCTGCAGCTTCATCAGGTCAAGCAGGTTGGTGCCGCCTGCGATAAGCCTGGCGCCGGGCGTATTGGCCAGCGACGCGGCCGCACCTGCGGGCGTCGTGGCCCGCTCGAAAGTGAACTGCTTCATGCGGCGTCTCCGGCGACTTCCTGGATGGCGTCGAGGATGTTGGCGTAGGCGCCGCAGCGGCAGATGTTGCCGCTCATGCGCTCACGGATTTCTTCCGGCGTGGCCCGTTGGATGGCCTTGATGTCGACGCTCACGTGGCTCGGTATGCCGGCCCTGATTTCCTGCAGCGTACCCACTGCGGAACAGATCTGGCCTGGCGTGCAGTAGCCGCACTGGAAGCCGTCATGCTTGATGAAGGCAGCCTGCATCGGATGCAGTTTTCCGGGTGCTCCCAGCCCTTCGATCGTCGTGATCTCGTCGCCGTCGTGCAGCACTGCCAGCGTCAGGCAACTGTTGATGCGTCGACCGTTGACCAGCACGGTGCAGGCGCCGCATTGCCCGTGGTCGCATCCCTTCTTGGAGCCGGTGAGATGGAGGTGTTCTCGCAGCGTGTCCAACAAGGTGGTGCGGGTGTCGAGGTCGAGGGCGTGGCTCTGGCCGTTGACTTTGAGTTCGATGGGCATCATGGGCAGGGGTCCCGCGCCTTTAAGTGCAGATGTTTCTGCCGTTTGCGCACGGCTCGCCGCAAGGGGCAGCACTGTGCCGGCGGCAGTGGCAAGGCCGCTCGCGAGCACGTCGCGCCTGCGAACTTCGTAAGAGTCTGGTTGTATCGACATCGTGGGTTTGACGGATGGTTACCGGTCTGGTCTCAAGGCGCCTCTTCGGGCGCCTGGTGGGGAATGACGTCTTCGGGGCTGGGCGAGTTCTGTCCGCCTTCGGACTTCACGGTGCCCTCTTCGAGGTGCAGCTCAGCAATCTTTTGCTGGGCCTCGTGTCTCGCTTGCTCTAGCAGCGATTCGTTGTCGAGCGCGTCGGGGGACGGTGATGTTGCAGACATGGGGATTCCTTGCGTGGGGCAGGCAACTAGGTGCCCGAGGTATGGACGTTGGAAGCGTTGCCGACCTTTTCGTCAGAACGATCCAAAACACCTTGCCTCGGCACCGCGCCGTGCCGCGTCGGACTTGACGCCGAGCGCTGGTCTCCGGCAACAGGAGAACGCTACCGTCTCGCTGGACCGAGGGCGGAAGGGAGAGGGAGTCGAACCCTCCCGGCGACGCGTGGCGCCACCCACCGGGTTTGAAGCCCGGCCGCCCCACCAGGGACGATTCCCTTCCATGTCTTGTTGCTCATGGAACGATTCATGTCGACGACGACAACGCAGCAGGCTTGCTGCTGCCCGACGCACCGAACATCACGGTATCGGGCCGCAGCAAATGCACATCCTTGACGCGTCGCGTATAGCCGACGCGGTCGAAAAATTCGAGCAGCTGGATCGCGCGCTTGCGGCCGAGGCCGGTCGCGTCTCTGAAGCTCGCGGCTTGCAGGCCTTCGGGCAAGGCGAGGCAGTCGCGTGCCAGTGCGGCCAGCCGCTCGATCGTCGCTGCTGGATAGTACAAGTCCTTGACCACCTGGAATGTCAGACCGCGCCGCGCCAGGCTGGCGAGGGTCTGGCGCACGACCGCATCCGATGCGCCGCAGCCTTTGGCGAGGTCGCGCACCCAGGCGGGATCGAAGCCGCCGTCTGCAAGCACGGGCAACAGCTTTTGGCCCAGCCGCTCTTCGGTGGCGCTGAGCACGGCCGCATGCGCGGGCAGATGCAGCCAGTGGCCGCTGCGTGCCAATGCGCCGTGGTCGAGCAGCGCTTCGACGGCGTGCAGCCACAACGCATCGCCGGTGCGTGGTGCGGCGAGTCGCTTGAGGCGGCGCGGGTCGGGGCCGACCTCTTCGGGCGATGTGGCGTGGAATTCTGCGAGGCGGTCGGTGATGCGCTGTTGCAGCGCAGCGAAGTGCGTGCCGGCGATGAGTGCGCCGGTGTTCAGCGCGCTTGCAGTCGATGCGCCGGCCAGCCGCACGGCATCGGCTGGCAACGGCAACGCCACATCTGGCTGCAGCGCGAGCGCACGCGTCACGCGGTCTGCATCGATGCCGAGTGGGGCGCTGGCGAGGAGCGCCGCCACGAGCGCGGCGCGCTCGTCCAGCGCCCACGCTGCCAGCGCGTGCAGGCGCTCCGGAGTTCGTCGATAGCGCACGGGCGCAAAGGGATCGAGCACGCGCACGCCTGCGATGGTTCGCACTGCGGATGCGTCGCGCAGCACGCCGCGGTCGCCGTGCCATGCGGTCATCGGTTCGCGCAGCACGAGTTGCGCGAGCGCGGTGTCGCCGGGTGCCAGCACATCGCGGTCGAGCAATGCGACCGAAGCCATCACGTCGCTGGTGCCGAGGTGCGTGTGCACGGTCATGCCGGAGCGCAGTGCGTGCGCCTCGCCGGGCCACAACGTGAGCTGCACGTCGATGCGTTCGGTGCTCAGCGCGATGCCGGGCGCGCAAACCCACTGGCCGCGATGGACCTCTTCTTTGGCAACGCCGGCCAGCGCGAGGGCACAACGCTGACCGACATGCGCGGACTCGGCTTGCTCGTTCTGCGCGTGGATGCCGCGCACGCGCACCTTGCGCTCGCCGGGGACGAGGATGAGTTCGTCGCCGATGCGGACGTGGCCGGCCATGACCGAGCCGGTGACGACGGTGCCAACGCCGGGGAGGGTGAAGGAGCGGTCTACTGCGAGGCGGAAGGCTTGGGGATCGTTGGTTGCTTGCCCCCATTCCTGCCTTCGCCCGGGAAGGGAAGGAGCAACACGGGCTGCCTCGGCGACCAGGTGGTTGCGCAGGGCATCTATGCCTTCGCCCGTCGTTGCCGACAGCGCGAAGCCCGGCGCGCCTGCGAGCGAGGTGTCGGCGAGCAGGGCATCGATGTCGGCGCGCACCTGTGCCACGCGCACATCGCGTTCGGCGGCATCGATGCGATCGATCTTCGTGATGACGACAGTCCCTCGTTGCAGGCCGAGCAGCGCGACCACGGCCAGGTGCTCGCGCGTCTGCGGCATCACGCCGTCGTCGGCCGCCACCACCAGCAAGGCGTGCTCGACGCCGGTGGCGCCGGCCAGCATGGTGTGCAGCAGGCGCTCGTGGCCAGGCACGTCGACGAAGCCCAGGGACACGTCATCGGCAGTGCGCAGGTACGCGTAGCCCAGCTCGATAGAGATGCCGCGCCGCTTCTCTTCCGGCAGCCGGTCGGTGTCGACACCGGTGAGCGCGCGCACCAGCGTCGTCTTGCCGTGGTCGATGTGACCTGCGGTGCCGATGATCATGACGCGCGCCTGGCCATCACATGAAGTTGCGCGTGTGCATGTCAGCCAGGCGATCTGCTTCTGCACGCTCGAAGCCCAACCGCCCGAGCCGCGCACGCCGGCCGGCAGACATCTCGCGCTTGAGTTGCTGCACGGCCTCGTGCCCGCGCGCGATGGCCGGCACCGTGAGCTCGCCGGCGGCCAGCAGCACCAGCGCATCGAACACTTCTTCGTTCAGGCCCGCGCTGTTGGCAAGCGCGTCGTAGCGCTGCTCGATCGCATTGCGCAAACGGATCTGGTAGTCGGGCTCCTCGGCCAGCCGGTACTCCAAGTGCGCCATACCGAAGGCCACGTGCCGCGCCTCATCGCGCGCTACCAGCCGGGCGATCTGCCGCGTCACCGGATCGGGCGCGTGCGCATGCAGGAAGTTGAGCAGGTTGATGAAGCTGCCTTCACCGAGCACCGACAGCAGGAAGGTCGCGATCGAGAAATCCGGCGCCTCGAAGAGCGACTGCAAGCTGGCCTGGCCGCCCGCGGTCGACAACGCAGGCTTGCCGCCGCGCAAGGCCACGCGGCGCGTGAACACTTCGATGTGTCGCGCCTCGTCGGCGCATTGCAGCGCCAGCAGTTGCAGCACTTCGCGGTAGTGCGGATGGATCTGGCCGAGGTGCCGCGCCGGCACCAGCAGCGCGGCGTTCTCGTTTTCGATCAGGTACGTCATGACCTGCACCACGGCTGCTTCGACGGCGGGCGGCAGGTCGAACGGTGCGTCCCAATCGACGGCAGTGGCCGGATCCCATTGCGCTGCGGCGGCTTGCGCGTAGAGCGCGCCGGCGGTCTCTGCCCACAGCTCGTTGCGGCGATGCAGCGTGAAGGCGAAGGGCGGGCTGCCGGCTTCGACCGTGGCTCCGCGTGCGGCCAGACCCCAGCCAGCGAGGGCGTCTTCGGCCGGCGCGTCGCTTGCAGATTGCGCGCCATGCCAGCGCCCTTCGGCGTGCGATGCGCGTGTCAACAGCGCCTGCGTTGCGCCGGACTCGCCCTTGTCGAAGCGCACGCCGTGCCCTTGCTGCCGGCACCATGCTTCCAGGTGAATATCCCAGGCCGGCGCCGTGCCTTGCACACGCAGTTCGCCGGTCGCAGGCACCTCGGCCAGCGCACGGCGGATGAGCAGCAGGGCGCCTTGTTCGAGCCCGAGCGACTCAATATCGATAGTCGGTGTTGAGGATGCGGCCATCGGGGCTGTAGAACTTTTCGTTGTCGACGGCGCGTTCGAGTTGCGCGTAGCCACTGGTGCGGCCGGTGCGCCATTCGCGCAGGCCTTCGAGTTCGAGCAGCGGGCGCACCAGCGGGTCGTCCCAGCGCATCGACAGCAGCAACGTCACGAAGTGTTCGATCTGACGTTCCGGCGCGCCGGGGCTGGTCGTGAAGTTGCAATGGTCGAAGGGCGCTGTGCTCGCGATGATGCGTGTGCTGCCGGCGGGCAGCGTGCCGTCGAGGCCGAAGGCCAGGTGGTTGCCCGCGATGAGGCAGCACGCATCGACCTCGTGGGCCATCAGCGCGCGTGCCGCATCCCGTTCGCCGCCGATGTGGTCGCCATGCTTGCCCCCGAGCACGTCGAAGATCCTGAGCGTGAAATCGTCGCGCTGGATCAGGCCTTCTTCGGTCCGCAGTTGGTCCAGTGGAATGAGCGTGGCCTGGGGTGAATCGAGCGCGCCTGCGCCGATCGTCTTGTCGCGCAGGTCGGATGCTTTCTCGATGTCGCTGTCGGCGCGCACGACGATCACCGAGCGCAGGTCGATGTCGGTGTCGCGCATCGCGACCGACTTCACCTGCAGCCCCTTGCTGCGCGCGATGCGGTCGGCCCGCACCCACGCCAGCGGCGAGTTCCACGCGCGGTGGATCGAGCCATCGAACTGCGCCTCGACCTGTCGTTCGTAATTCGAATACAGCACGTAGTCGAAGGGCAGGCCGTGCGCGATGAAGAAGGCCTTGAAGCCTTCCCAGATGGTGACGACCTTGGGCGCGTAGGCGACTGCGCCTATCACCAGAGTTTGTTCTGACATGCGGTGTTCTTTCAGTGATTGGTCGATGTTCAGAACAGCGGCAGGCCGGTGATGGCCTTGCCGATGAAGTCGTACAGCACGTCGGATGTCGGCGCCATCACGCTCGATGCGCGTGCATCGCGGAACAGGCGCTCGATGCCGGCTTCCTTGCGAAAGGCGGCGCCACCGCACACGCGCATCGCGATGTCGGTCACTTCGAGCGCGGTCTCGGCGGCAGCGGCCTTGACTTCGAGCACGCGCAGCATGGTGTCGGCGCGGCCGGCACCGATGGCGGCCACCGTGTCGTCCAGCAGCGCCTGCGCCATGTCGGTCTTGATCCGGCCGCGTGCCAGGTAGGCGCGGATGGTCGGCAGGTCGGCCAGCGAGCTGTCGAGATGCAGGTGGCGCGTCTGGCTCACATGGCCGATGGCGCGCGACATGGCGCCTTCCATCAGGCCGACGGAGCACGCCGCGGCGAGCGAGGTGAACCATGGCAGCACGACGCCCATCATGGTGTCGAAACCCTTGCCGTCTTCGCCCAACTGATCGGTCGCCGCGACGCGGACGCCTTCGGCGGTGACAGGTGTCGATGCGTTGCCGCGCAAGCCGAGTCCATCGAACTTGAAGGGCTGGCTGAGCCCTGCCGCCTTGGCTTCCACGTACCAGAGCGTGCTGGCGCCTTCGGCCGCGAGCGGCTTGCTCGACCACACATAGCTGTCGGCTTCGAAGGCCGATGTGACCCAGCTCTTGCGCGCGTCGAGCACCACAGCGTCGCCCTGGTCGCCATTGTCGAGCCGTGCGGTGCCGGTGGGCGCCCAGAAGTGGCTGCGCGAATCGGCTTCGGAGAAAGCCAGCGTGCTGAGATGCTTGCCCGCGGCGATGGCCTTGCGCACCGACTCGTTGCCCTGTTGCTCGATGACCGCCGTCGCGCAGTAGTGCATGCAGACGACCATCGCCGTCGACGGGCAGGTCTGCGCGATGCGCGACACCATCTGCACTGCTTCTGCAAGGCCCTTGCCCATGCCGCCCACGCTGGTCGCGGAGACGAGTCCGAGCAGGCCCGCACTGCCCAAAGCCCGGATCACCTCGCGCGGAAAGCGGCCCTCGGTGTCGGTGCGCTGGGCCAGTGGCGCCAGGGTGTCGGTGAGGATGGGGGTGAGCAGGTCGAGATGGGACATGGGATGAATCGGGCGGAAGTGGGGTCTATTGCAGCCGCTCGCGCAGGGCGGGCAACTGGTCGACGAAGGGCGCGCTGTTTTCGAGGCACCGCAGGTCGAGCAACAACCGATCATCCGCGATGCGGCCGATCACCGGCAGCGGCAGGCTGCGCAGCGCGGTCGCCAGCGCATCGAGCGCGGTGCCGATGCCTTTCTTCGACGTGCCCGCAGGTGCCAGCGCAAGCCCGGCGGAAGGCAGGCGTTCGACCGGCAATGAGCCCGAACCGATCTGGCCGAGCAGTTCGACCACCTCGACGGTGAAGCGCGGGCTGACCGCGTCCGCCACCGCCCCTCGAACCGCATGCGCCAGTGCACGGATGGTGTCGGCCGGCCGCGTCAGCAGGCGCAGCGTCGGCAGGTCTTGTGCCAGCCGCTCGGGCCGCAGGTAGAGCATGAGAGTCGCTTCGAGCGCAGCCATCGGCAGCTTGCTCATGCGGAGCGCGCGCTTCATCGGGTACTTGCGGATGCGGCCGACAGCCTCTTTGCTGCCGACGATCAAGCCCGCCTGCGGACCACCGAGCAGCTTGTCGCCGGAGAAGGTGACGACATCGCAGCCGGCCGCCAGCATCTCTTGCGGCAACGGCTCGCGCGGCAAGCCGTAGTGCGCAAGATCGATGAGCGAGCCGCTGCCCAGGTCGGTGGCGAGCGGCACGCCGCGCGCATGGGCGATGGGCGCCAGCACGGCTTCGTCGACTGTCGCGGTGAAGCCTTGCACCATGTAATTGCTGGTGTGCACCTTCATCACGAGTGCAGTGCGGTCGTTGATGGCGCGCTCGTAGTCGGCGGGATGGGTGCGGTTGGTGGTGCCGACCTCGACCATGCGCGCGCCGGCGCTCGCCATCACGTCCGGCATGCGAAAGGCGCCGCCGATCTCGACCAGCTCACCGCGCGAGACGATGACTTCGCTCTTGTCGGGCGTTGCGCCTGCCAGCGCCGCGATGGTCAGCAGCACGGCCGCCGCGTTGTTGTTGACGACCGTCGCAGCCTCTGCGCCGGTGATCGTGCAGAGCAGTTCCTCGACGATCGAATCGCGATCGCCACGGCCACCGGACGCCAGGTCGTATTCGAGGTTGTTGGGTGACGCCATGAGCTTCAGCATGTGCTGCAGCGCTGCGTCGGCCAGCAGAGCACGACCGAAGTTGGTATGGATGACGATGCCGGTGAGGTTGAGTACGGCCTGCATGCGCGGTGCGAGGCGTGTTCGCACGCGAGCGGTCAGCGCATCGGCGACGGCTTCGGGCTTTACTGCTTGTGCTTGCAACGTACCGGCAACTGCTTGCGCACGCAAACCATCCAGCAGCGCACGCGCTTCCTTCACCACCAGCGTGTGACCGTGCTCGTGAAGCAAAGCGCTTGCCGTTGCACCGCGCAACAGCAAGTCGACCGAGGGCAGATCCTGTGGCCTTGCCTTCGAGCCGTGGACCACGGACTCTTCGGGCGCGGCCATCAGCCGCCTCCGCCGTCGTGGTCTGGCGGACTCGGCTCAGGGTCGCCGAAGAGCAGCATCAGGTTGTGGCCGCTGCGCTCGAAACCGGCTTCGGATACAAGCAAGTCGAGCGCTACGCTGGCGAGGTCGTCGGCGACGGGTTCGACCTCGGGGTCTTTCTCCATCGAGACTTGCTTCAGGTAATGGCCGCAGGTGTCGCAGCATTCGGCCTTGACGGCGCCCGCTTTTGCGCCCGGCAACCCAGCGGTGGCCCGCGGCGCAGCGCCTTGTTCGACCGCCAGCTCCTGGTAATGGATGCCTTCGGTACTCTCGCAATGCGTGCACTTGATGCGAACGAAATGCCACTGCGTGCTGCACAGCGAACAGTGCAGATAGCGAAAGCCGGAGTCTTCAGCGCCGATGCGCGTGATGCTCGTGGTCGGCACGCTGCCGCAGCACGGGCATTCGGTCGCGGGCTCGGTTTGGCCGAAGACGCGTTCGCCGTGCGTGTCGGCAGTCAGCATCGCCAGCTGTGCCCAGTACGTCTGCAGGCCGGCAGCGATCAACGGTGCCGTCGCCAGATCGAGCCCTAAGGTGATGCGACGCGACAAGTGATCGGCCTGGTGCTCGATCCAATGTTCGGGGCTGACGAGCAACCGGTCGACGGTGTCGCGCGCCGGCCCCGCGGTCAGTCGCTCCCTGAACACGCCGAGCAGCCGCCGCAGGCCATCTCGCCAAACCGGATCGCGCGGCCAGCCGAAGGCCGGCATCGGCGGCTTCAAGGCTTTGGCGGCGGCCTGGCAGGCTTCGGTATCCGGCAGTGCGACCGCCGGGTAGTTTTGCAGCACTTCGTGCTGTGCCGTTGCCAGGTCTGCGATGAAGACCAGGTACTCGCGCATTGGGTGCGACGCGGCGAGCTGACGCAGCCGAAGTTGCCGGTCGGAGAACAGATTGAGGCGCTCGGGCAGGCGCACGAACGGCATTTGCCGCCCGGCCTGCAAGGCGATTTCTTCAGCACTCAGAACCCGAATATTGCGGACAGGAGGAGCGTTGCCGGTATTGCTTGTCATCGGAGCCGATTATTCACGGCTTGTCATTCCCGGTCATTTCGCGGTGCCACAGCGGGTGATTGAGCTTGGCCCACGCTTCGGTCACCGTGCCGCGCGTCATCGCCCGCATCGTGCCCTTGACCCAGATCGCTGCATAGATGTGAGTGATGACCGACAGGATCAGCACGATGGCCGAGAACGCGTGCACCAGCACCGCGATGCGCCGCAGCGTGATCGGAAATAAGCCGACGAACCAGGGGCTCCAGAAAATGAAGCCGGTGAGAAACAGCAGCACCAGGCTGACCCCGAAGGCCCAGAACACCAGCTTTTGCCCGGCGTTGTATTTCCCGACCGGCGGCATCTTGGACTTGTCGCCCTTCAACATGCTCGGCGCGTTCTTCATCCACTCGCCATCGACGCGATTCAGCACGTTGTCGCGCCACACCGTGAAGAACAGGAAGGCGAACCCCAGGACCATCGCGACGCCCATGAACGGGTGCAGCACACGCGTCCACGGACCGCCGCCGAACAGTCCGCTCAGGAAGAACAGGCTGGGGTGAAAGAAGGCCAGCCCCGAGAGGGCTGCGGCGACGAACATCATCGCGACGAACCAATGGTTCAGGCGGGTCGAGTCCGGGTAGCGGCGCAGGTAGCGAATCGTCATGGCGTGCTCCTTATTCCACAGGCGGCACATCGGCACGCGAAGACGGACCAGACCTTGCCAGCGCAATGCGTGCCGCATCGTTAGGCGGTGGCGGCGGCCCTTCAATGATCTCCACGTCACCGCTGGCGTCGCCGTCGATGCCGGCTTTTTCTTTCGGCTCGATCGGCCCGACCTTCATGTAGTGGAAGAAGCTGCCGACCACCGCGCCGGCCATCGCCAGCACCGCCAGTGGCTTGGCCACACCCTTCCACAACGAGACGAACGGGCTGATGTGCGGGTCTTTCGGCAGGCCGCTGTAAAGGCCCGGCCGGTCGGCATGCTGCAGCACATACATGACGTGCGTGCCACCCACGCCGGCCGGGTCGTACACGCCGGCATTGGCGAAGCCGCGCTCCTTGAGGTCGACGATGCGCTCGTCCGCGTACTCGTGCATGGCTTCCTTGGTGCCGAAGTGAATCGCACCGGTCGGGCAGGCCTTGACGCACGCCGGCTCCAGGCCCACGCCCACGCGGTCGGAACACAACGAACACTTGTAGGCTTTGTTATCGCCCTTGCTTATGCGTGGCACGTCGAAAGGGCAGCCCGTGACGCAGTTGCCGCAGCCGACGCAATGCTCGCTGATGAAGTCGACGATGCCGTTGCTGTATTTGACGATCGCGCCCGGTGAAGGGCAGGACTTCAGGCAACCGGGGTCTTCGCAATGCATGCAGCCGTCCTTGCGGATCAGCCATTCGAGCTTGCCGGGTTCGGGCTCGACTTCGGCAAAGCGCATGACGGTCCACGAGGCGGGCGTCAGGTCGTTCGGGTTGTTGTAGCTACCGACGTTTTCACCGATCTCGTCGCGCAGGTCGTTCCATTCCATGCACGCGACCTGGCAGGCCTTGCAGCCGATGCAGGTCGATACATCGATCAGTTTGGCAACCTCCATTACGGCCGGACGATGCCGCACGTCGGGCGAAGGTTGCGTGGTGGCCGAGCGGGCGGCGATGTCCAGAGTTTGAAGTGAGGACATGGATTAAGCTTTTTCGATGTTCACGGTAAACGACTTGTACTCAGGCGTCTGCGTGTTGGCATCACCGACAAAAGGCGTCAGCGTGTTGACCAGATAGCCCGGCTTGGCTAAGCCTGTGAAGCCCCAGTGGTTCGGCATCCCCACCGTGTGCACGGTGCGTCCGTCGACTTGCAAGCCAGGGATGCGCTTGGTCACCAGCGCCACCGCCTTGATGAAGCCACGCTTGCTGCTGACCTTGACCATATCCCCGTTGGCAATGCCCTTGTCCTTGGCCAGTTCCTCGCCGATTTCGACGAACTGCTGCGGCTGGATGATGGCCGAGGTGCGGACGTGCTTGGTCCATTGCTGAAAGTGCTCTGTCAGGCGGTAGCTGGTTGCCACATACGGGAAGTCCTTCGGCACGCCGAGGCGTTCCAGGTCGCCCTTGAAGATGCGTGCCGCAGGGTTGGCGCGTGCCACCTTGCTGTTCGGATGCATCAGGTTGTTGACCAGTGGCGATTCGAAAGGTTCGTAGTGCTCGGGCAATGGACCCTCGGCCAGGCCGGTCGGGGCAAAGAGTCGAGCCACGCCTTCGGCATTCATGATGAACGGACGCACTGCGTCGACTGCAAGCGGATCGGCATCCGGACGAATGTCAGGAATGTCGGAACCCGACCATTTCTTGCCATCCCAGCTGATCAATCCGCGCTTGGCAATCCACGGCTTGCCGGTGGCTGGATCGGCCCCGGCCGCGTTGTACAAAATGCGCCGGTTGGCAGGCCATGCCCACGCCCAGTTCAGCGCCTGGCCGATGCCGTACGGGTCGGCGTTGTCGCGCCGCGCCATCTGGTTGCCGGCCTGCGTCCATGCACCGGAATAAATCCAGCAGCCGCTGGCGGTGCTGCCGTCGTCCCGCAGCAGTCCGAAGCCTGGAAGCTGCTCGCCAGCTTTGGCCAGCACCTTGGTGGAATCGGCCGGGTCCACGAGGTCGGTTAAGGCCTTGCCGTTGTATTCCATCGCAACCTCTTGCGCGGAGGGGGCGGACGGAATCTTGTAGTTCCAGGTCAGGTTGACGATCGGGTCAGGAAAGGCACCGCCATCCTTGACATAGGCCTGCCGCAACTTGTTGTAGATGCCGGCCACGATGTCGAGGTCGCCCTTCGCCTCGCCAGGTCCTTCGGCGCCTTTCAGGTGCCATTGAAGCCAGCGACTCGAATTCGTGAGCGACCCTTCTTCTTCGGCGAAGCAGTTCGCCGGCAGACGGAACACGGTGGTCTGGATCTCGGCCGTCTTGACATCGTTGAACTCGCCGTAGTTCTTCCAAAATTCGCTGGTTTCGGTAATCAGCGGATCGATCGTCACGAGGAACTTGAGCTTGGACAACCCCGCGATGATTTTTGTTTTGTCAGGCAAGGCGCCAACAGGGTTGAAGCCCTGACAGATGTACCCGTTGATCTTGCCCTGGCTCATCAATTCGAAAGCCTGCAACACATCGTACAACTTATCGATCTTGGGCAGGTAGTGAAAAGCCCAGTCGTTCTGCGCTGTCGCGGCATTGCCCCACCACGCCTTTTGCATGCTGACGAAGAACTTGGGATAGTTCTGCCAGTAGCTCATCTGGTTCGGGCGCAAGGGCTTGAGTGAGCGGCTCTTGTAATAGACGTCGAGTGTCTGCTCGGAGTCGCGTGCCAGCGACATGTAGCCCGGAAGCGAGTTCGACAGCAGGCCCAGATCGGTCAGGCCCTGGATGTTGCTGTGACCACGCAGCGCATTCATGCCACCACCCGAGGCGCCGATGTTGCCCAGCAGCAGTTGCATGATGGCCGCGGTGCGGATCATCTGCGTGCCCTGGCTGTGCTGTGTCCAACCCAGCGCGTACAGCACCGTCATGGTCCTGTCGGTGGTGCTGGTGCTGGCGATGTACTCGCACACCTTCAGGAATTTGTCTTGCGGTGTACCGGTGATGCGGCTCACCAGTTCTGGCGTGTAGCGCGAGAAATGACGCTTCATGACCTGCAGCACGCACTGCGGGTCCTGCATGGTCATATCGACTTTCGCCATGCCGGCGTCGTCGAGCGCATAGCCCCACGACTTCGCATCGTAGGTGCGCTTTTCTGCGTTGTAGCCGCTGAAGATGCCTTCCTCGAACTTGTAGTCCGGCCCGACGATGAACGGCGCGTTGGTGTAGTTGCGAACGTACTCGGTTTGAATCTTGTTGTTGCTCAACAGGAAGTTCAGCACACCGGCCAGAAACGCGATGTCCGAGCCGGCACGTACGGGTGCGTAGTAGTCGGCTACGGCGGCCGAGCGCGTGAAGCGCGGGTCGACCACCACCAGCTTTGCCTTGTTCTGTTTCTTGGCTTCAATGACCCACTTGAAACCGCAGGGATGCGCCTCCGCGGCGTTGCCACCCATGATCAGCACCACATCCGCATTCTGGATGTCTTGCCAATGGTTGGTCATTGCACCTCGTCCGAACGTCGGGGCCAGACTGGCCACCGTAGGTCCGTGTCAAACGCGTGCCTGGTTATCGAAGACGAGCATCCCCGTGGAGCGGAATGCTTTGTGCGTCAGGTACCCGGTTTCGTTGGACGAGGCCGATGCACACAGCATGCCGGTGGTGGTCCAGCGGTTGACGGTCTTGCCTTCGGCGTTGGTCGGCTGGAAGTTGGCGTCGCGATCGGCCTTCAGCAAAGTTGCGATTTGCTCGAAAGCACTGTCCCAACTGATGCGCTTCCATTCGTTGCTGCCGGGTTCGCGCATCTCTGGATACTTGAGCCGACTGGGGCTGTGCACGAAGTCGAGCAGGCCCGCGCCCTTGGGGCACAGCGTGCCGCGGTTGACCGGGTGATCCGGGTCGCCCTCGATATGCAGGATCGCCGGGATCACGTTCTTGGCCTTGTCGCCCAGGCTGTACATGATGATGCCGCAACCTACCGAGCAATACGGGCAGGTATTGCGCGTTTCGGTAGTGCGGGCCAGCTTGAAGTTGCGTGCCTCGGCCAGCGCGGCCGTCGGCGAAAAACCAAGGGCGACCAGGCTGGAACCGACCAGCCCGGCACTGCTGACACGGAAGAAGTGGCGGCGATTCATGTCCATGAGGCTGCCTTTTTGAACGGTGCGTTTTTCATCGGGGTTCTACTTATTCGAAAAGAGTTGGAAACGTAATCAGGGTCTGCGCAGTGGAGGATGTCACTTGGCCTTGCCATCTCCCCCGGTCGGCGCAGCAGCGCCGCCGTTACCCGAAGTGGCAGCCTGGCCAGATGTCATCCCGCCAATGGCGGTGCCGCCTTCGGACGGTCCTTTGTGTGGCGAGGTGGAATCGACTTTATCGCCCGATCCAGCAGGAACGATGCCGGCAGGGTATTCGCCGGAACGCGTGCTCCCCGAGGCGCTGGTCGGCAGCGGCGGCGTCGAAGGTTTCCTGTCACAGGCGCCTAAGGCCAGCAGCGCCACCAGACCCATGGTCGTGGCGAATGCTTTGAAGAGATGACGTGGGCTCAAGCTTGACTCCTTTTCAAATTAGTCTAGCAATGGAACAAAGTCCTTGCACCGTGGCATCACCCTACAGACAAATTCCGCCGGCCACGTCGGCTATCGTCACTAGATGAACGCTTCTTTTCGCCTTGGCTGGCGCACCCTCTGGCGCGATTTGCGAGCGGGCGAACTGCGCCTTTTGATCGTCGCCGTGCTGCTCGCGGTCGCGGCGCTCACCGCCGTCGGGTTCTTTGCCGATCGGCTCAAGGGTGGTTTGCAGCGCGATGCGCGGCAGTTGCTCGGCGGCGATGCGGTGCTGGCCAGCGACAACCCGACGCCACCCGCCTTCGTCGAACGTGCAAAAGCGTTGGGCCTGCAAGCGGCCGGCACTTATGGCTTTCCGACCATGGCGCGCGCCAGCGATGGCCAAGGCGGCGCCAGCAAGTTGGTCGCGTTGAAAGCGGTCGAGGCCGGCTATCCGTTACGAGGCCGCCTGCAAACCTCGGTCACGGCCGAAGGCGCCGGCGAGCCGACACGTGACATCCCCGCACCCGGCGACGTGTGGGTCGATGCGTCGCTGCTTGAATCGCTCGGCTTGAAGGTCGGCGACATGATGTTGCTGGGCGACACGCAATTGAAGATCGCGCGCATCGTCGTGCTCGAGCCCGACCGGGGCGCCGGCTTCATGAGCTTCGCGCCGCGCGTGATGCTGAACCAGGCCGACGTCGCCCGCACCGGGCTCGTGCAGCCGGCCAGCCGCATCAACTACCGATTTGCCGTAGCGGGCGATGCGGCGGCAGTCAAGTCGTTCAGCGACTTCACCGACGCGACGTTGAAAAAGGGCGAGCTGCGCGGCGCAAGGCTTGACTCGTTCGAAACCGGTCGGCCCGAAATGCGGCAGACACTCGACCGCGCCGAAAAGTTCCTGAACCTCGTGGCACTGCTTGCCGCGTTGCTGTCGGCCGTGGCCGTGGCGCTCGCGGCGCGCGGCTTCGCAGCCAGCCATCTCGACGACTGCGCCATGCTGCGGGTGCTCGGGCAGAGCCAGCGCACCATCGCCATGGCGTACGCATTCGAGTTCCTGATCATCGGTCTGGTGGCGAGCGGGCTCGGCGTTGCGATCGGCTTCGGCGTGCACTACGTCTTCGTCGCGCTGCTCGCCGGACTGGTCGATGCGTCGCTGCCGGCGGCCACGTTATGGCCCGTCGCTTTCGGCTTCGGCATGGGTTTGACTCTGCTGTTCGCCTTCGGCCTGCCGCCTGTGTTGCAGCTTGCCAAGGTGCCCCCGCTGCGGGTGATCCGGCGCGATGTGGGCGGCCTCAAGCCGGCGTCGATCGCTGTGCTCACTGTCGGCGTGCTGGGCTTCGCTGCGCTGCTGCTCGCCGCCAGCAGCGACATCAAGCTCGGGCTCATCGCAGTCGGGGGTTTTGCTGCAGCGGTCGCGTTGTTCGCGGCGTTGAGCTGGCTTGCGGTCAAGGTCTTGCGACGCAGTGTCAACGAGACCACGGCCCCACGCTGGCTGGTGCTGGCGACACGGCAGATCTCGGCGCGCCCCGTGTACGCCGTGGTGCAGGTCAGTGCGCTGGCCGTCGGACTGCTCGCGCTCATCTTGCTGGTGCTGCTGCGCACCGACCTCGTCTCGAGCTGGCGCAAGGCGACGCCGCCCGATGCGCCCAACCGCTTCGTCATCAACGTGATGCCCGAGCAGAGCGACCCGTTCCAGAAGTCGCTGCGCGATGCGGGCGTGTCCAAGTTCGACTGGTACCCGATGATTCGCGGGCGCCTGATCGCGATCAACGACAAGCCGATCGCGCCCGATGACTATGCCGACGACCGCGCCAAGCGACTGGTCGATCGCGAGTTCAACCTCAGCAACAGCGCCGACGCACCGGCGCACAACACCATCACCTCCGGCAAGTGGACGCCCGATGCCAAGGGTGAGATCAGCGTCGAAGAAGGCCTGGCTGAAACGCTCGGGCTGAAGCTCGGCGACACCCTGCGCTTCGATGTCGGCGGCATCCCGAGCGATGCGCGCATCACCTCGCTGCGCAAGGTCGACTGGGGCTCGCTGCACGCCAACTTCTTCGTCATGTACACGGTCGCGACGCTCCCCGATGTGCCGGCGACTTACCTCGCCGCATTCCGAGCGCCGCCGGTCAAGGGCTTCGACAATGCGTTGGTGCGCAGCTACCCGAACATCACCAACGTCGACATGAGCGCGACCATCGCGCAGGTGCAGCGTGTGCTCGACCAGGTCATCAGCGCGGTCGAGTTCTTGTTCGGCTTCACGTTGGCAGCCGGGCTCGTCGTGCTGTTCGCTGCGGTGACTGCGACGCGCGAAGAGCGGGCGCGCGAGTTCGCGGTGATGCGCGCGGTCGGTGCACGCGCCAGCTTGCTGCGGCAAGTGCAGCGGGCCGAGCTGATCGGCGTCGGCTTGCTGGCCGGACTGCTCGCCAGCATCGTGGCGTCGGCCATCGGGTGGGCGCTGGCGCGCTACGTCTTCGAGTTCACCTGGACCGCGTCGCCGCTGGTGCCGCTGGGCGGCGCGTTGACAGGTGCGGTGCTGGCCTTGACGGCCGGCTGGTGGGGACTGCGCGAAGTGCTGCGTCGGCCGGTAGTGGAGACATTGCGCCGCGCGGCTGAATGACACCGTCGAACACCGTTAAACGGTGACGACGACAATCGACCCCATGCAGATTGAAGACAAACCCAAGTTCGACTCACCCTTCGAGTGGATCGGCGGTGAAGAAAAAGTAAAGGCGCTGGTCGACCGTTTCTACGACCTGATGGAGATCGAGCCCGCCTATGCAGTGCTGCGCGCGGTCCACGGCAACACGCTCGACAACGCGCGCCAGCGGCTCTTCTGGTTCCTGTGCGGATGGCTCGGCGGACCGCAGCATTACACCGACCGGTTCGGTAACCCGATGCTGCGTGCGCGGCATCTGCCGCAGAGCATCGGCGGCCACAGCATCGGCATCAAGGAGCGCGACCAGTGGCTCGCGTGCATGGACCAGGCGATGGGTGAGACGGGCGTCGACGAAGCGCTGCGGGAGCGGCTGCGCGACTCCTTTTTCAAGACGGCGGACTGGATGCGCAACCGGGGAGAGGCGGGGTGAGTGACATGAGCGAAATGAACAACGTGAACAAAATGAACGACATCGTGATCATCGGCGGCGGTCACGCGGCGGCGCAGCTGTGCGTTTCGCTGGTCGAGGCCGGGCAGGGCGCCCGTGTGCATCTGGTGTGCGAGGAGCCTTGCGAGCCGTATCACCGGCCGCCGTTGTCCAAGGCATTCCTGAAAAGCGCTGAAGAAACGACGCAGCCGCACAAGGCCGCTGACTGGTATCGCGAGGCCGGCATCACGTTGCATCTCGGCAATGAGGCCACGGCGATCGACCGCGCTGCGCACACCGTCACGCTGCGCTCAGGCGCCGTACTGCCGTGGGAACGACTGGTGCTCGCAACGGGCACGCGTGCGCGTCGTCTTTCCGGCTTGCCCGATGGCCTTGCCAATGTCGCGACGCTGCGGGCGGCCGACGAGGCGCATCGCCTGCGCACGCAGCTCGCGTCGGCGCAGCACGTCATCGTGCTCGGCGGCGGCTTCATCGGACTCGAAGTGGCGGCCACTGCCAAGGCGATGGGCAAGACGGTCCGCGTTGTCGAAGCCGCGCCTCGGCTGATGGGCCGCGCCGTCTCGCCCGAGTTGTCGGCGCATGTGCTGGCGGTGCATCGCGCGGCCGACATCGACATCGTTTTGAACGCCAAGGTGGGCGGTTTCGAAATCTCTGGAGACCGCCTGCAGTCGATCGAGATCGATGGCGTCAAGGTGGCGGTCGACCTGCTGCTGCTCGGCATCGGTGCGGTGCCCGAAACGACCTTGGCCGAGGCGGCCGGACTGGAATGCGCCGACGGCATCGTGGTCGACGCGCACATGCAGACCAGCGACGCGGCGGTGCTGGCGATCGGCGACTGCACGCGCTTTCCGGACCGGCGCGCCGGCCGTGCGCTGCGGCTCGAATCGGTCGCCAACGCGAACGAGCAGGCACGCACCGCGGCCGCCACGCTCACTGGCGCGCCGCGGCCGCACGATGCGTTGCCGTGGTTCTGGTCGGAGCAGGGCGGAATGCGATTGCAGATGGTCGGGCTGGTGCCGGACGAGAGCACACCGGGCCAGGTTACGGTGCGGAGGCCAGGTCCAGGCGCTAACCCCAATGCCTTCTCGCTGTTCCATTACGTCGATGGCCAACTGGTGTGCGTCGAGTCGGCCAACGCGCCGGTCGATCACATGATGAGCCGCAAGCTGATGGAGGCGCAGCGCAACCCCGAGCCGGCCGCGGTGGCCGATGTGGCGGTGCCGTTGAAATCGCTTCTGGTTTAACTGGCCGGCATTGCGCCGACAGCGCTACTGGCGTCCCACCGGCGCCAGCAACACCACCAGCGCGCCCGCGCCGCCTTCAGCCGGCTTGGCCTGCACGAAGGCCAGCACTTCGATCTTCTGGATCAGCCAGCGCTGCGTCTTGGTCTTGAGCACCGGCATCTTGCCGGGCGAGCCCAGTCCCTTTCCGTGCACCACGCGCACGCAACGGATCCCTTGACGGTGCGAGGTGCGGATGAAGGCGCCGAGCGCCTCACGCGCTTCGTCGCTTCGCAGTCCATGCAGGTCGCACTGTCGCTGGATCGCCCACTCGCCTGCACGCAGCTTGCGCGTGACGTCGGTACCGATGCCGGGGCGGCGAAAGCTCATCGCGTCGTCGACATCAAGCAGCGTGGTGACGTCGAATTCGTCGCTGATCGACTCGCGCATCACGCGTTGTTCGTCGAGCTGATGTTGGTATGGAATGGGCGCCGGTGGCTCGGGCGTTAGCACCACAGACGCTTTGCGCCGGAGCGGTTCGGTGGCGCCTATAGCGCGGCTGAACAGGTCTTTTTCCGCGGCGCGTTTTTTCTCGACAGCGAGTCGCAGCGCGTCGGCGGCGGCCTCGCGTTCACGCTCCGTCGCCAGCGTTTGCTGAATCTGCTTCAGATCGGCGAGTGAGCGCAGGCCAGGGCGCAGGCCCGCAGGTGGTTTGCCGGAATACGCTTTGACGCGTGCCATCAGATCAATCCTTTTTCTGCCATCGACAGGGTCTGGCCCGCCGCGACGATCACATGATCGAGCACGCGGACGTCGACCAGCGCCAGCGCCGCTTTCAATGTCTGTGTTAGCGACTCGTCGGCGCGCGATGGCTCGACGCTGCCGCTCGGATGGTTGTGCGCCAGCACCACGGCCGCGGCGTGATGGTGCAGTGCGCGGATGACGACCTCGCGCGGGTAGACGCTGGTTTGCGTCAGCGTGCCGCGAAACAGTTCTTCGAGTGCGATCAACCGGTGTTGCGCGTCGAGGAACAACGCTGCGAAAACTTCATGTGGCCGCGATGCGATGTGCAGTTGCAGGTAGTGCTTGACGGCTTCCGGCGAGTCGAACACCGCCCGCTCTTTCAGCCGCTCGGCCATGGCGCGGCGCGCGAGTTCGAGCACGGCGGTGAGCTCGGCGCGCTTCGCCGGTCCACCGAGACCCTTGATCTTTTTCAGGTCGTCCAGGCTGGTGTTGAGCAGGCCGGCGAGGCCGCCGAAGGTGTCGAGCAGTTCCTGCGACAACTGGAGCACGTTCTTGCCGACCATGCCGGTGCGCAGCAGCAGCGCCAGCAATTCAACGTCGCCTAGCGCACCGGCGCCGCGAGCAAGCAGCTTCTCGCGCGGGCGGGCGTCGGCGGGGAGGTCCTTGAAGGCCATGCAGGCAGTCGGTGAGGGAATTGGGCGCGGAACTGGAGCCTGCGAGCCCGGCTCCCTAAAATGAGGGCCAGTTTATCGGGACACCCATTTTGTCTTTGCCTCCCACCGCCGTTTCTGCCGCCGCCCCCCAAGTTACCGCGCCTGTCGTGAATGCGGGCTCGTTCCTCACCTTGCATTACCGGCTCGCCGGTCCGGCGGGCGACGTCATCAACACCTTCGCGGACAAACCAGCGACGCTGTCGCTCGGCAACGGCGAGCTGTCACCCGCGATGGAAGCACGGCTGATCGGACTTGAAGAAGGCGCGCATGACACCTTCCAGCTACCCGCCGGTGAAGCTTTCGGCGACCGCAATCTCGAGATGCAGCAGTGGGTCGCCAAGACGTTGCTCGCCAAAATGGGTGACCCCGACGAGCGCTATGCGGTCGGCGATGTGGTCCAGTTTCCGACGCCCGATGGCGCCGGAAGCTACGCCGGTGCGGTGATCGAGTCGAACGCGACGGCGGTGCGCTTCGACTTCAACCATCCGCTGGCCGGACAGCCCGTGACCTTCGAAGTGCAGCTGATCGGCGTGCTGTGACCGAAGTGAAAACGCTCGACGAAATCGTGTTGGCCGAGCCACGCGGCTTTTGCGCAGGTGTTGACCGCGCCATCGAAATCGTGGAGCGCGCCCTGGCCAAGTTCGGTGCGCCGATCTATGTGCGCCACGAGATCGTGCACAACACCTACGTGGTGAACGAGCTCAAGTCGAAGGGCGCGATCTTCATCGAAGACCTGGCCGATGTGCCGCCGGGCTCGACGCTGGTGTTCAGTGCGCACGGTGTCAGCAAGGCGGTGCAGCAAGAGGCCCGCGCGCGGGGCTTCGACATCTTCGACGCGACCTGCCCGCTCGTCACCAAGGTGCACGTCGAGGTCGCCAAGCTCGCCAAGGAGGGCTACGAATTCATCATGATCGGCCACAAGGGGCATCCTGAAGTCGAGGGCACGATGGGCCAGCTCACGGGCGGCATCCACCTTGTCGAAGACGTCGCCGATGTGGCGACCGTGCAGCCGGCACAGAGCGAAAAACTGGCGGTCGTGACGCAGACCACATTGAGCGTGGACGACGCGGCCGAGATCGCCGCCGCCGTGCGCGCGCGCTTTCCGAAGGTGCGCGAGCCCAAGCAGCAGGACATCTGCTACGCGACGCAAAACCGGCAGGACGCGATCAAGATCATGAGCCCGCAAGTCGACCTGGTGATCGTCGTCGGCAGCCCGACCAGCTCGAACAGCAATCGGTTGCGCGAACTGGCGCAGCGCCTGGGCACCGAGAGCTACATGGTCGATTCGGCGGACGAACTTCAGCCCGCATGGTTCGAAGGCAAGAGTCGCATCGGGATCACGGCCGGCGCTTCTGCGCCGGAGATTCTGGTGACGGAAGTGATCGATCGCGTGAAGGCGCTCGGAGCGGTGTCGGTGCGCAAGATGGACGGCATCGTGGAGACGGTCAAGTTCCCGCTGCCGAAGGGGCTTCGGCTCGCTGGCCAATCTTCACCGGGGCATATCTCGTGAGCACGACAACGATCGACTGGCGCCGCGAGATCGAAGACGCGGCGCAACGGCTGCACGCGCGTGCCGGGCACTTCCTGCTCCAGACCCCGCTGTGGAAACTGCCGGCTTCGGCCGTTGGCTTGGTAGCACCTGGTGCCGAGGTCTGGTTGAAGCTGGAACACCTGCAGGTCAGCGGCAGCTTCAAGGCGCGCGGCATGATGAACCGGCTGCTGGCCAACGACATTCCGGCCAGCGGCGTGGTGGTCGCATCGGGGGGTAACGCAGGCATCGCGACGGCGGCAGCAGCGCGTGCGTTGGGCGTGCGCTGTGAGGTGTTTTTGCCCGGTGTGTCGCCCGAAGCCAAGCGCGACCGGTTGCGTGACTTGGGTGCGGAAGTGGTCGTGGTCGGCGAGATTTACCCGGATGCGCTGGCCGCCTGCATCGCGCGCCAAAAGGAAACCGGTGCGCTGTTGACCCACGCCTACGACCAACCCGAAGTGGTGGCCGGTGCCGGCACGCTGGGCCGCGAAATCGAAGCGCAGGGCGGCTTGCCCGATTCGGTTCTGGTGAGCGTCGGTGGCGGTGGGCTGATCGGCGGGCTGGCGGCCTGGTTCGAGCAGCGCAGCCGCGTGGTCGCGATCGAACCCGAACACGCGCCGACGCTGTTCCGTGCCCGTGAAGCCGGCGAGCCGGTCGATGTGGAAGTTGGCGGTATCGCTGCCGATTCGCTCGGTGCCAAGCGCATCGGCGCGCTGTCGTGGGACATCACGCAGCGCCAGGTACGCGATGCGCTGCTGCTGCCGGACGATGCGATTCGCGCGGCGCAGCGATGGCTATGGAAAGAGATGAAGCTGGCGGTCGAGCCGGCGGCGGCGTTGCCGCTGGCGGCGCTGCAAACCGGCGCATACCGTGTGCGCGACGGCGAACGCGTCTGCCTGATCGTCTGCGGCGCCAATGTCGATCCGGCCACTTTGGCGTGACCGCGTGCGTCGGCTGACTTGAGCTGGCGTCGTCGCCACCTAAAATCGGTGGATGCTCGACATCACCCTGCTCCGCAAGGACCTCCCCTCGGTCGTTGCCCGACTCGAAACCCGCAAAGCCAATCAGACCTTTCTCGACGTTCATGCCTTCACAGCGCTGGAGGCTGAACGCAAGATCCTTCAGGTCCGAACCGAAGAGTTGCAGGCACGGCGCAACACGCTCAACAAGCAGATCGGCCCACTGAAAGCCAAGGGCGAATCTGTCGACGCATTGATGACCGAGGTCAACGCGCTCAAGGCCGAGCAAGAGGCGCAAGGCGGTCGCCTCGAAGCCATCCAGCCGGAACTGCAGGCGCTGTTGCTGGCAGTGCCCAACTTGCCGCATGCCAGCGTGCCGGTCGGCACCGACGAGCACGGCAATGTCGAAGTGCGTCGCTGGGCGCCGCAAGGCGGTGCCGGCGCCGCGGCCACGCGGCTCGGCTTCGAAGCGAAAGACCATGTCGACCTGGGTGAACCGCTCGGCCTCGACTTCGAGATGGGCACCAAGCTCGCTGGTTCGCGCTTCAGCGTGTTGAAAGGGCCGATCGCCCGGCTGCATCGCGCGCTCGCACAGTTCATGCTCGACATGCAGACAGAGAAACACGGCTACACGGAATGCTATGTGCCGTACATCGTCAACGCGGCATCGCTCAGCGGCACCGGCCAGTTGCCCAAGTTCGAAGGCGACCTCTTCGCCGCTAAAAAGGGCGGGCAAGACGGCGAGCCGGTGCCGGACAACCAGGCGCTCTACCTCATTCCGACCAGCGAAGTTCCGCTGACCAACTTCGTGCGCGACGAGGTCGTGGCCGAGTCGACGTTGCCGATCAAGCTGACCGCGCACTCGCCGTGCTTTCGCTCCGAAGCCGGCAGCGCCGGGCGCGACACGCGCGGCATGATCCGGCAGCACCAGTTCGACAAGGTCGAGATGGTGCAGATCACGCACCCCGATCGCAGCTACGAAGCGCTCGAAGCCATGACCGGCCATGCCGAGGCGGTGCTGCAGGCGCTGGAGTTGCCGTACCGCGTGGTGCTGTTGTGCACCGGCGACATGGGCTTTGGCTCCAGCAAGACCTACGACCTGGAAGTCTGGTTGCCGGCGCAGGACACGTACCGCGAGATCAGCTCGGTCTCCAACTGCGAAGCTTTTCAGGCGCGCCGATTGCAGGCGCGGTTCAAGAACGCGCAAGGCAAGAACGAACTCGTGCACACGCTCAACGGCTCTGGGCTGGCGGTCGGACGCACGCTGGTCGCGGTGCTCGAAAATCATCAGAACGCCGATGGGTCCATCACCGTGCCGCGAGCGTTGCATCCTTACCTCGGCGGACTCGAAATGCTCCGAGCCTCTGCTAGAATCTGAGGCTCGACAGCGACCGGAGAGGTGGCAGAGTGGTCGAATGTACCTGACTCGAAATCAGGCGTACGGAAACGTACCGAGGGTTCGAATCCCTCCCTCTCCTCCAGCGATGGATTGCTAAAGCCCCGCCAGCCGGGGCTTTTTTGCGTCTGTTCTGCGGTTAAGAGTTGCGCCGGTGCGACGCTGTCGGGGAAACTTTCGGTGACAATGTAGGACCCCTCGACCGCCAACGGCAGGCAAGTCGCGAGGCGCACAGGTCGGGGAAACCTACAAGGCATGCGGGGTTCAGCTTGATTCGTGACTGCTTCGCTCTCTTTCAGGGGCCCCTTTGTCGAAGGGGCTTTTTTGTAGACCCCGCGGCGGGGTGCCATTCGGAAACATGAAGGGCAATTCTTCCTTTGCCGGCCTGGGCAATTCGTCCTTCGCCAGCCTCACGCCGGCGCCAGCCTCGGCCGATGAAGCAGAACCGTGGGTCCGCGGTGAGCTGATCCGAAGTTTGATGCGGGCATCCCGCGGCTCGCATTTTCTGGCTGCCGCACTGCTGCCTGCCATGATCGGGTTGAGCTGGGGCTACGTGCCGCTGTGGCAACTGATGGTGTGGCTGGCTATCGGGGTCGCCGCCACGTGCTGCCGCGTCTGGGGCGAACAGGTCTACACGCGCCGCTATGCCGATCGCGACTCCGACGGGCAGCAGCGGTTTGTCGAGAAATATCACTTTCTCTGGAGCATCAGCGCCTTTGCCTGGGGCCTGTCGATCCTGATCTTTTTCGAGCGCACGCCGCTCATCAACCAGTTCATGAGCTGGTTGATCGTGGCCGGGGTGGCAACGTTTCCGCTCAACGGGCTGGCACTGCACCCGCCATTGCTCAAGCGCTACGTCAACACGCTCTTCATCACGATGCTCGCCGCGGTGCTGTTCCGCATTGTCGAGATGAATTTCGAGAAGCCGCATTTCAACTACGGCTTTCTGCTGCTGCCGATGCTGCATTGGTGGCTGCTGCTGCGCGCCGGCCGGCGCATCCACGAAACGGCCCGCAACAGCTTCGAACTGCTCTTTCATAACCACATCCTGATTGCCTCGCTGACCCAGCAACGGCAGGCTGCCGTGTCGGCCGTGGCCATGAAAAACCGTTTCCTAGCAAGCGCGGCACACGACATGCGGCAGCCCGTGCTGGCGCTGTCTCTCTACGCCGACTGGCTCCGCAACGAGCCAGAGCTGGTGCAGGAGATCGCGCCGAAGATCGTCCGCGCCACGCATGCGGTCAACGCGCTGTTCGATTCGCTGTTCGACCTGGCGCGCATCGATTCCGGTCAGGTGCGGCTGCACATCGAGCGGGTCGATGTCGGCCAACTGCTGCACGACCTGGAGCTGCAGTACCGGCCGGTGGCGGAGGCCAAGGGCTTGAAGTTCCAAGTGCACATTGCCAAGGGCACGGTGCTGACCGACCCCATTCGCGTACGCCGGATGATCGGCAATCTGATTGCCAACGCCATCAAGTACACCGTCGAGGGAGGCGTGCTGCTGGCGTCGCGGCAAACGCGCGATGGCCTCCGGGTCGAGGTGTGGGATACCGGCATCGGCATCGCGCGCGAACATCTGCGCGACGTGTTCCTGGAGTTCTACAAGGTGGCCGACCATGCCGGCACGTCCGATGGTTTCGGCCTCGGACTCGCCATCGTGGCTCGCCTGTCGCACGCGCTAGGCCATCCGGTGAGCGTGCGATCGCGGCTCGGACGCGGCAGCGTGTTTCGGGTTGCATTGCACGACGCCGATGAATCGCAGGCGCAATCCCGGGTCAGTTCTGCGGTCGGCTGATAAACCCCTGGTTGGGGGGTCCTGGAGTTAGCCGGAAGGCTAACCAGTCAATCAGCCGGACAGCAAACCGTTGGTCCGTGCGTAATGCAGCGCCTGCGTACGGCTCTTCACGCCGAGTCGCCGGAACAGACGCCACAGATGCACCTTGACGGTGTGTTCGCTGATTTCGAGCTCAGACGCGATGTCGCGATTGCTCATGCCCTTGTCGAGCATGGCGATGAGCTGCGTCTGGCGCTTCGACAACTTGCTGTTGGCGGCTGCCGCAGGCTCTTCGACATCCGAGTCGGCCATCAAGAGACCGCGCAGGGCGGCCGTCAATTCGGCGGAACTGGCTGACTTTTCGATGTACTGGTCGGCACCCGCTTCGATGCAGGCTTCTTCCATGTCTGCAGCAGGCGAGGCCGAGTACACGGCGATCGGCACATCCGGATAGGTCTGCTTGACCGCGATCACGCCGGAAACACCGGTCGTGTCGGGCAATTTGAGGTCGAGGCAAAACAGGCCGGGCGTACCGTGCTGCTTGACTGCGTTGGCGAGCTTGTCGAGGCGCTCGAGTTCCACGATGTTCTCGGCTGGCCGCAGGCGCCGCAGCACCATGACGATGGCGTCGCGCATCAAGGGGTGATCATCGATGACGTAAATGCTCATGTTTTGCTTTCGTTTGTGCGCAACTTATATATTGACTGTTGCTAGGCGCGCGAATCTCTCCCTTTACTTCAGCTCGCCTGACCGGCGAGTTCCTCCAGCGCAGCCATCACGGCGCGCCGCCCGTCATTGTCGACCGGTTCCAGCTGTTCTGCGAGCGCAGCGAGTGCTTCATTCGGTTGGTATCGCAGTGCCCCGATGGCGCGTCCGGCTTCTTGCGGCGACTGAAAGCCACGGCTTTGCAGCAGCGTGTCGTTGTGGGTATCGAGCAGCTTGAAATAAAAGAGTCCGTCGCGCTCGCGGTATTGCTTGAACGTCGGCTTGCCCGTCTTGCCACCCTTGCCGGCTTTCTTGCCGACACCGGCATCCTGACCGCCCAGGCTGGCAAGGCTGCGCAGCCCGACAGCGTGGCGCAGCGTCGCCATGAAAGGACGAGAAAGTTCGCGGGCCTTGTCGGCACCGATCAGCAAGGTGCGCTCGATTTGCGCGGGGTCATTCATCAACGCTTCGTAGCGCTCGCGAAGCGGCGTCAGTTCTCGGTCGATCCGCTCGAAGACCATTTGCTTGGCGTCGCCCCAGCCGATGCCTTCGACGTAGGCCTTGCGCATTGCGGCTGTCTCGTCGGCAGTCGCGAACGCCTGAAAAATCTGGAACAGGGCCGAGCCCTCGGTCTGCTTCGGCTCGCCCGGCGCGCACGAGTCGGTCACGATACCGCCGATGAGTTTTTGCAGCTGAGCTCGCGGCGAGAACAGCGGAATGGTGTTGTCGTAGCTCTTGCTCATCTTGCGGCCGTCGAGGCCGGGCAAGGTGGCAACCGCGTCGTCGACCTCGGCTTCGGGCAACACGAAATGCTCGCCGTACGAGTGATTGAAGCGCTGCGCGATGTCGCGCGCCATTTCGATGTGCTGGATCTGGTCGCGCCCGACCGGCACCTTGTGCGCGTTGAACATCAGGATGTCCGCGCCCATCAGCACCGGGTACATGAAGAGGCCCGCGGTGACGTCCGCATCCGGGTCTTCACCCTTGGCGATGTTTTTGTCTACGGAGGCTTTGTACGCGTGCGCACGGTTCAGGATGCCTTTGCCGGTGACGCAGGTCAGCAGCCAGGTGAGTTCCGGAATCTCGGGGATGTCGGATTGGCGGTAGAAGACAACGCGCTCGGGGTCGAGCCCGCAGGCCAACCAGCTGGCAGCAATTTCAAGCGTCGAACGCTGGATGCGCGCCGGGTCATCGATCTTGATGAGGGCGTGGTAGTCCGCCATGAAATAAAAGCTCTGCACATCGGCGCGCTGGCTGAAGCGCACCGACGGCCGCACCAGGCCGGCGTAGTTGCCGAGATGCGGCGTGCCCGATGTGGTGATGCCGGTCAGAAACCGGGTTGCTTTGGGAGGTGTGGATGAAGCCATGTCGAATAGGGCTCGAGTCAACGCAGCAGTGCCGTCAGTGGCGAAATCAGCAGGTCGATGACGTGGTAGCCGACCGCCATGAGCGGGCTGAGCCAGTATTTGCTGACGACGCCTGCAAGCACGAGCGCCATCACGATGAAAAAGCCATAGGGTTCGATGCGCGCCAAAAACGTCTGGGCTTGTCCGCGCGGCAGCAGTCCGGCGAGCACGCGGCCACCATCGAGCGGCGGCAACGGGAACAGGTTGAAAGCGCACATCACCAGGTTCACCAGCACGCCGCCCTGCGCCATCTTGATGAAAAACGGTTCGCTCACCCCCCCAGCGATGAGACCGACGAAGACCAGCGCCCAGAGGATCGCCTGGATGAAGTTCGAGCCCGGCCCCGCGAGTGCGACCCAGATCATGTCGCGCTTCGGGTTACGCAGATTGCCGAAGTTGACCGGCACTGGCTTGGCGTAGCCGAACAGGAACGCGCCCGAGGTCGCGAAGTACAGCATCAACGGCATCAGGATCGTGCCGATCGGGTCGATGTGCTTGAACGGATTGAGGGTCACCCGGCCCATCACATAGGCCGTGTTGTCGCCGAAGTGCCGGGCCACGTAGCCGTGGGCCGCCTCATGCACTGTGATCGCGAAGAGCACGGGCAACGCGTAGATGAGGATGCTTTGAATCAGGTTGGGAATGTCCACCGGTTCGATTGTCTCAGACGAAAGTGGGGAGGCTCTTCGTGACCGTCGGCAATCAGGTCACAACCCCAGCAGCGCGAGCGAGCCGCGGCCCATGCGGATCACGACCGGGTCGTCGCCGGTACCCATCGGCGTCAGGTCGACCACGGTGGTCGGCTCGGACGGGCAGGCGCCGGCGTCGATGACGGCGCCGAGCTGCTTTTCGAAGCGCTCGCGAATCGTCTGCGCGTCATTCAGCGCCTCGGTCTCGCCGGGGGGGATCAGCGTGGTCGCGAGCAGTGGGGCGCCGTGCAGCGTGAGCAAGTCGCACAACACTTTGTGATCGGGCACACGTAGGCCGATGGTCTTGCGCTGCGGGTGGCTCACTCTGCGAGGCACCTCTTTTGTCGCTTCGAGCAGAAAGGTGTACGGGCCGGGTGTCGCCGCTTTCAACAGCCGGTACTGCTTGTTGTCGACGCGGGCGTAATGCGACACCTCGCTCAGGTCGCGACATAGCAGGGTGAGGTGGTGCTTCTCGTCGACCTGCCGGATGCGGCGCAGCTGGTCGACCGCGTCCTTGTCGTCGAGGTGGCAGGCCAGCGCGTAGCTGGAGTCGGTCGGCACGGCGACGATTTCGCCGCGCGCGAGCAAAGCAACCGCCTGCTTCAGCAGTCGTTGCTGCGGGTTTTCGGGATGCACTTCAAAAAACTGGGCCATGGCAATCGATCAGGTTCGCGGGCTCGGGGTGAGCCGATTCAAAAACAGGTTGAGCAGGTTCAGCCCTCGGCAGGCTCGATGGGCAAGCGCCGCTCTTTGACGGTGAGCCAGGCGCCGGCCGCGCCGCATACCGCGATCAGCCCGATGCCCGCCAGCGACGCAATGTCCGGCACGTGCGAGAACATCAACCAGCCGCCGAGCATCGCAAAGCCGATCTGTGCGTAGAGGTACGGGGTGAGCGTCGATGCGGCTGCGCGCTGGTACGCCAGGATGAGCAAAAAATGGCCCACCGTGCCCATGAACCCCATCAGGCACAACAGCGCCCACCAATGCCACGAGGGCAGCGCCGTCCAAACGAAAGGCAGGGCGCACGACGCGATCAGCGTGCCGACCCAGCCGGTATAGAAATGCATGGTGAGCGGATTCTCGGTCTGCGCCAGCTTGCTCGTCAGCAACTGGAACCATGCGTTGGTCAGCACCAGCCCCATCGGCAACAAGATCGCCCAGCTGAAGCTGCTGCCACCCGGGCGCAGGATGACGAGCGTGCCAAGGAAGCCGCCACATACCAGCGTCCAGCGCAGCGGAGACACACGCTCTTTGAAGATCGTGGCGGCCAGCAGTGTGATGACCAGCGGCGCGATCAACACGATGGAGGTGAACTCCGGCAGCGGCATGTAGCGCAGGCTGAAAAAAGCGAAAAGGCTGGTCGTCAGCAGCAAAGCGCCGCGCAGCACGTGGTACCTGGGATGTGCCGTGGCCAGCAAGGATGTCCCATAGACCGGCAGCAACACAGCTGTCGTCGCGACCGCCTGGAAGGCGTAACGAAACCACACGCCCATGATGATCGGCACCGCGCCGACCGAAATCTTGGTGGCGGTGTCGAGCGTCGAAAAGCAGGCCACTGCCAAAACCACCATGCCGATACCGGCCAGGATGCGTTCGGATTCGAGATCGCGCGCGCCCCGCTCCGCTGGCTGCACCGCGCTCACTGAATGCGGTTTTCGAGCAGTTCCCAGACCGGCGTGAGTTTGCCGGGCAGCCAGGGGAGCTTGCCGAGGTCCATGTGACTTTCGTCGGGGCTATGGAAGTCGCTGCCGCGCGATGCCGCAAAGCCGAATTCAAGTGCCTTGTCGGCGTACTCGACGTACTCGGCCGGCGTGTGGCTCCCGGTAACGACCTCGATCGCCTTGCCGCCGTGCGCCTGGAATTCGAGGAATAGCGCGTACTCCTCGTTGGCGGTGAACTTGTAGCGACCCGGATGCGCGATCACAGCGATGCCCTTGGCGTCGGTGATCCAGCGGATCGCGTCCTTGAGCGTGGCCCAGCGGTGCGGCACGTAGCCCGGCTTGCCCTCGGTCAGGTACTTGCGAAAGACCTCGTAGGTGTCTTTGCAAACGCCGCTTTCGACCAGGAAGCGCGCGAAGTGCGTGCGCGAAATCAATTCAGGGTTGCCGACGAAAGTGAGTGCGCCTTCGTAGGCACCCTTGATGCCGACCTTGGCCAGCCCCTCGGACATTTCCATGGCCCGCTTGCCGCGACCGCCGCGCGTGTCGTAAAGGCCCTGACTGATGGCGGCGTCGTCCGGGTCGAAGCCGAGCCCGACGATGTGCACCGTTTCATTCGCGAAGGTGACGGAGATCTCGGTGCCCGTCAGATAGCGCATGCCGTTTTCGCGGGCCGCAGCAGCGGCGCGGTGCTGGCCGCCGACTTCGTCATGGTCGGTGAGCGCCCACAGCTCGACGCCGTTCGCCGCTGCGCGGGCAGCCAGGGCCTCCGGCGTCAGTGTGCCGTCGGAAACCACGGAATGGCAATGCAGATCGGCGTTCAGGATGTTGTGCACTCTGTAATTTTATGCCTTGCATCCTGCACGCGCAGGACCTGCCGCAAACGCCCCGCTAACGTCACTTCTTCTTGCGGAAAGCCAGCCGCGCCGCCACCGCGGTGAAGCTCATGATGAGCGCCACCACGATCCAGAAGCCGTGCTTGTGTTCGGCCAGCGGAATGCCACCGACGTTCATGCCGAAGAGCCCCGCCATGATGTTGATCGGCAGCGCGAGCACCGTGACCACCGTCAGCACGAAGAGGCTGCGGTTGTTGTCTTCATTGACGTTGGCCGCGATCTCCTCCTGCAGCAGCTTGATGCGCTCCTGCAGCGCCTGCATGTCGCGCAGTACGACCGAGAACTCTTCAGTCGAACCGCGCAGCTCCTGCGCATCGGCTTCGGTCATCCAGCCGGGCGGGTTCTGCAGCAAGCGGAAAAGCGCTGCCGGCTCGGGTGCGAGCAGGCGTTGCAGGCGCACCAGCATCCGGCGCAGCCCGCCGAGCCGCGCGCGCTTGTTGTCGAGGCGCGCGGCCAGCAGGTCGTCCTCTATCGCGTCGATGCGCGATGTCGCGTCGCGCACGATGTGCACCAGCACGTCGGCCTGGGCACGCAGCAGGTGTTCGAGCAGTTCGGTGCTCGACCGCGGCGCGTCGCCGGCATTCACAGCCGTGCGCAGCGCATCGACCGAGCGCAGCGGCTGGGTGCGCGCCGTCACCACGAGCCGCGGGCCGACGCTGATCCACAGCGTCGAGATGTCCGATGGCTCGAAGCTGAACTCGAAGTGCACGTCGTTGATGACGGCGATGAGCGCATCGTCGGCGCGCTCGATGCGGGTCGACGGCAGGCCTTCGTGCAGCGTCTCGAAGAAGGTGTCGGAGAGGTGCGCGTGCCGGCGGAGCCACCGCTCGGCCTGGGCATGGCTCAGGTTGAAGTGCAGCCAGAGATAACTTTTGTCGTGGCCTGCAATTCCGGCTGCAGCCGTCTGGGCCAGGTAGGCGGCAGCCGCTGCCGAGTCGAGCGGGCGCACCGGCTGCGACGCCTCGGCATCGAACAGATAGCCGCAGATCAGCCCGGCTCCGTCACCGCCATAGGAGGCTGCGACCCCGCCATTCACCGCACCGCTCGCCGCGCTCAAAAGATGTGCGTGAAGAGCCAGTACAACGAGCCTGACAGCAGCATCGCCACCGGCAAGGTCAGCACCCACGCCATCGCCAAGTTGCGCAGCGTCGACATCTGCAGGCCGGAGCCATTGGCCACCATCGAACCCGCCACGCCGGAAGACAGCACGTGCGTGGTCGACACCGGCAGCCCGTACATGTCGGCGGCGCCGATGGTCACCATCGTGACCAGTTCGGCCGAAGCACCTTGCGCATAGCTCAGGTGCGTCTTGCCGATCTTCTCTCCGACGGTGACCACGATGCGCTTCCAGCCGATCATGGTTCCGAGGCCCAGGGCGATCGCGACGACGACCTTGACCCACAGCGGAATGAACTTGGTGGCGTCGTCGATTTCCTTGCGAAACTCGCCAACCTTGGCCGTGGTGTCGGTATCGAAATGCGCAGCGTCGCTCTTGCCCTGATGGCGCAGCGCTTCCGACGCCAGGTACATGTCGTTTCGCACGTTGGCCACGGCGTCTGCCGGCACGCCAGCGAGCGAGCCGTGTTCCTTCACCTGCTGTGCGATGCTGCCGGCCGTCGCGCCGAGTGCAGGCACGACCGATGCATTGAACTCGCGTGTGCGCACATAGGTCGACAGCACTTCGCGTGCCGCCGCAGGCTGCAGCGCAGGCAGCGATGCAACCGCCGATGCATTGCGGTTCAGCGCGCTTTGTGCGCTCTCTGCGACCGCGACGAAGCGTACCGCTTGATCTGCCGGCATCGAGCGATTGAGCGCGTACGCCATCGGCACCGTGCCGACGAGGATCAGCATGATCAGCCCCATGCCTTTTTGCCCATCATTGGAGCCGTGCGCGAACGACACGCCGGTGCAGGTCAGGATCAACAGACCGCGAATCCACCAGGGCGGAGGAGCCTCGCCGCGTGGCTCCTCGTAGAGTGCGCGGTTCTTGACGAAGGCGCGCAGCGCGAGCAACAGCAAGGCCGCGCAGCCGAAGCCGACGAGCGGCGACAGCAGCAGCGAATAGCCGATCTTCACGGCTTGCGGCCAGTCCACGCCACTGGTTCCGTCGCGCCCGTGCATCAGCGCATTGGCAACGCCGACACCGATGATCGAGCCGATCAACGTGTGCGAAGAAGACGCTGGCAAACCGAGCCACCAGGTGCCGAGGTTCCACACGATGGCGGCGATCAGCAGCGCGAACACCATGGCAAAGCCAGCCCCTGAGCCGACTTGCAAGATGAGCTCGACCGGCAGCAGCGAGATGATGCCGAAGGCCACCGCACCGCTCGACACCAGCACGCCCAGAAAATTGAAGAAGCCCGACCAGACGACTGCGAAATTCGGCGGTAGCGAGTGTGTGTAGATCACCGTGGCTACTGCGTTGGCCGTGTCGTGAAAACCGTTGACGAACTCGAAGCCCAGCGCCACCAGCAGGGCGACACCAAGCAGGATGTACGGCACCCAGGTCGTGGTCGGTGCGCTGGCCGCGCGTACGTCGGTCGTCAGGCTCCAAGCGGTGTACAAGAGCCCGGCGGCGAGCAAGCCCGCGAAGACGATCAGGGTGACCGGGCCGGGCTTGGCGTCGAGCTTTGGCCGTTGCGCCGGCTTCGGATGTACCGGAAGATTCGCGTCGGAAGCCGCAAGGGTGTTCATGGCGTTTTTTTTTGATGTTGGAGTAACCCCGCGCATCGTGGGCGCTGCCGATGACAGGCATGTGTCAGTTGTGGCAAGGTGGCGGTCGATCAAACAAGGGACTTTCCAAATGATTCAGCGCCGCGTATTCGCCACCGCCTTGCCGTCATTCGCCGCCGCCGTTGCCGCCGCTGCGCTACTGCCCAGCCTTGCGCTGGCACAGGCGCCGCCCTGGCCCACCAAACAATCGATCAGGATCATTTCGCCCTATGCGCCGGGCGGCACCACCGACGTGCTGGCGCGTCTGCTCGCGCAGCCGCTGCAGCAAAAGCTGGGGCAGACCGTCATCGTCGAAAACAAGGGTGGTGCGGGCGGCAACGTCGGCACCGACTACGTCGCGAAGGCCGCGCCCGATGGCTACACGCTGTTGCTGGCCGCCAGCGGGCCGATCGTGATTTCGCCTTCGCTCTACGCGAAGATCCCGTACGACTCGATCAAGGACTTCACCTTCGTCGCGCCGATCGCCAACGCATCGTTCGTGGTGCTGGCCAATCCGGCGTCGGGTATCACGTCCATCAAGGACCTGATCGCGCGCGCCAAGAAGGGTGAGAAGATCAACTTCGCCTCCGCCGGCTCGGGCACGCCGCAGCACATCATCGGAGAGATGTTCAACCAGGCGGCCGGCATCAAGATGCAGCACATTCCCTACAAGGGCTCGGGCCCGGCGATGAACGATCTGCTGGCCGGCCAGGTGCCGATCTCGTTCGAGAACCCGGTGCCCGCCATGCCTCACGTCAAGGCTGGCAAAGTGAAGGTGCTGGCCAGCACCGGTGCGGTTCGGTCCGCGGCTTTCCCCGACATCCCGACCGTGGCCGAACTCGGCCTGCCGGGCTTCGATGCCAAGCCGTGGTACGGCCTCATGGCGCCGGCTGGCCTGGATCCGGCCATCGCGAAGAAGCTCAACGATGCGGTCCGTGAAGCGCTCTCCAGCACCGAGATGAAGGCCCGCCTTTTCACGCTCGGTGCCGAGCCGATGGCCATGACGACGCCGGAGTTCCAGGCCTTCGCGGAAAAGGATCGCGACAAGTGGACCAAGGTCGTGAAGACCTCAGGCGCCACGCCTGACTGACGACTTGATGCCGGCGCTCACTGCCGTACAGATCGTTGCGATCGCTCTGCAGTACACGCCGCCCCATGCCGTGTGTGCTTGCAGCGCGCTGCAGTGCCCCGGTTGGGAAAGTCTGCCCGCTACCTTCGACGCGTCTTTGCTGCGCCTCGCGGGACGGACCAACGATCGCGATCCGTACGACGAGCCGACGCTCGAAGAACACCATCCGCAAGGCACCCGCTACGACGCGGCCGATGCACCGGTCGCGCTCGGCCACTTTCCCTACAACCGCTGCGAGGTCTGGCGGTGCGTTCGTTGCGCGCGGCCGTTGCTTCGCTACACCGAATACGGCGGCTACTACGTCGACCAGCGCATACGCGAGCTGAATGGCGCGCTCGTGGTCGACACCGCCGCCAGTCGAGGCCGATAGCAGGTCGAAAGACCCGATGCTGAACCGCCAGCACTGGTGGAGACCGATGCAACGCGCCAGTTGTTCGATGCGGCGGGCGCCGCCGCACTTGCATGCCGGACTCCTGACAACGTCATCTACGGCGTGCACACTGGCGTCATGGCCCGTCGCAGCTCCATCTCCTCCCTGACGTCTTCGCTGACGTCATCGTTCACGCGCGCCTATCAGCGCAACCTGCGCGCGCTCACCAAAGCCGCGCTCAAAGCAGGGACGAAGGCCACGATCAAGACCGGCAAGCGTGCGGTCAGCGAAGTGCAGCGCGCGGCAGTCAAGCAACTGAAGCCGCCACCCGGCAAGGGCGACTGGCTCGCCGGCATGGCGCTCGGCCCCGGCGGCGCGCGGCGATATCACTTGTTTCGCCCATCGGACCTCGACCTCGCACCGGGCGAGAAGCTTCCACTGATGGTCATGCTGCATGGCTGCGGCCAGACCGGACGCGACTTCGCTGCCATTACTCGCATGAATGCGCTGGCCACCCGCCATCGCTTTCTCGTGCTCTACCCCGAGCAAGACAGGCTCCACCATCCGCAAGGCTGCTGGAACTGGTACGAGACCCGCTCGGGCAAGTCGGCCGCCGAAGCCGCAACGCTGATGGCGGCGGTCGATCAGGTCTGCGTGCTGTATGCGGCCGACCGCGCGCGCGTCGCGGTCGCCGGGCTTTCGGCAGGTGCCGGCATGGCAGCGCTCCTGGCGACCCACTATCCCGCGCGCTTTAAAGCTGTGGTCATGCACTCCGGCGTAGCGCCCGGCGCCGCCAAGTCGTCGGCCACGGCACTGGCGGCGATGCGCGGGCGCCACGTGCCGCCCATGCCGGTCACTGCCGTCGGCAAGGCAATGGGCGCCGCCGCGGCGATGACCACGCTGCCGCCCCTGCTCGTCCTGCATGGCGATCGTGACGTCGTGGTGTCGCCGAGCAATGCCGGCAGCGCCGCTGCGGTGTGGGCCGCAGCCACCGGTGCAGTGCCTGCCGCGTCACGCCGACTGCAGCGCGGGCGGCGGCATCCGATGCGCGTGACCGACTTCAAGCTGCGCGGCAAGACCAGCGTCACGTTGTGCGAGATCGCCGGCCTGGGTCACGCATGGAGCGGTGGCGCTGCGCGCTTGGCCTTCAGCGACCCGGCGGGTCCGGATGCGACGCGGATGGCGTGGGCCTTTGCGGCGCGGCAGTTCGCCCGCGCCTGATCTCGTACGCCACCCGGCGTATTTGTAGGAGACGACCTCGTCAGCACACTCCGTCCATCGACAGCGAAGGTGCTGGCGACAAGTTCAATACAACCGGAGAAGGATGCACATGCAACGTCGTTTCACACTCAAGGCACTTACCGCCAGCGTCGCTTTCGCGGCACTGGGCGTGGCCCCCGCTTTCGCAGCCGAAACCATCAAGGTCGGCATCCTGCACTCCCTGTCGGGAACGATGGCGATCTCCGAAACAGCGCTCAAGGACATGGCGCTGATGACGATCGAAGAGATCAACAAAAAGGGCGGCGTGATGGGCAAGCAGCTCGAGCCCGTGATCGTCGACCCGGCTTCCAACTGGCCGCTGTTCGCTGAAAAGACCAAGCAGCTGCTGGGTCAGGACAAGGTCGCCGTGATCTTCGGCTGCTGGACCTCGGTGTCGCGCAAATCGGTTCTGCCGGTGATCGAAGAGCAGAACGGCCTCTTGTTCTACCCCGTGCAATACGAAGGCGAAGAGCTCTCCAAGAACGTGTTCTACACGGGTGCAGCGCCTAACCAGCAAGCCATTCCCGCTGTCGAGTATTTGATGAGCAAGGCCGGCGGCGGCGCCAAGCGCTTCGTGCTGCTGGGCACCGACTACGTCTACCCGCGCACCACCAACAAGATCCTGCGCGCCTTCCTGAAGAGCAAGGGTGTGAAGGACTCGGACATCGACGAGAAGTACACGCCGTTCGGCCACAGCGACTATCAAACCATCGTTGCCGACATCAAGAAGTTCTCTCAAGGTGGCAAGACGGCCGTGATCTCGACGATCAACGGTGACTCCAACGTGCCGTTCTACAAGGAACTCGGCAACGCCGGCCTGAAGGCCAAGGACGTGCCGGTCGTCGCCTTCTCGGTAGGCGAAGAAGAACTCCGTGGCGTGGACACCAAGCCACTCGTCGGCCACCTTGCTGCATGGAACTACTTCATGTCGGTCAAGAACCCGACCAACACCGCTTGGATCAAGACGTGGAGCGACTACGCCAAGGCGAAGAAGCTGCCGGGTCAGATGGACAAGCCTTTGACCAACGATCCGATGGAAGCCACCTACGTCGGCATCAACATGTGGAAGCAGGCCGTCGAGAAGGCCAAGTCGACCGACACCGACAAGGTCATTGCCGCCATGGCCGGCCAGACCTTCAAGGCACCGGACGGCTTCACCGTCGAAATGGACCCGAAGAATCATCACCTGCACAAGCCGGTGTTCATCGGTGAAATCAAGGCCGACGGCCAGTTCGGTGTGGTGTGGAAAACGCCGGCGCCAGTCAAGGCGCAGCCCTGGAGCCCGTTCATCGAAGGCAACGACAAAAAGCCTGACCAACCAGCAGGGAAATCTTCTTAACTTTCGCTCGCCTCGTTCAAGTGACCTGTTCTGGGCTCGATCTTTTCTTTGAGGATCGGGCCCTGTTTTATTTGAGGATGATGTGAAGACAGCCCCGCGCCGAATCTTGCATGCCGCTTTCGCCGCGCTGCTTCTGGTGTCCGCACATGCGCATGCATTGACCGCAGACGAAGCCAAGGCCATCGCGACCGGCGAGACCGAAGACCGAGTTGCCGCGCTCAACAAGGCCGTCGCCACCGCCGACGACAAGACGACTGCCTTCATTCAGGCGCTGACCGACGATGCCGTCAAGGTCACCGAAGACAAGGTCTTCGTGATGAAGGACCAGAACGGAGAAGTAAAGGGCTACGACCCGGTCACCGGTGCCGAGCTCAAGGTGCCCGACACGGCCGAAGACGTGGTCAACAACAACCTGATGCGCGGCGCCCTCGACGCTGCGAAATCGATGCTCACCCTGATGAGCAGCAAGGACGAGGCGGTGCGCCTCGAAGCCGCCAACGCGCTGCTCAAAGATCCGGACGAGTCGCGTATTCCGATGGTCGAGAAGGTGCTGGCCGGCGAGACCAACACCGCCATCAAGGCCAAGCTCGAACTGGTGCGCGCGGCCTCGCTGCTCAACAGCGCCGATGCCGCCAAGCGCATCGCCGCTGCGGCCGCGTTGTCCGAAAGCAAGAACCCCGACACCAAGCTGCTGCTGAACGAACGCCTGACCGACGAGAGCGACCCGACCGTCAAGGCGGCGCTGCAAAAAGCCATTGCCAGCATCGACGGCGCGCTGGTGTGGGGCGACCGCATCAACGCAGTGTTCAGCGGCATCAGCCTCGGCTCGGTGCTGTTGCTGGCCGCACTCGGCCTTGCCATCACCTACGGCCTGATGGGCGTCATCAACATGGCCCACGGCGAGCTGATGATGATCGGCGCCTACGCCACCTACATGATGCAGGGGCTGTTTCAGCGCTACCTGCCGGAGTCGTGGTTCGGCGGCTATCTGGTCGCTGCGATCCCGGTTTCGTTTCTGGCGTCGGCGCTGGTCGGCGCCATCCTCGAACGCGGCGTCATCCGCTTCCTCTACGGCCGACCGCTCGAAACATTGCTCGCCACCTGGGGCATCAGCCTGATGCTGCAGCAGCTGGTGCGCACGCTGTTCGGCGCACAGAACGTCGGCGTCGAAAACCCCTCATGGATGAGCGGTGGCTTCACCATGCTCGGCAACGTCGCGCTGCCCTGGAACCGCATCTGCATCATCGTCTTCGCGGTGCTGGTGTTGCTGGCGATGGGCTGGCTCATCGGCAAGACACGACTCGGTTTGTTCGTGCGCGGCGTTACGCAGAACCGACCGATCGCTTCGTGCATGGGCGTCAACACGGCGCGGATCGACACCTACGCGTTCGCGCTCGGTTCGGGCATCGCAGGACTCGCGGGCTGTGCGCTCAGCCAGATCGGCAACGTCGGTCCTGACCTCGGCCAAAGCTACATCGTCGACTCCTTCATGGTGGTCGTGATGGGTGGCGTCGGGCAACTGGCCGGCACGGTGTACGCGGCGCTCGGCCTCGGCATCCTGAACAAGTTCATCGAAGGCTGGGCCGGCGCGGTGCTCGCAAAGATATGCGTGCTCGTCTTCCTCATCATCTTCATCCAGAAGCGGCCCCAGGGCATCTTCGCGATCAAGGGCCGGAGTGCAGAAGCATGACCAATATCAGCAAAGTCAAACTCCCCGCCAAGGGCCCGCTGATGAGCGGCAAAGGCTGGACGATTTTCTTCATCGCGCTGATCGTTATTTGCGCGGTGGCACCGGTGCTCAACATCGTCGTGCCGGACGGCAGCCCGCTGCACATGAGCGATTACGCGGTGGCACTGGTCGGCAAGATCATGTGCTACGCGATCTGCGCGCTGGCGATGGATTTGATTTGGGGATACACCGGCATCCTGTCGCTCGGGCACGGGCTGTTCTTTGCGCTCGGCGGCTACATGATGGGCATGTATCTGATGCGCCAGATCGGCCGCGACGGCAACTACAAGAGCGACCTGCCGGACTTCATGGTGTTCCTCGACTGGAAGGAACTGCCGTGGCACTGGACCTTCAGCGGCAGCTTTATCGCGACGCTGATCCTCATCGTGCTGGTGCCTGGTCTGATCGCGCTGGTGTTCGGCTTCTTCGCCTTCCGTTCGCGCATCAAGGGCGTGTACTTTTCGATCATTACGCAGGCGCTGACCTTCGCGGCGCTGCTGCTCTTCTTTCGCAACGAGACGGGCTTCGGCGGCAACAACGGCTTCACCGACTTCAAGCGCATCCTGGGTATTCCGCTTGCCACGCAAGAGATGCGCATGACGATCTTCGCGCTCACCGGCATCACGTTGCTGCTGTTCTTTTTGTTCTCGAAGTGGCTCATCGGAAGCAAGTTCGGCCGTGTGCTGCAGGCCATTCGCGATGCCGAAACGCGCGTGATGTTCTCGGGCTACAACCCACTGCCGTACAAGCTCACCATCTGGGTCATCTCGGCCATCATGTGCGGCGTGGCCGGTGCCTTGTACGTGCCGCAGGTCGGCATCATCAACCCCGGCGAAATGAGCACGGCCAACTCGATCGAGATCGCCATCTGGGCCGCAGTGGGCGGCCGCGCGACGCTCATCGGGCCGATCATCGGCGCCTTCATCGTCAACGGCGCCAAGAGCTGGCTGACGGTCGCGTACCCGGAGTACTGGCTGTACTTCCTCGGCGCTATCTTCATTGCCGTGACGCTCTTCTTGCCGGACGGCATCGTCGGGCTGGTCAAGAAATTGTGGAAGCGCGACAACACGCCGACCGCTGCAAGGCTCGAAGCACAACGCTCGCTCGCGGCTGAAACCGGAGGAGCACGCGCATGACACCCGACTTGATGGAAGAAGGCGCGCAACGCGTCGCCAAGCTGCACGGCATCGACCACGGCTCGACGACCGAGTCAGGTGGCCGCGAGGCGGGCTACGGCCGCATCGGTACGCCGGGCGAAGTCGACGTCACCCACGGTCGCATCCTGTACCTCGAAGACGTCAGCGTGAGCTTCGACGGCTTCAAGGCGATCAACAAGCTGAGCCTGGACATCGCGCCCGGCGAGCTGCGCTGCATCATCGGCCCCAACGGCGCCGGCAAGACCACGATGATGGACATCATCACCGGCAAGACGCGCCCCGATTCGGGCACGGTGTTCTTTGGCAGCACCATCGACCTCCTGCGCCACAAGGAAGCCGACATCGCGCAGCTCGGCATCGGTCGCAAGTTCCAGAAGCCGACGGTATTCGAGCATCTCACCGTGTTCGAGAACCTCGAGCTTGCGTTGAAGACCGACAAGGGCGTATGGCGCTCGATGTTCTTCAAACTCGACTCGACGCAGAGCGATCGGCTTGCTGAAATCCTGGAGACGATTCACTTGTCGGACAGCGTGTCGCGCATGGCGGGCAACCTGAGCCACGGACAAAAGCAGTGGCTCGAGATCGGCATGCTGTTGATGCAGGACCCGAAGCTGCTGCTGCTCGACGAGCCTGTCGCTGGCATGACGGACGAAGAAACGGCGCGCACCGCAGAGCTTTTTCTGACGCTCAAGGGCAAGCACTCCTTGATGGTGGTGGAGCACGACATGAGCTTCATCCGTACGATCTCCGAGATCGTCACTGTGCTGTGCGATGGCGCTGTACTGGCGCAGGGAACGCTGGACGAGGTGCAGGCGGATGAGCGGGTCATCGAGGTTTATCTTGGCCGCTGAAGAAAGAACAACCATGCTCACAGTCAAGAACATTCACCAGTACTACGGCGGTTCGCACATCCTGCGCGACGTGAGCTTCACGGCCACGCTCGGCAAGGTCACCGTGCTGCTCGGCCGCAACGGCGTCGGCAAGACGACCTTGCTCAAGTCGTTGATTGGCCTGGTGCCGATCAAGAGCGGCAGCATCGAGTTCGACGGGCAGGCGATCCAGAAGAAGACACCTTACGAGCGCGCTCGTTCGGGCATGGGCTTCGTGCCGCAAGGCCGCGAGATTTTTGCGCGGCTGACCGTCGAAGAAAACCTGCGCATGGGGCTGGCCTACAGGAGCGGCAGCACGCCGATTCCGCCTGAGCTGTACGAGCTTTTCCCCGTCCTCAAGCAGATGCTGCATCGGCGTGGCGGCGATCTTTCCGGTGGTCAGCAGCAGCAACTCGCCATCGGGCGGGCACTCGCACCGGGACCGAAGCTGCTCATCCTCGACGAGCCGACCGAGGGCATCCAGCCATCGATCATCAAGGACATCGGTCGTGTCATTCGCATGCTGGCCGATCGCGGCGACATGGCGATCGTGCTGTGCGAGCAGTACTACGACTTCGCGCAGGAGCTGGCCGACGACTACCTCGTGATGGAGCGCGGCGAAGTCATCGCGCGCGGTCTGGGCAAGGACATGGAAGCGCAGGGCGTGCGCCAGCTGGTTGCGATCTAGGGGGTGTCTCGGGCTTGGACAGGGATTTAGGGGTTTACCCTAAAATCTGTTTTTGCCCGCGGGTCGCCGGGCCTTTCAAGGATCCGGTTTTGAACCCTCCCATCGCCGCCTCTTCTGCTGCACTGGCCGAAGCGGCAACCACTGCACCGTCCAACGCCAACTTCGGCCGCGCCATGCTTGCGCTCGGCGTGGGCGGCTTCGCCATCGGCACGGGTGAATTCGTCATCATGGGTTTGCTGCCTGAAGTGGCAGCCGACATCGGGGTCAGCATTCCGCAAGCCGGACACGTCATCAGCGCCTATGCGTTGGGCGTCGTCATCGGTGCGCCGGTACTGGCCGTGATGGCTGCGGGCTGGCATCGTCGGGCGCTGCTCATCGCGCTGATGGCGGTGTTCGCAGCCGGCAACTTCGCGAGCGCGCTCGCGCCGGGCTACCTCTCGCTCAACCTGTTGCGCTTCGCCACAGGCCTGCCGCACGGAACCTACTTCGGCGTCGCGGCACTGGTGGCCGCCGCACTTGCACCGCCCGATCGACGCGCGCGCGCAGTCGGTCTCGTGATGCTCGGGCTGACGGGCGCCACGCTGATCGGCGTGCCGATCGCGGCGTGGCTCGGGCAGGTCTTCGGCTGGCGCGCTGCCTTCGTCTTCGTCGGCGTGATCGCTTTGATCGCCATCGTGCTGCTGAACCGCGACATCCCCGACATCGCACCTAAAGCCGGTGCGAGCCCGTGGCGCGAACTCGGCGCACTCAAGCGCAAGCAAGTGTGGTTCACGCTCGGCATCGGTGCCATCGGCTTCGGCGGCATGTTCTCGGTGTTTAGCTACATCAAGCCGACGTTGATCGAAGTGGCGGGGTTGCCGCTGGCCGGCGTGCCCTTCGTGCTGGCGTTGTTCGGCCTGGGCATGGTGGCCGGCAACCTGGTGGGCGCGCGGCTTGCTGACAAGTCGTTGCTGCGCACCATCGGCGGTCTCTTGGTGTGGTCGGCGCTGGTGCTGGCGCTGTTCTCTTTTGCGGCGCACCACGTCGTCACCGCGGCCATCAACGTTTTCCTGCTGGGCACCATCGTCGCCATCGCACCGGCCTTGCAGATCCGGTTGATGGACGTGGCGGGTGACGCGCAGACGCTGGCGGCTGCGCTCAACCACTCGGCTTTCAACATGGCCAACGCCCTCGGCGCGTGGCTTGGCGGCGCGGCCATCAGCGCCGGCCTGGGCTGGACCTCGACCGGCTGGGTCGGCGTCTTGCTTGCATTCGCGGGCATGGGGGTGTTCGCGTGGTCGATCACCAGTGCGCGGGCCGATACGCGGATGGCGCTGGCCCGCGCGATGAAGCGCTGATTCCGCTGCTTCGATGGTGGCCCGCGGTGACTGGCGCTTTTGGTTCCGTAGCGAAATGCGGCACAAATTCGCGGAACCTCGGCTTCGGCAGCGACTGAAGTGAAAAGTCTTGGGTACCTTCGCTGGTCACTCAAACAAAAGACTCAGGAGGAATTTCAGCCATGAATATCGACACCACAGGCATCCAGCGGAGCCACATCCGCAACTCGGTCATCGCAGTCATCGCATTGGTCATGCTGGTCGCCTTCTGGCCACTCACGAGCGTGCCAACCGGTTACCGTGGCGTCATCACGGTCGGCGGCGCCATCAAGAGCCTGAAGGAAGAAGGGTACGTGCTGCTCTGGCCATGGGAAAAGAAGGTGGACTTCAACATTCGAGCCGAGCAGGCCGACGTCGAAAAGGCCGAAGGCAGCACGCTGGATACGCAACCGGTCAATGTCAGCCTGACCGTGCGCTATTCGATCAGCCTGGACCGCGTCACAGAGGTGTACGAAAAGTACAGCCATGACGGTAACTTGGCGAGCTATGTGCAGACTGCGACGGCCGAAGTGTTCAAGGCCGTCACCGCGCGCTACACGGCAACCGATCTGATCGCGAAGCGTTCCAGCGTCAGCACCGACATCAGCGCCCTGCTGCGCGACAAAATGAAAGTGTTCGGCGCGCAGATCATCAGCATCGACATGCGCAACTTCAGTTTCAGTCCGTCGTACATGGCGGCGATCAACGAGAAGGTCACGCAGGAACAGTTGCGGCAGGCGGCGGACAACAAGCTCAAGACGGTGGAGTCCGAACAAAAGCAGAAGGTCGCGGTGGCCGAGGCCGAGGCTGACGCCGCGAGGAAAACAGCAGACGGCGAAGCCTATGCACAGCTCAAGATCGCGACGGCACAGGCGGACTCGCTGAAGATCCAGAACGCGGCACTGGCGCAAAACAAGGACGTGCTCGAACTTCGTCGAATCGAGGTCGAGTTGGAGAAGGCGCGCAAGTGGAACGGGGCGTTGCCCACGAGCATCTACGCCGGAGCGCCGATCCCGTTCTTGAATCTCGAAAAGTCTTCGAGGTAGTTCACTCACCTCGCTGCCGTCAGCGCGTTTCACCCGCCGTGTCTATCATGACCACATGAGCATCCCCACCACCCGACTCGGCCGCACCGGCCTCACCGTGTCGCGACTCGCGCTCGGCACCATGACCTTCGGCCTGCAGACCGACGAAGCGACGTCTTTTCGCATTCTCGACAAGGCGACCGAAGGTGGCATCAACTTTCTCGATACGGCCGACGTGTACCCGCTCGGCGGCACGGTCGAGACGGCAGGCCGCACCGAAGAGATCATCGGCCGCTGGCTGAACGCCAAGGGCAAAAGCCGGCGCAGCGAGTTCATCCTCGCGACCAAGGCGGCGAACAAGGTCGGACCCAATCCGTGGGACCAGGGCAACTCGCGCAAGCACCTGCTGGACGCGATCGACCTGTCGCTCAAGCGCCTGCAGACCGACCACGTCGACCTGTACCAGCTCCATCACAACGACCCGCACACGCCGCTCGACGAAAGCCTCGAAGCGCTCGACACCATCGTGCGGTCCGGCCGTGCGCGCTACATCGGCGTGTCGAACTTCCTTGCTTATCGGCTGGCGCGTGCCATCGGCCGGACCGAGCTGCACAAGCTCACCAAGCTGGTGTCGGTGCAGCCGCGCTACAGCCTGCTGTTTCGCGAGATCGAGCGCGAGTTGCTGCCGCTGGCGGACGAAGACGGCATCGGCGTCATCCCGTACAACCCACTGGCTGGCGGCATGCTGACGGGCAAGTACAAACCGGACTCGAAGCCCGAAGACCAGACGCGCTTCACGCTCGGCACGGCCGGCGCGATGTACCAGGACCGCTACTGGAACGATCGCAGCTTTGCGACGATCGCGCAGTTGCATGCGCTGGCCGACGAAGCCGGCGTGCCGTTGGCGACACTGGCGGTGGCATGGGTGATGGCCAATCCGCTCATCACCGCGCCGTTGCTCGGCGCCAGTCGGCCCGAGCAGCTCGACGCCACGCTGGCTGCGGCCGAGTACAAGCTCGACCCCGCACTCAAACTGAAACTGGACGAGCTGACAGCCGACTACCGCAAGGGCGATGCGCCAAGGTGACTGCGCTCCAGTGACAGGCTCCCGTTGACACGCCGGCGCGAGGCCGCAAAGAATAGTGCAGTTCTCCTTGGCGGGAGCCAGCATGCCTGTCGGTCGTGATCTCATCGTCATCGGCGGTTCAGTGGGCGGCTTGAGCGCACTGTGCCGCTTCGTGGTGCCATTGGCCGCCAACTTTCCTGCGGCCATCGTCGTGGCGATCTTCAACGGTCCGGGCGGCGGCGCTTCATCTGGCGCCGACAGCATGCAGCTTCCTGCAATCGTCGCCCAGCACACCCGCCTTTCGGTGCGCGACGCGGCCGATGGCGAGGAGTTTCATCCCGGCAATATCTATCTGGCGCCGCAGGGACATCATCTGGTCGTTCTGCCCACCGGCCGCTTCGGCTTCGACGACGCGGCCGTCGTCGATTACCCGGCGCCCTCGGCCGACCCGCTGTTTCGCTCGGCGGCCGCGGCGTACGGGCGACGTGTGATCGGCATCGTGCTGAGCGGCACCGGAGACGATGGCTCGGATGGCCTGAAGGCGATTCATCGGGAAGGCGGCATCTGCATCGTGCAAAGCCCGTCGGATGCCACCGCGCGCGGCATGCCGACAAATGCCTTGTTGTCCAACCACACTGACTTTTGCGTGCTGCTCGACGAGATGCCCAAACTGCTGATGTCACTGGTGAGCCCGACGGGCCGCGCCGGCTGAAACTGTCAGAGCGGTCGGTTAACCGACAACTTCTGGCCGACGGTTGGGCTTAACGAAACCGGCACCCAGGTCGAGATCGATGGCGACGTGCTGGTCGATGCGCCGCTCGAAACATCGTGGTTTCGCCGCGCCATGCCGTACCTGCTGCAGAACGCGATCGAGCATTCGCCGGCAGGCGCGTTGTTGGCCGTGACGCTGCGGTAAGCAGTAGATGGCGTCTGGATCCTGGTGTGGAATCCGGGTCAACGCATTGCCCGGAGAGGCCGTCGGTCTGCGCTGCCTGTTTCCGGATCGCGCCGCGCTTTGGCGCTCACAATCACGCTCATCAACCTGTTTTGTAAAGACAAAAATGCCCGACACCCTGCTTGGCGGTTTGCGGATCCTGATAACGCAGGCGGACGACTTCATGGGGCCGACGTTGTGCGAAGTCCTGGCTGAGCACGGCGCGGACGTCATCGCGAGTCGGGAATCGCTTATCGACCCGACCGCGCCCGCCGCGGTCGTCACGGCCGCCGGACGAGTCGATGTGTTGATCGCGAATCTGGCCGTTCCGGCACCGTCCACCGAAGCGGTTTCCATCACCGACGACGAATGGCGCTCCACCTTTGCAGCGCTGGTCGATCCGCTGCCGCGGCTGGTGCGGGCCGTGCTGCCTTCGATGATCGAGCGCAAGTCGGGACGCATTCTCGTCATGGGCAGCGCGACGGCCTTGCGAGGAATGCGCCGCACGGCAACGTACGGCGCGGCCCGCGCGGCCCAGATCGGGTACGTCCTGAGTGCGGCCCTCGAGGCTGCTCAGCACAACGTGCAGATCAACGCGATTGCCCAGAATTTCGTGGAGAACCCGACGTACTACCCGGTCGAGGTCCAGGCCAGGCCACGCTTTCAGGAGTTCATGAAGCGGGAGGTGCCGCTGGGCAGACTCGTCAGCGCGAGGGAGGACGCCGAGTTCGCCGCTTACCTGTGCAGCAAAGCGGCAGCGTGCTTCGTCGGACAGGTCTTTCCCGTTGCCGGAGGTTGGGCGATTCGCTGAAGCGCTGTCCCGATGCCATCTGGTCGCCCAGCTCGGGACCGAAGCCGAGGCCGCGGTGGCTGCCGCAGCAGCAAGCAATTTCCTTCGCGCTGAACGTTCTTCGCTTCTGCCGCAAAATCTTTGTGACATGCAGCGCTTTGTCCTCCTCCTCGATCACATCAGCGCGCGTGCGCGGGAGTTGCCATGGCGCAACTGATGACGCTCATGATCGAGAACGCGCTCGCCCTGATCTTCGGGGTCAGCCTGGCCGCACGTCTCGGCTTGCCGGTGCCGGCCGCGCCGGTGCTGGTGGTGGCCGGCGCACTGGTGTCCATCGGCCAGGTGTCGGTGCCCGGCGCGTTGCTGGTCGCCGTGCTCGGCAACCTGATCGGCGACGGGGCCTGGTTCTATGCGGGCCGTCGCTACGGTCATCGTTTCATGCGGCTGCTGTGCCGCATCTCGCTGTCGCCGGATTCATGCGTACGCCGCAGCGAATCGCTCATCACGCGCTGGGGCGGCTTGTCGCTGCTCGCGGCCAAGTTCGTGCCCGGCGTGTCGGTCGTGGCACCGCCGATGGCGGGTGCGCTCGGCATGTCGTCCTTGCGCTTCGTGCTGTTCGAAGTCGGTGCGGCATTGGTTTGGGCTGGCGTGTTTCTTGGTTTGGGCTACGCCTTTCGCGACAGTGTGCAAAGCGTGTTGAATGGCCTGGCCGATGCCGGCGGCGTCGCGACTCTCTTGGTGGTGGGCGCGGTGCTCGCGACACTGGCGGTTCGATACGGGCGACGGCGCCGTTTCATTCAACTGACCCGCATGCCGCGCATCTCGGTGAACGAGTTATATGACTTGATGGGCACCGAAACGCCACCGCTGGTCATCGACGTGCGCGGCAACGCGAGCATTCAGATCGACCCGCGCCGCATTCCCGGCGCACTGCCCTTGAGCCTCAAGGACATCCAGCATCGCCGCACCGCGAATGCCTTCGACGGTGCGCGCGATGTAGTTCTCTATTGCGATTGCCCGAATGACGTGTCGGCTGCCCTGGCGGCGGGCGCGCTGGCCGCGCAAGGCGTGCCGCGCGCCCGGCCACTGGCGGGAGGACTCGATGCGTGGGTGGCGGCGGGCCGGCCGACGTCGTTGCACGCGACAGCGACGGTGGAACGCAGGGCCGGTGCGCCGGACGCCACCGCAGGCGCCATTGCAGACGCTATCGCAGACGCCACGGCCTTGCCCGGCGTCAATCCCTGAAGCGCTCCAAGAAGCTCGCAAGTGCCCTTACCCGCGGCCCCGCTCGCCAAACCGTCGCAACCGTCGTTCGCCAGCTCTGCCGCACCCCAAGGACTCACCACCGGCCTGACCTTCGTCTTTGCCGTCGCCTGCGGTTTGTCCGTGGCCAACATCTACTACGCCCAGCCGCTGCTCGGTCCGATCTCCGCCAGCCTCGGCCTGCACGCGGGCCTGGCCGGGCTGATCATGACGTTGCTCCAGCTCGGCTACGGGAGCGGCCTGTTGTTGCTGGTGCCGTTGGCCGACGTCGTCGAAAACCGGCGCCTCATCGTCGGCATGCTGTCGGTGGCGGTGCTCGGCTTGCTCGGCATCGCGCTGTCCAATTCGGCTGTTACTTTTCTGGCGGCGTCGTTCGTGGTCGGCCTGTGCGCCGTGGCGGCGCAGGTGCTCGTTCCGTTTGCTTCGCACCTGGCGCCCGAGGCCACGCGTGGCAAGGTGGTCGGCAACATCATGGCGGGGCTGCTGGCCGGCATCATGCTGGCGCGGCCGTTTTCCAGCCTCGTTGCAGCGGGCTTCGGATGGCGCGCCGTGTTCTGGATTTCGGCCGTCGTCATGGCCGCGCTCATCGTCGTGTTGTGGCGCGCTCTGCCGGAGCGGCATCCGCACGGCTCCGTCGGCTACACGCGCACGATGGCATCGTTGCCGGGCATCGTGCGGCGCACGCCGCTGCTGCGCCGGCGCGCGTTCTACCAAGGGATGATGTTCGCGGGGTTCCAGACCTTCTGGACTGCCGTGCCGCTGGCCCTGGTGCACGAGTTCGGCATGGGGCAGCGCGGCATCGCCGCCTTCGCACTGGCCGGTGCCGCAGGTGCATTGGCCGCCCCCTGGTCGGGCCGTCTGGCCGACCGCGGCCTGACGCGTCCGGCCACTGGTTGGGCCATCGCGGTGGGGCTGCTGTCGTTCGCATTGGGCGCCGTGTCGGTGCACTACCACTCGCTCGCAGGCCTGGTGGCGGCCGGCGTGTTGCTCGACGTTGCCGTACAGCTGTGCCAGGTGTTGAGCATCCGCAGCATCTTCATGCTGGCACCCGAGCTGCGCGGCCGCCTGAACGGCCTCTTCATGACGTTCGTTTTCCTGTGTGCGGCCGTGGCGTCGGGCCTCGCAGCAGCGGTCTATGCCTTTCACGGATGGACGGCGCTGTGCCTTCTGGGTGGCGGCTTCATCTTTGCGGCGGCGCTGTTGTATGCGACCGAATTTCGCAGTCGTCGGATGCTGGCGGCGGCTTGATCTGAGCGTCATACTGACGCCGTCCTGATGCGTGGCTGGAAGCCCGATCTTTGCCTGGTGAACCCGGACGACACCGCCGGCCCAGCGCTCGAGCGTCAACTCGCGGCCGCCAGCTACGACTGCGTAGTGATCGGCGGTGGCCTTCGCATTCCGCCTGAGAGCTTGCTGCTGTTCGAAGTGCTCGTCAACGCCGTCCACAGGGCGGCGCCGGGCGTGCCCATCGCGTTCAACACGCAGCCTCGGGATACTGGCGATGCAGCGGCGCGCTGGTTGAAAGGCTGAGCCAGCGTTCCTCCGAGACGCATGACTGCGACCGCGACGCAGATCGGCACCGCGCATCGACGCCATGATGCGCAGCATGCCGCTGATCGTCGAGGCCTTGGCAGCCAGCGGACCGGCGCGGCGTAATCTGTCGCGATGGATTCCCTGATCGCCGCCTCTGCGCGCGCGCTCGCTGCCGGCGATGCGCTCGGCGCGCTCAAGCGGGTGGCCCTGCGCGACGACCCGCCTGCGCTGGCATTGCGCGGCATCGCGATGGCACAACTCGGCGAGCACCCCCGCGCCCGCGAACTGTTGCGACGCGCGGCGCGTGGCTTCGGCGTGCATGAAGAAGCGGCACGCGCTCGTTGCATCGTCGCCGAGGCGGAGGTGGCGCTGGCGATGCGCGACCTTGGCAGCTCTTTCCCGTCTCTGCGCTCGCTGGCCGCGGCGGCGACCACCCTGGAGGCGAGAGCCGATCGCGCCGATACGACCGATCTTGGCAACGCGCTGCAGGCACGCCTGATCGTGGCGCGCAGATTGCTGTTGCTCGGTCGTCTCGACGAGGCTGCGGATGCGTTGGCACAGCTCGGCGTGCGCGCTTTGCCGTCGCCTTTTGCGGCTGTCGCAGCGGTGGCAGAACTGACGGCGGCCGAGCTGGCGCTGCGTTCGCTGCGGGTGGCGCAGGCGCATGCGGCGCTCGGGCGCGCGCAAGAAGCGGCCGCGCGTGCCCGCGGGCCTGCGCTGATGGCCGAGGTCGCGGAGGCGCAAGCTGCGTTCGACCGTCCGGCCGCGCGGCGCGCTGTCGCCGGCATCGAACTGACACTGCGGCTCGACGAGGTCGCAGCGCTGTTCGCCTCGAACGCCCTGGTGGTCGACGCCTGCCGTCGCGGACTGCAGGCGGGCGATGCGTGGCTGCCGCTGGCCAGCCGGCCGGTGCTGTTCGTGCTGCTGCGTGCGTTGGCTGAAGCATGGCCCGGCGAGGTGAACCGCGAAGCTCTGATCGCCGGCGCGTTTCGCATTCGGCGCCCCGACGAGACGCACCGCGCGCGGTTGCGGGTCGAGATCGGCCGTCTGCGTGCGCTGGTGAGCGCATCGGCGCAGATCGAGGCCACGGCGCGCGGCTTCGCGCTTCGACCACACCGAGCGCGCGACGTTGCCGTGCTGGCACCGCCCATCGATGGCGACCAGGCGTCGCTGGTGGCGTTGCTGTCCGATGGCGCGGCATGGTCGACGTCGGCACTTGCGCTGGCTTTGGGTGCCAGCCAGCGCACCGTGCAGCGTGCGCTGGCCGAGCTCGAAGCCGAGGGCAGGGTGCGCGCCATCGGGCAGGCGCGGGCGCGCCGCTGGCTTGCGCCGCCGCTGACCGGATTCACGACGATCTTGTTACTCCCCGCTGCGCTGCGGATTCAATAGAGTTGTCTTCACGGCGCCGATTTCAGCGCGCTGAAAAGGAGTCGGACATGAATAGCAATGTGAGCAAAGAGAGACCGGCGGCCAAGGTTCGCCCGGCAGAAATCGTCCGTGAGTACGGGCCGTTCGCCGGGTCCGACAAGGTGCACGGCGTGACCCACGACGGCCACAACGTGTGGGCCGCCACCGGCGCCATGCTGGTCGCCTTCGACCCATCGAACGGTGCCACCGCATGCACGCTCGACCGCCCCTGCGATGCCGGCACCGCGTTCGACGGCACGCATCTCTATCAAATCGCCGAGACGCGCATCGACAAGATCGGCCCGAAGACGGGCGCGGTCGTGGCGTCGATCCCCGCGCCCGGCAGCGGCAGTGATTCAGGGCTCACCTGGGCCGAAGGCAGCTTGTGGGTCGGCCAGTACCGCGACCGCAAGATCCACCAAGTCAATCCGGATACGGGCACAGTGATCCGATCGATTGAATCGAACCGCTTCGTCACCGGCGTGACTTGGGTGGATGGCGAACTCTGGCACGGTACCTGGGAAGCCGAGGAGAGCGAATTGCGCCGCATCGACCCGCAGAGCGGCACCGTGCTCGACCGTCTCGCGATGCCGAGCGGCACCGGTGTCAGCGGACTCGAGTCCGATGGCGCCGACCTCTTCTATTGCGGCGGCGGCGACAGCGGAAAGGTCCGCGCCGTGCGCCGCCCCAAAAGCTCGAGCTGACGCCTAGTACGGCGCCGTCGACGTCGCGCTGTCAATTCACTTCGCGAGTCCGGCCTTCCCAATAGGGCTTCCGTAGCTCTGTCTTCAGAATCTTCCCAGCGCCCGTCATCGGCAGCGCATCGCGAAACTCCGTGCTGCGCGGGCATTTGTAGCCGGCGATCAGTTGGCGGCAATGGTCCGCCAGTTCCTTTGTCGTCGCGCTGGCGCCCGGTTTGCACACCACGACCGCGTGCACCGACTCGCCCCACTCGTCGCTGGGAATGCCGATCACGGCGCATGCGGCCACAGCGGGGTGCTGGCTGAGGGCGTTCTCGACCTCGGCCGAGTACACGTTCTCGCCACCGCTCACGATCATGTCCTTCATGCGGTCGACGATGTAGAGATAGCCGTCGTCGTCCATGCGGCCACCGTCGCCGGTATGCATCCAGCCATCGCGCAACGCGGCGGCGGTTTGCTCCGGTTTGTTCCAGTAGCCGAGCATCACGTTGGCACCACGCACCGCCACCTCGCCGACAGTGCCGCGCGGCACCTCGACGCCCAGCGGGTCGACGACGCGCACCTCGGTCGTGAGTGACGCGCGGCCGGCCGATCGCAGCAGGCCGGTCTTTGCCGCTTCGCTCTTGTGATCCGCAAAGCTGAGATACGTCGCGCAGGGTGACAGCTCGGTCATGCCATAGGCCTGGACGAAGTCGGCGCCGGGAAAGCGCTTCATTGCCCGCTGCAGCACGCCTTCGCTGATGACCGACCCGCCATAGCTCATCACCTTCACACTGCTCAGGTCGTACTGCGCCGCGTCCGGATGGTCGGTGGTCAGCTGGATCATGGTGGGCACGAGCATCAGGTGCGTCACGCGCTGCGCCTGGATGACCTGCAGCGTGCCCAGCGGCGTGAACATCGGGGCGATGATGAAGGTGCCGCCGGCGGCCGCATGGGCGAGCATCAGCGCCGCACAGGCGATGTGGAACATGGGCGCGATCAGCAAAGCGCGGCCGCTCGCTTCGGTGAGACCTTCGCCGAGTGCCGACAATGCGTTGGCACACAGGCTGTCGTGCGTGAGCATCACGCCTTTGGGAAATCCGGTGGTGCCCCCGGTGTACATCACGCCGGCGAGATCCTGGCCACTGCGAGCGGCGTCGGCCACAGGGGCGGCGGCCGCCACGATGGCTTCGTAGTCGAGCATGCCTTCGGGCGTCTCGCCATCGCCGACGTAGACCAGCGTCTGCAGCACCTTGCTTCTACTGCGCAGATCGAGCCCCACCGCTTTGAACTGCTCGTCGACCAGCAGGATGCGGGTATCGCAATCGTCCAGCGAATAGGCGATCTCGGCTGCGCTCCATCGGATGTTGACCGGATTGACCGCACCGCCACCCCACCAGGAGCCGAAGTAGAACTCCAGATAACGGTCGGAGTTGAGACTCAGCATGCCGACGCGATCGCCGCGCGCCATGCCCAGTGCCTGCAGTGCACCCGCCAGTTTGGCGACGCGATCGGCGTACTGCGCGTAACTGTGTCGGCGTGGTCCGCAGATCGTTGCTGTCCGCCGGGGATGCTGCTGCACAGCGCGGTGCAGTCCTTGAGTGAGATACAGCGGCATGGGCTTCTCCTCGACAGTTTTTTGGTTTACCGGCGCGACGATATCGGCAAACGGCAGCGGCAATGCCTAGGCAGAACCCGTGCTGCAAGATGCCGCCCATGATCGAACTTCCCCACAGCCCCGCCGCCGACCGCAACAAGCAACCCATCCTCGATGCGCTGAGTCGGGTCTTGGGAGCGGGCGGCAGTGCATTGGAGATTGCTTCCGGAACGGGCCAGCATGTCACCGCATTCGCGTCGGCTCTGCGCCAATGGGTCTGGCAGCCCACCGACGTCGACGCCAACATGTTGCCCGCGCTGGCGAGCCGCATCGAGGACGCCGGGCTGCCCAATCTGCGGCCGCCGCTTCTGCTCGACGTGACGGCGCCTCAGTGGCCGTCGCACGGCGCGGCCTTGACCAAAAGCTTCGACGCGATCTATTGCGCCAACATGTTGCACATCGCGCCGCCCGCCGCATGCGCCGGCCTCATGCGAGGGGCAGCGCGGCATCTGCTTTCCGGCGGAATGCTCATCACGTACGGTCCGTACTTCGACGAAAGCCCGCCGGCGCCGACTAACCGAGCGTTCGATGAAAGCTTGCGTGCCCGCAATCCGCTCTGGGGAATCCGACGCTTGAAGGATGTCGCGGCAGAGGCCCAGCGCCACGGCCTCGTGTTGCGTGAGAGGCACGAGATGCCCGCGAACAATCTGCTGCTGGTCTTCGTGCTCGCGTGAGACCGAGGAGGTGCTTCAGAATGCGTACATGGACCAGCGATCGAACGATGTTGCAACCCTGACCGACTCGGCACTGGCAGAGGCCGCGTTCATGGAGCGACGCAAGGCCGCGCAAGGTAATTTCTACGCGCTGGAGCGCGCGCAGGAGTTGGAGAGCGAACTGCGCCGTCGCGCGGGCATCGTCAGCACACTGGGCGCGCCGCTCGCGTTCGCGCGACCACGGCGGGCTCCGTGGTGGCGCTTCTGGTAACGCGATTGCGCGGCTGAACTCAGACGATGTCGAAGCGATCCAGGTTCATCACCTTGGTCCATGCCGCCACGAAATCAGCGACGAACTTCTGCTTTCCGTCCGAGCTTCCGTAGACTTCGGCGACAGCGCGCAGCTGCGCGTTCGAGCCGAACACCAGATCCGCGCGCGTGCCAGTCCACTTGACTTCGCTCGTCTTGCGGTCGCGCCCTTCGAACTGCTCACCAGCACCGGCGACAGACTTCCACTCCGTACCCATGTCGAGCAGGTTGACAAAGAAGTCATTGCTCAACGTGCCCGGCTTGCTGGTGAGAACACCATGCTTTGAGTTTCCGGTATTGGCGCCGAGCACCCGCAGGCCACCGACGAGCACCGTCATTTCGGGCGCCGTAAGCATCAGCAACTGCGACCGGTCGATCAACATGGCTTCAGCGCTTACGCCCCAGCCTGCCTTCATGAAATTGCGAAAGCCATCGGCTACCGGTTCCAACTGAGCGAACGAATCCACATCGGTTTGCTCTTGCGTTGTGTCCATGCGCCCCGGCGTGAAGGGCACGACGACGCCGCCGCCTGCCGCTTGTTCCACGCCGACACCGCCGGCCAGCACGATCAGGTCGGCCACAGAGACCTTCTTGCCGCCGTTTTGGGCGCCGTTGAATTCGCTCTGGATGCCTTCGAGCGTTTTCAGAACCTTCGACAGCTGGTCTGGCTGGTTGACCGCCCAATCCTTCTGTGGGGCCAGCCGAATCCGCGCACCGTTCGCGCCGCCGCGCTTGTCGGAGCCGCGGAAAGTCGAAGCCGACGCCCAGGCAGTCGAGACCAGCTGCGCGTTGGTCAAGCCCGATGCCGCGATCTTCTTCTTCAGGGTTTCGATGTCTTGTGCATCGACCACGGCGTGGTCGAGCGCAGGAATCGGGTCCTGCCAGATCAAGACTTCAGCCGGCACGTCGGAACCGAGGTAGCGAACGCGTGGTCCCATGTCGCGGTGCGTCAGCTTGAACCAGGCGCGGGCGAAGGCGTCGGCAAACTGGTCGGGGTTCGCGAGGAAACGACGCGAAATCTTTTCGTAGGCTGGGTCCGCGCGCATCGCGATGTCTGTGGTCAACATCATCGGAGACAGGCGCTTCGCAGGGTCGAACGCATGCGGGATCGTGCCGGCGCCGGCGCCGTTCTTAGGCGTCCACTGGTGCGCACCTGCGGGGCTCTTCGTCAGTTCCCATTCATATGCGAACAAGTTTTCGAAGTAGCTGTTGCTCCACTTCGTCGGTGTGGTCGACCAGGTGACTTCAAGGCCGCTGCTGATCGCATCGACGCCCTTGCCGGTGCGAAAGCTGCTCTTCCAGCCGAGTCCTTGTTCGTCGACGTGGGAGCCCTCGGGCTCGAACCCGACGTGCTCCGTGGGGCCTGCACCATGGGTCTTGCCGAAAGTGTGGCCGCCGGCGTTCAGTGCCACGGTTTCCTCGTCGTTCATTGCCATGCGGCTGAACGTTTCCCGGATGTCATGGGCAGAGGCGACCGGGTCGGGATTGCCGTCCGGACCTTCAGGGTTGACGTAGATCAAGCCCATCTGCACCGCGCCGAGCGGCTGCTCGAGCACACGCGAGTGCGGCACTTCGCTGCTGTCGTCCGCGGGCAGGACACCGTGCGTCTTTTCGACGCCCGGCGAGCCCTGTGCATAGCGGATGTCGCCACCCAGCCACTTGGTTTCACGACCCCAGTACACGTCCTGATCGGGCTCCCACACATCCACGCGACCGCCGGCGAAGCCAAAGGTCTTGAACCCCATGCTCTCCAGCGCAACGTTGCCCGTAAGGATCATCAGATCGGCCCAGGAGATCTGGTTGCCGTATTTCTGCTTGATAGGCCAGAGCAGGCGACGCGCCTTGTCCAGATTGGCGTTGTCTGGCCAGCTATTGATGGGCGAGAAACGTTGCTGACCGCGGGCTGCACCGCCCCGACCATCGCCGATGCGGTAAGTGCCGGCGCTGTGCCATGCCATGCGGATGAAGAGGCCGCCGTAATGACCAAAGTCGGCTGGCCACCAGTCCTGCGAATCGGTCATCAGAGCAGTGAGGTCCGACTTCAGTGCGGTCAGGTCCAGCTTCTTGAATTCTTCGGCGTAGTTGAAGTCGGGTCCCAGCGGGTCTGACTTTGACGAGTGCTGATGCAGCAGATCCACGCGCAATTGATTCGGCCACCATTCACGGGTCGTCGTGCCGGCGCCGGTGGCCTGGTTGAAGGGACACTTCGCTTCGCTTTTTTCACTCATGGGGATGCTCCTGTGGTTTTCAGTACGGGTAGGGAGGAAATTCTGTCGCAGAAGCTGGGCAGAAGCGAATAGGACTACCTAATGCCAGTGATAGCGGGCGGGTCCTGCGCCACGATGCGTCGCCGATGCGCAAAGCGAACTACCGTGACGCCGGCCCGTGCCTGCCGCAGCGAAGGCATGACCAACACGCAATCGTCATACGGCGTCAAGATTGGCTCGCCACCGTTCATGCCGATCACGGTGCCCGCTGCGGGGATCACCTCCAGCCCTTTCAAAGGCCTGACGAACTCGACCCCCCCGGCGCGTGCGACGACGCCACCGGTAACCTCCAGAATCCACGGCTTGGCCACGTCGGGCAGCCGCCATGTCGGCAGCATATTTTGAGCATCGGCTTCGTCGACGATGCCCGATGCCAGCAGAAAGCGCAGGCACTGATCCTGCGCCACGTCGCGGCTTCGCAGGTCGCCATGAAAACCGCATTCCACCAACAGCGAGCGGGCACCGGCGGCCACGCCGTCAGCACTGCCGAAGCGGCCATAGTCGCGCATGCGAACACCGTCTTTGTGCCCTGCGTCGACCACGATGTGCTCGGCGGCTTTCATCTGCACCGCAAGTTCGATGTTCGCGGGCTGAAGGCCGCTCAGCGTCAATGGCGGTCCAGGTTCATGCATCGAATGGAGGTCGAGCAACCAGTCGGCTTCGCGCACGAAAGGCTCGAGCGCTGCGGCCCGACGTCGCTCAATGGTCGCAGGCTGCGCGAGGCGCTCGAGCGACCATTGGCGGTTCAGGTCTTCGTCCACGAAGCGCGATGCGTCGTGATCCGCTGCGTCGAAGCGATCGAAGGCTGCGAGGTTGCACAACGCCAGTGTCAGCTGGCCGCGGCGCGGACGCACACCGGCTTCAAGCAGCCCTTTCAGCGCCCAAGCGCCGCAAAGTTCGTTGCCATGCACCAGCGCCGAGATCATCACGTGCCGCCCCGGCGCGCCACTGTCGAAGCGCCAGACGCCTTCGACGCCAGTGTTGCCGACGCGCCAAGGCGTGATGTCCGGAGCCGTTAGCGCGAAAGCGGGGAGGTCTTGCATGCTGACTTGTCCTTGATATTGCGAACGGCACGATCTTGCAGCAAGTGGCCGACGCTCGGCCTCGGATGTCCGGCCTGGTTCGCATTCCCTTGAAGCCGCCGCTTTTGTCGACGTGGAAAAAGCTTGGCTTCTCTATTGACTTCGGGCTGGGCGACTCCGCAATGCCCAGTTTCTTTTTGACTCGGACGAACAAGGCGACAACGACGGCGATCATCGCCAGGGAGACGAGAAGGGAGAGCGTATTTGGCATGTTGGTCAATGCCCGCATTGGTTGGACGCTTCAACCGTCTTGTTGCGCGCGTTGGACCATGCAGTGGCGGCTGAGGCAGACAAAAATGCGCGTGGCGGACGCGCGGGTGACGCCGACATGATCGTCGTGAAACTCCTCCTGAGTCTTTTTGTATAAGCCCGGCACTCCACACCGCGCACACCTGCTTTTGGCCATAGTCACATGCCCTTGTCGACGGTTTCGCAGAGAGCCTGTGTAGCTGGTGTGCCTTTTGACTTTTGCTGCGCTCACTACACTGAACCCCATGAGCCAAGCCACCCACTTGCATCGCGATCCAACTCGCCTTACTTCCTATTTCCGGGGTGGCTCTGTGATGCGCAGCCGAAGCGTGAGCGACATCGTGTTGTCGGCCGTCCTCGATGTGCCTGCGCCTTCAGGGAGGCTGATGGCCGACTGGGAAAGAGAGATCTCTGTGCGCCTGGGCCTCGAACCCGGTGATGTCGAGCCTTTGCCCTTGCCGCGCGCACGTGCGCGCTGGCCGGACTACAGGCACTGCGTTCAGGCGGCATCGGACTGGACGCGTGCGATCGGACTCGAAGAGGTCATCGCCACCAGTGACATCGCGCTGATGGCGTGCCGCGGCGCGAGGTACCACCATGACGGCGCGCAGTACGGCGGTGCCGCTTTCTGCAATCTCTTCCTGAGCGAGGACAAGGGGCTCGACGTGCACTTCCCGGTGAGCGGACATCGCATTCCGCTGGTCAGGGGCACGGTGCTGTTATTCGATACGGGCCAGCCGCACGCGGTGATCAGGCGAGACCGCGGCGGCTTCAATGCAGCCGATTTCGCATCCGATCTGGATTGCACTCAAGTCTTCCTGACATGGGAACTTCCAATCGAAAACATCGATGTCGCGCGCGCACTGGGAGTCGACTTCGACATCGAGCCCTCGATCGCGTCACGACTGGAGGAAGAGCAAGTCTGGCGGAACGACGCGCCAATGAGCGTATGCCCGGAATCCGGGACTTGACAGTTGCCGATGGGCGTTGGCGGTGCGCATGGCAAATGAAAGACACTGAACTCTTCCCACCGGCCGGCACCTTCACGACAAAAGCGGATGTGGCCACGGCGCGATATCGCAGCTATCTACATCGCCCAGATCCGGGGCGCCGCCGCGCGCAGTGCCCACACTTCCGCGCGCCACGCGAGCCACACCTGACGCAGCAACTGCATAGCCGGCTCCACAACCGGCGCCAGCACGCGCAGCACGATCACCTGCGGCTGCGGACTGGTCGTGCCGACCGATTCGCAGAGGCTGTGCGCATCGCTCAACGCGCGCGCAATGTCGAGCAAGGTATCGCGCCGTGCCTTCGGCATGGGTGACCCACTGATGAAAAAGAGCGACGCCATGCAGCGGTTGCCAGCCAATCCGATGGGGCTCTGGAGCAACCGCCGGTCGGCCGCGTCGATGCGCCCGCGCTCCAGCCATTTGCCGGGCACTTCGATGTGCTGCAGCAGCGTGCCGCGGTCGAAGGGCAGGTTGGCGTGCGGCAGGCCGAGGGCGGTCACGTCCCAGCCGATGAGTTCGGCGCCGGGTGCGGCATCGATGGTGATGTGGTTCTCGGCGCGGCAGCCGCTGTAGCAGATCGCCTCCAGCGGCAGCCATTCGAGGCGTGCCTCCGGTGCCAGCGAGAGGTGCGTTCGTTGCAAAGCCAACTCGCCGTCGGAGCGATAGAAGCGCGATGCGCCGGGCGTCGTGATCAGGCCGTGACTGCCGCCTGCGACCTTGACGTCGATGTCGAGCGTGTCGCCGCCGACCAGTCCGCCGGGTGGGTGGACCAGCACGTTATGGCACACCGCATCGCCTTCGGGATACAGGCTCTGCAGGATGCGTAGTGGACCGTCGTGCCTGAAACGGGCGACGCTGCGGTTTTGTTCGTTCTGGTAGTCGAGATGAAGGCGGGCGTGCCAAGGCATGCGGAGAGTCTACGGGGCCGGCTTGCAGCTACTCCGCGGATGCGCCCTCGTGTGCTGCACCGGCGTCGCGAATCAGCGCCGGACCAATGCACTCGATGGCATGCGGCGACGCGCTGAACACCGCGCGGCACGACACCGCGTTCATGCGCCGCTGGGCGCTGTCGCCGTGATACTTCTGCATGCGTGTCGCGTCGAGCCCGTACACCACGCGGCCGATGCCCGCCCAGAAGATGGCGCCCGCGCACATCACGCAGGGCTCGCCCGATGCGTAGAGGGTCGCGGCTGCCAGGTCGTCCCGCGTCACGCCGCGATCGGCCAGGGCGCGGATGGCGTTGAGTTCCGCGTGGCCTGTGAGGTCGCCGGTTTCAGCAATGTTGTTGAAGGCCTCGGCCAGCACCTCGTTGCCCGCCGAAACGATGACCGAACCATACGGCTGGTTGCCGCGGCGCCGGGCCGCATGCGACCACACGATCGCCTTGCGCAGATAGCGGCCATCGCGCTCGTCGAGCTCGTTTTCTTCAGGAAAAGCGGCGTTGGAATTCATGGTGTGTCTTTGTGCTTCCGGGCTCGGACACGCAGAACGCATGCCAATAGCCGGGCGTGCGTGTTGCATATCGGTGCACGGGAGCGCGAAGAGCGTTAGCCTTCCAAAAGAGAACGCCCATTTCAATTCAACCCAACACCGGACGTCATCGACATGGTTACACGCGGATTCACCGGGCGACGGCCCACGGCGGCCTTTGCCAACCGCTTGCCGCCGGGCCAGTTCGAGACGGATGACTTCCCGGTGTTGTCGAAGGGGCCGGCGCCTCGCATCGACATGGCTGCCTGGCGGTTCACTCTGAGCGACGGCCCGCGGCCCTTGAAGCGCTGGACCTGGGACGAGTTCATGGCGCTGCCTCGCACTGTGTGGCAAGGCGACATCCACTGCGTCACCACCTGGTCGAAATTCGACACCCGCTGGGAAGGCGTGACGATCGACGATTTGCTGACCGACGCCGGCATCGCGGCGCCCACGCCGTGGCTGCTGGCGCTGTCGCTCGACGACTACGACACCAACGTGCCGGCCGCCGATCTGCTCGGCGGGCGTGCCATGGTCGCAACGCATTTCGATGGCCAGCCGCTCGCGCCAGAGCATGGCGGCCCGGCGCGCTTGCTGGTGCCGCACCTGTACTTCTGGAAGAGCGCGAAGTGGATCAAGGGACTCAAGTTCACCGCGCGCGACGAAGCCGGCTTCTGGGAACTGCGCGGCTATCACATATACGGCGATCCCTGGCGTCAGCAGCGCTATTCGGACGATCCTTGATGGAAGCCAGCGAGCCGAAGGGCCCGTGGCGTGAGGCAAAAATACAGCGCATCGCGCAGCTCACGCCGCGCATCAAAAGCTTCTTTCTCGACGTTCCGCAGCTGGCGTCGCAACTGGCTTCGCACAGGGCGGGCCAACACCTCGATGTGCGACTGACTGCGCCCGACGGCTACGCTGCACAACGCAGTTATTCGATCGCTTCGGCCCCCCGCGCGGGGCCCGTCGAACTCGTCATCGAGAAGCTCGATAACGGTGAAGTCTCGCCTTTCTTCCACGATATCGCCGAGGTCGGCGACAGCATCGAAGTGCGCGGGCCGCTCGGCGGGCACTTCGTCTGGCGACCGGCCGATGGCGGGCCGCTGTTGTTGATCGCAGGCGGCTCAGGCATCGCGCCGTTGATGGCGATGGTGCGTGCGTGGGCTGCCGAGCCCACCACAACGCCGGTGCTGCTGCTCTGTTCCGCACGCACTGCGGCGGACCTTCCATTCCACGCCGAGTTGCTCGCACTCGAAGCGACGCGGCCCGGCCTCAATTTCGTCGCCGTGACCACGCGCGAGCGACCGCCGCGGCTGGTCGATCGGGGTCGACGGCTCGATGCCGGTGCAATAGCCGATGTGCTTGGCGACTGGAACAACGCACCGCGTCATGTGTTCGTCTGCGGCGCCAACCGGTTCGTCGAAGCGGTGGCCAACGGACTGGTCGATGCCGACGTGCCGGCGACGCGAATCAAGACCGAGCGCTACGGCGGCGCTTGACGCCAATGCAGACGCGTCTCAGGTGCCGCGTTTGTCTTCATTGCGATCCCAGAAGCCGCGGTGCGTGGCGATCATTTCATCGGCCAGCACCGGCACCGGACCGATCACCTCGACCGCCTTCTGCCCGCTTGCGAACACCTCGCGGCACGGCAGGCGCAAGGTCGGGTTCTCGGGATGGTCGCCGGTGAGCGCGAGCAGGTCGGCTTCTTCGGCGCCGTAGACGATGCGGCCGATGTTCGCCCAGTACGCGGTGCCCGCACACATCGCGCACGGCTCGAAGGTCGTGACCAGCGTGCACTGCCACAGGTAGTCAGCAGGCCAGTTCTGCGACGCGTGGCGCGCCAGCGTCGCCTCTGCATGATGGACAGTGTCGATGTTGCCCTGCTCGGCCAGCACCGTCTCGCCGTCGGGTGCGATGAGCACTGCCCCGAACGGGTGTCGGCCCATCGCCATGGCGCGTCGCGCGACTGCATCTGCCCGGCGCAACGCTTGCGCTATCTGCTCATCGGTCATTCGTTGATCACGTGTGGATCACTCATTCTGCGAGCCTCTGTGCGCCCAGCCGGTCGTGTGCTTTTCGATCACGCTGAAGAGCTCGTACATCGCCATCGCCATCGCGCCGACCACCATGAGGCCGGCAAAGGCCAGGCCCATCTGCATGGCCGAGCCGGCGGAGATCAGCAGGTAGCCTATGCCTTCGTTGGCGGCCGTCATCTCGGACACGGTGGTGCCGACGAAGGCCAGGGTGATCGCGACCTTGAGGGAAGCGAAGAAGTACGGCATGGAGCGCGGCAAGCCGATCTTGATCAGCACGTCCCAGCGCTTGGCGCCGAGCACGCGCAGCACGTCTTCCAGCTCTGGCTCCAGCGTCGCGAGGCCGGTCGCGATGTTGACCATGATCGGGAAGAAGCTGATCAAGAACGCGGTGAGGATGGCCGGCCCGGCACCGATGCCGAACCACACGACAAGGATCGGCACGAAGGCCGCCTTGGGCAGCGCGTTGAAAGCCGTCATGAGCGGGTACATCGCCGCATACGCCAGTCGCGAGCTGCCGACCACGAAGCCGAGCAGCACGCCCACCACGATCGCCAGCCCGAAGCCCGCCATCGTGACCCAGTAGGTGCGCCACGCATGGCCCGCGATGATGAGCTTGAACTCCCAGAACTGCGTCCAGATGCGCCACGGGCTCGGAAAGATGAACTCCGACACGCCGAAGCCGTCGCAGATGATTTGCCACAGCACCAGAACCGCGACCAGAAGTAGCCACGGCGACCAGCGCTCGATCTCCTTGCTGTTCTTCATCATGGTGTCACCACCGTCGATGACTTGGCCGCGGCACTGATGCCGGTATTGCCTGTACTTCCCCGTATAGCGCCGATGTGGCTGCGCAACTCGAGCACGATATCGGTGAACTCCTTGGTGTAGGTGAGTTCGAGTTCGCGTGGACGCGGCAATTCGATCTCGCGCTTGACGACGAAACGGCCGGGGCTCTTGCTCATCACATACACCGTATCGGCCAGAAAAGCCGACTCGCGCAGGTCGTGCGTGACCAGGATCACGTTGAACTGCTGCTCGGTCCAGAGGTCTCGCAGGATGCACCAGAGCTCCTCACGCGTGAAGGCATCGAGCGCGCCGAAGGGCTCGTCGAGCAACAGCATCTTGGGTTCGTGAATGAGCGCTCGGCAGATGCTGGCGCGCTGCTGCATGCCGCCCGACAGCTGCCACGGAAACTTGTCTTCATAGCCCGCGAGGCCCACCTTCTGCAGCAGCTTGCGGGCGCGCTCGACGTACTCTTTTCGATTGCGCTTGAACGACGAGCGATAGGGCTCGACGATCTCCAGCGGCAGCAGCACGTTGTCGACCGTGGTGCGCCAGGGCAGCAGCGACGGCGCCTGAAACGCCATGCCCGAAATCTTGAGGGGCCCGGTGACCGGCGAACCGTCGATGCGGATGCGGCCCATCGACGGCATGCGCAGCCCAGTCGCGAGCTTCATGAAGGTCGATTTGCCGCAGCCCGAAGGCCCGACGATGGCGATGAACTCGCCACGCTTCACCTTGAGGTCGATGGCTTCGACCGCGAAGTGATTGGCGCGCAACAGCTCTTCGTTGTAGGCGAGCCAGACGTCCTGGAAGTCGACGAAAGGGGCGTCCGGTTGGTTGGTCGGACCCGCAGTCCCGGCCATCACTTCTTCAGGACGTTGAGCTCGGCCGCGGTCGGCAGCATGGTCCCGTTCCACACGGCATCGGGGCTCACGCGGGTCTTGGTATTGAAGGCGTCGGACACCTGCGAGGCCATCAGTGCCATGCGGCCGGCGTTCACGTTGCCGAAGCCTTCGGCACGCGCGTCGGGCGTGTTGATAACAGTGTCGATGGCGAGTTGCAGGCGTCGCGTTTCGAGCTTGCTGTCGATGATGCCGTCCCGCGCCTTCACCGATTCGATCGCGACGGCCGGGCTGGCGATCACTTCCTTCATGCCCTTGGCAAAGGCCGCGAGAAATGCCTTCACCGCCGCCGGGTTTTCTTTCAGCAGCTTGGGAGAGACGACGATGGCATTGCCATAGAGCTTCACGCCGTAGTCGGGATAGGGCAGCACTACCACGTCGGCCGCCTTGGCGCCGCGCGCTTCGAGGTTGAGCAGCGAGGTGAAGGTGAAGCCGGTGATCGCATCGATGTCGCCGCGCATCAGCATGGTCTCGCGCAGCGCCGGGTCCATGGTGGTCCATTGCACCGCGCCGATGTTGTTGGCTTTGGCGAAGATCGGAAAGGCGCGACGACCGGCGTCGAACACCGGAGCGCCGAGCTTCTTGCCCGTCAGGTCGGCGGGCTTGGTGATGCCGCTCTTCTTCAGCGCCATGACCGACGCCGGCGTGTTGTTGTAGACCATCATCACGGCGATCGGCTTGTTGGGCGCGTCCGGGTTGTTGGCATGGAATTCCATCAGCGCCGCCATGTCGGCAAAGCCCATGTCGTAAGCGCCTGAGGCCACACGCGTCACGGTGCCGCCGGAGCCATTGCCCGCATCGACCGCCACATCCAGCCCCGCCGCCTTGAAGTAGCCCTTGGCCGCCGGATGAAGAAAGAGCGCCGCCGGGCCTTCGAACCGCCAGTCGAGTTGAAACTTGATCGGCGTCATCGTCTGTGCGCCGGCGGCAAGGCCAAAGCTGAGCGCCGAGGCGGAGAGGAAGGTCTGGAGCAGTTGGCGTTTGTTCATTCTGGAATCCGGTGAGTGATGCACCGGATTCAAGCAAAAACGGTGCCCGCACGCACTTGGTGCGAACCCGCTCGCGTCTTTTGCGTGGCGCGGCTACTTCTGGATATTGGCGTTTGCGACGGCGAGTGCCGTCATGTTCACCACACGCCGCACCGTGGCTGACGGCGTCAGCACATGCGCCGAGCGCGTTGCACCGAGCAGGATCGGGCCGACCGTGATGCCGTTGCCGCCGGTCATCTTCAACACGTTGAACAGGATGTTCGCGGCGTCGAGGTTCGGGCAGATCAGCAGGTTGGCCGAACCGGTGAGGGTGCTATCGGGCATCGACTGGAAGCGCACTTCTTCAGACAGGGCGGCGTCGCCGTGCATCTCGCCGTCGCACTCGATGTCGGGCGCCATCTTGGCGAACAGGTCGCGGGCGATGCGCATCTTGCGGGCCGAGCCGCGCTCGGACGTGCCGAAGTTCGAATGCGACAAGAAGGCCACCTTGGGTGGGAGGCCGAAGCGGCGCACTTCTTCGGCGGCCATCATGGCGATCTGCGCCAGTGTCTCGGCGCTCGGGTCTTCATGCACATTGGTGTCGGCGATGAAGAGGGTGTGCTTTTCCAGGGTCAGCGCGTTCAGCGTAGCGAAGCCGGGTCCACCGCGCTGCGTGCCGAGCAGCTGGCCGAGGATCTTCAAGTGGCTGTCGAAGCGGCCGACCAGGCCGCACAACATCGCGTCGGCATCGCCCAGATGCACCATCAACGCCGCGATGGTCGTGTTGGAGCGGCGCACCATCGCCTTCGAGGCCTCCGGAGAGATGCCGCGGCGGCCCATGAGCTTGTGATACGCCTCCCAGTAGGTGCGAAAGCGCGGGTCGTTCTCGGGGTCGACGATGTCGACGTCCTTCTCCAGGTTCAGATGCAGCCCGGCCTTCTTGACACGCGCCTCGATGACCGCCGGCCGGCCGATCAGCACCGGCCGCGCCAGGCCTTCGTCGACTGCCAATTGCGCCGCGCGCAGCACGCGGTCGTCTTCGCCTTCTGCATAGGCCACGCGCTTGGCCTTCGCCAGCTTGGCTGCAGTGAACACCGGCCGCATGAACATGCCAGTCTGGTAGACGAACTGCGTGAGGTGCTGGCGATAGGCTTCCAGGTCTTCGATGGGGCGCAGTGCCACGCCCGACGCCTGCGCGGCCTTGGCGACGGCCGGTGCGATGCGCAGGATCAACCGCGAATCGAAGGGCTTCGGAATGATGTAGTCGGGCCCGAACACCAGCTCCTGCCCCGCATAGGCGGTCGCGACTTCTTCGCTGATGTCGGCCTTGGTCAGCTCGGCGATTTCGCGCACGCAGGCGAGCTTCATTTCTTCGGTGATCTTGCTGGCGCCGCAGTCCAGTGCGCCGCGAAAGATGTACGGAAAGCACAGCACGTTGTTGACCTGGTTCGGATAGTCCGAACGACCGGTTGCGATGATGCAGTCGGGCCGCACCGCCTTCGCCAGTTCGGGGCGGATCTCAGGCTCCGGGTTGGCCAGCGCCAGGATGATGGGCTGGCTGCCCATGCTCTTCACCATGTCCTGCGTGACCACGCCGGGCGCCGAGCAGCCGAGGAACACATCGGCATTTTTCATGACGTCGGCCAGCGTGCGGGCTCCAGTGTCTTTTTGTGCGTAGCGCGACTTCGAATCGTCGAAACCACCGGCCCGGCCCATGAAGATCAGGCCCTTCGAATCGACCGCGTAGATGTTGCTGTGCTTGGCACCCAGGCCGACCATCACGTCGAGGCAGGCGATGGCTGCCGCACCCGCACCGGACACCGCGATCTTCACGTCTTCGATCTTCTTGCCGACGAGTTCGAGCCCGTTGATGAGCGCCGCAGCGGAGATGATGGCGGTGCCATGCTGGTCGTCGTGGAACACCGGAATGTTCATGCGCTCGCGCAGCTTGCGCTCGATGTAGAAGCACTCGGGCGCTTTAATGTCCTCGAGGTTGATGCCGCCCAGCGTCGGCTCCAGTGCCGCGATGATGTCGACCAGCTTGTCGGGGTCGTTCTCGGCCAGCTCGATGTCGAACACATCGATGCCCGCGAACTTCTTGAACAGGCATGCCTTGCCTTCCATCACCGGCTTGCTGGCGAGCGGACCGATGTTGCCCAGTCCCAGCACCGCGGTGCCGTTGGTCACCACGCCGACCAAGTTGCCGCGCGACGTATAGACGGCCGCCAGCGACGGGTCGGCCTGGATGTCGAGGCAGGGGTATGCCACGCCGGGCGAGTAGGCCAGCGACAGGTCGCGCTGGTTCAGCAGCGGCTTGGTCGGCGTGATCGAGATCTTGCCGCGCACAGGGCTGCGGTGGTACTCGCGTGCGGCGTCGCGCAGTGCTTGTTCTGCGGGGGAAAGGTCGGCTGCCATGAAGTGTCTCCTGGTTCTTTGGGCGAAAGAAACAGGCTACTGCAAAGCATGGTTTCCATGTGTAGTGGAAATACCGTCAAGCCGGCGCCGACCCTGGCTTCAGAGGTGCACGATGTCGTCGAGAAGCCGGTAGTCGGGCAGCGAGGTGTCGATCGCCTTGCCGTCGCGGATCACGGTGCGGTCGAATTGCGTACGCGCCAGCATCTCGGAATAGTTGCGCGCCTTGAGCACGATCAGGTCGGCCGGCATGCCCACCTCGAGCGTGCCGCGGTCGATGCCCATGATGGCGGCCGGGGTGGCCGTGGCGGCCTTGATCCAGTCGTCCAGCGGATGGTCCAGATGCAGAATCTTCACGGCCTGCGTGAAGGTGTCGAGCATGTCGTGATCGCCGTAGGCATAGAACGGGTCGCGGCAGTTATCGCCGGCCACCGCCACGCGCAAGCCGGCCGCCTTCATTTCGTGCAGCGTGGTCACGCCGCGCCAACGCGGCGTGCGCGCCGTCGGGCTGCGGTCTTGCAGGTACATGTTGACCGTCGGCAGGCTGACGATGTCGATGCCGGCATCGCGGCAGGCCGCGATCGTCTCTTCGATGAACTCATCGGTCTGCAAGGCCAGCGCGGTGCAATGCCCGCACAGGATGCGGCCCGCAAAGTCTTTTTGCAGCGCGGTGCGTGCCACGCGAATGAGCGTTCGCGAGCGCGGGTCGGTCGACTCGTCGACGTGCAGGTCCATGTCGAGTCCGCGTTCCATCGCCAGGGTGAACACGTTGGCCAGCGCCTCGTCGAGTTCTGCCGGCATCGGATCGTCGGGGTACTTGCCGAAGCGCGTGACGCAACCCAGGTTGCCCCCACTCTCGGCAACGATGTCGGCCAGCTGGCGTCCTTCGTCGGTCAAGAAGATGTCCATCGGCGCGATCGACGACACCTGCAGATCGATGCGGCCGGCCCAGCGCTCGCGCATTTCGCGCAGCACTGGGAACGAGATCGAAGACTGCGGTGCCAGCGAGTCGAGGTGCGTGCGGATCGCGACCACGCCCTTGGCATAGGCGGTCGAAAGGCCGAACTCCATGCGACGCCGCACGTCTTCGGCGCTCCAGTGCGCCGAACGGTCGGCCATCGTGGCCTTTGCGGCGCCCGCACCGTCGCCGGTGGTGTTGGGCTGACGCGGCCAGATGTGTCCCTTGTCGAGGTGGGTGTGGCAGTCGACCATGCCCGGCAACACCATCGACGCATCGAGATCGGGGCCCAGTTCTGCGGGCAACGTGCCGGCCGGCTCGATGGCGGCGATGCGACCGTTCTCGACCAGCAGATCGATGCCGACGAGGCCTTCGGAGCGGCGCGCCGAAAAGTCGCCCTCGACCAGGCAACCCGGTGCGCTGAGTTGACGCAGGGCGTAGCGCGATGTCGTGGGCGGTTGAAAGAAGGAGTGGGTCATGGGCTGCGGGGGTAGACAAAAATGGGCTTGGCGCGGTGGCAACCGAGACTGCGCGTGCGATGAGCGTCGGGCTCCAATGGCCAGCAAGGACTGTGCCTGTGCTGGGCCATGGTCAACGAAGTCGGCGCAGGCGAGCTGCACGCACGCCGAGCTAGTGCGTCCCGGTCGTCTTCTCGTCGTTTTCGTTCGAGATGGCAAAAAGATCCCACGCCGCCATGAAGAGCGCCGCGATCAGCGGTCCGATCACGAAGCCGTTGATGCCGAAAACCGCGATGCCGCCGATGGTCGACATCAGCACGATGTAGTCGGGCATCTGCGTGTCTTTGCCGACCAGCAGCGGCCGCAGGATGTTGTCGACCAGGCCGATGACGAACACGCCGACGAAGATCAGCACGCCGCCTTGCCAGAAGTGCCCGGTCGCCAGAAAGTAGATGGCGACCGGTCCCCAGATCAGCGCTGCGCCCACTGCCGGCAGCAGTGACAAAAACGCCATCAGCACGGCCCAGAGCAGCGCGCCCTGAACGCCGAGAAAGAAAAAGGAGAGGCCGCCGATCGTGCCCTGCGCAATCGCCACTGCCACGTTGCCTTTGATGGTCGCGCGGATGACGGTGGTGAACTTGTTGAGCAGGTAGTGCGTGTGCGGTTTGGCGAGCGGCAAGGCGTCGCGAACCTTCTTGGACAAAGGTGCACCGTCGCGCAGCAGGAAGAACAGCAGGTAGAGCATCACGAAGAAGCTCACCAGGAAGTCGAAGGTGTTTTGCCCGATGGTCAGCGCCTTGCCCGCCACCAATTGGCTGCCTTCTGCGGCGCCTGCGGTGATGCGCGCCTCCCATGCGGCCATATCGCCGAGGTTGAAGCGCTCGAGAAGATTCAGCAACCAGCGTGGCAACGCGGCCAGGATCTGCTGAAAGTAGTTGGCGAAGTTGATCTGCCCCGAACGAATGTTTTGCGCCACCAAGGCCACCTCCTGCACCAGCGAAACGCCAACCAGCGCCAGCGGCAGGATCACGATGACGAGACAGATCGCGAGGGTGGCCATCGCGGCCAGTGTCCTGCGCTGCGGCATCTTTTTCAGCAGCAGGTTGTAGAGCGGCGTGAACAATATGGCCAGGGCCACGCCCCACATCACCGCGCCGAAAAAAGGCATCAACACCCAAACGAAGGCGGCGGTGACGGCGAACAAAAGCGCCAGAAACACGCCGCGCTGGAGTTGAGGGGAATTCATATGGCTCGGACTTTAGCCGAGCGACAGGACGGCACGTGTCGGCTGAGGCGCTCTGCTGGCACTCCGGGCGAATACCGATTCCAGTTGGGGTGCACCGTCGTAGGCTGACATCGATCTTGATGACCGGAAAGACAAGCAAAGACATGACACAGGAAAAAGCCCAACCCTCACGCCGCCGGGCATTGCTGCAACTCGGAACCGCGGTTGGTGCCGGTGCCCTTGCAGGCTGCGCCACTTCGACCACATCGGGGACTTCCGGCAGCCCAACGGCCGGCGGCATCCCCAAGTTCCAGGTGATGGGCAGCACCATCCCGATCATGGGCAGCGACGAGGTGTTTCCGGTGCGGCGCGTCTACTGCATCGGCCGCAACTATGCTGCGCACGCGGTCGAGCGCGGTTCCGACCCGACACGCGAGCCGCCGTTCTTCTTCCAAAAACCGAACGACGCGGTGCAATTGGTGGCGCGTGGCGTGACTGTCGATCACCCGTATCCGCCAGTCACGAAGAACTACCACTACGAAGTCGAACTCGTGGCGGCGCTGCACAAGGGTGGCCGCAACATCCGGCCGGAGCAGGCGCTCGATTGCGTCTATGCCTATGCCGTGGGCCTCGACATGACGCGGCGCGATCTGCAGAACGCCATGGCCGCAGAAAAGAAGCCGTGGGAGATCGGCAAGTCGTTCGACCACTCGGCCGTGGTCAGCCATCTGCATCCGGTGAGCCAGACCGGGCACTTCACCAAGGGCGCGATTTCGCTGAAGGTGAATGGGCAGGTCAAGCAGTCGAGTGACCTGTCGAAAATGATCTGGAGCGTGGCCGAACAGATCGCCAACCTGTCGATCTACAACGAGCTGTTTCCCGGCGACATCATCTATTCGGGCACGCCGGAGAACGTCGGCCCGGTCGTCGTCGGCGATGTGATGACGGGGCACATCGACGGGCTCTACGACATCAACGTGAGGGTGGTCTGAGCGCAGGTGCGCTAGTGCGCCTCGGCCTGCCGCGCCGCGTTGACGATCGCCTCTTCGTCGTGCGTGGTCCCGTTCAGAAACAGGTTTAACAGCACTGCTGCGATCGACGTCAGCAAGATGCCTGACTCGATCAGCGAGTGAATGCTGTGCGGCATCCACTGCTTGAAGTTGGGCGCAATGAGCGGGATCATGCCGACGCCGATCGACACCGCGACGATCATCGCGTTGTGTCGGTTGGTCTTGAAGTCGACGCCCGACAGAATGCGGATACCGGTGGCAGCGACCATGCCGAACATCACCAGCCCGGCCCCGCCCAGCACCACGGTGGGCAGTGATTCCACCAGCGCCGCCATCTTGGGCAACAGCCCCAGCACGACAAGGATCACGCCGCCCGCCACGCAGACGAAGCGGCTCTTGACGCCCGTGACGGCGACCAGCCCGACGTTTTGCGAGAAGCTGGTGTACGGAAAGGTATTGAAAATGCCGCCGATCAGCGTGCCCAAACCGTCGGTGCGCAGGCCGCGCGCCAGGTCTTGCTGGCTGATCTTGCGGTCGGTCATTTCACCCAGCGCCAGGAACATGCCGGTCGATTCGATCATCACCACGATCATCACGAGCGTCATGGTGAAGATCAAAAACGGATCGAACTGCGGCATGCCGAAGTGGAACGGCAGCACCACGTCGACCCACGCCGCCTTGCCGACTTTCTCGAAAGTCATGATGCCCATGGCCGTCGCAACCACGGCGCCGATCACGATGCCGAGCAGCACCGAGATGTTGGCGACGAAGCCCTTGGCGAACTTGACGATGAGCAGAATCGAGACCAACACCAGCGCCGCGATGCCGACGCCCGTGAGGTCGGCGTACTTGGGGTTGGGCACCGTCGGCAGCAGGGCCAGGCCCTTGGGCAGCGGCGGAATCGCCGAGCCGGGTGAAGTCACGTCGGCGAGCCACTTGGCATAGGCCGGGTCGACCACGTTGGGCGCAGTGGGGCCGAACGGGTTGCCGAAGATCCAGTTGATGCCGACGCGCATCAGGCTGATGCCGATGACCGCGATGATGGTGCCGGTGACCACCGGCGGAAAGAACCGCAGCACGCGACTCACCAGCGGCGCGATCAGTATCGAGATGATGCCGGCGCCGATGATCGAGCCGAACAGCAACTGCGCACCGGACTGCCCCGGGTTGGCACTGGCGATGGCGACCATCGGCGCGACCGACGCAAAGGTCACACCCATCATGACCGGCAGCTTGACACCGAACCATTGCGTCGCGCCGAGCGACTGGATCAGCGTGGCGATGCCGCAGCAGAACAAGTCGGCCGAGATCAGCAGCGCGACCTCTTCAGGGCTGAGCTTGAGCGCGCGGCCGACGATGAGCGGCACCGCGACGGCGCCTGCATACATGACCAGCACGTGCTGCAGGCCCAGGGCAGCGAGCTTGCCCGCTGGCAGGTGTTGGTCCACGGGATGAACGGCCGGGCGAGCCGCTTGCAAAAGTGAATCCGTCATGCCATGTTTCCTGTTCACCAAGTTGTACGCGAAACTGTATACAAAGTATCGGGCTGGCTGAATAGCGAGAAACCCGCACGCTCTGCGGCGCCGGGTTCGTTTCGCGGCGTCGCAGAGGCGGGGTTGCAAGCTTCACGCCAGCCGGTGGCAGCGGGGCCGCCGTAGGACTTGGCGCTAGGCCACGATGTCATCGTGATCCGAAGACTCCACGGTTCCGTAGACCAAGGACACACAGCCTCAAGGCATCCCATGGACATCCCGGACAAAGCTCGCCTGATGGAACAATTCCAGTCGCTGGCCGCCTCAATGCAGGGTGCAGACCCACGCTCACCCGAACTCGGTCTTCTCTCTTTCGAGCTTGCCGATGTAGAGCGCAAGTGGGTGGCGCTGGACGATCCGGTGACTGCCCAGTCCTGGATCACGCAGCTGGGATGCACCAGGTCGGAGCTCGAAGCGGCGGTCCATGCTGTCGGACATTCCTCAAGGCAGGTGACCAGTTACCTGGCCCAGGTGAGCGGCGAAACGTTGGGATAACTGGCCAGGCCCAGCAGGAACTCGTCCTCTCTGCGAACCACCGCGAGAAGTTTCGACGGCGTGCGCGCACGTTTGCCCTTCAGGCCAGCAAATCTGCCAGCGTCCGCGCGATCACCTTGGTGGCGCGGCGCAGGTCTTCCAGCAGCACCCGCTCGTCGTTGCGTTTGGCGTGCGACTCGAGCACGGTACGCGGGCCGGCGCCGTAGATCACGCCCGGAATGCCGGCCTCGGCGTAGAGCCGTACGTCGGTGTAGAGAGGCGTTCCCATCGCCTTGATCGGTTCGCCGAAGATGGCTGCACCGTGCTTCTGGATCGCGTCGACCAGCGGCTTGTTGCCGGGCAGCGGGCGCATCGAATTCGCGAGCAGCAGGCGTTTGATGCCAACGGTGATTCCAGTGGATTCTGCTGCCGCATCGGCAATTACTTTGCGGATGGTGGCCTCGACCTCGACCGGGTTCTCTTCCGGGATCATGCGGCGGTCGAGCTTGAAGACAACCTTGCCGGGCACCACGTTGGTGTTGGTGCCGCCTTCGATGCGGCCGACGTTGAGGTAAGGGTGCGTGATGCCCTCGACCTTGGACGTCACCTTTTTATAGAGCGCGTTCTGCGCATAGAGAGCATTCAGGATTTTGGTCGCGCCCTGCAATGCGTCGATGCCGGTGTCAGGAATCGCGGCGTGTGCCATCTTGCCGTGCACCGTTACTTCCATCTGCAGGCAGCCGTTGTGCGCGGTGACCACTTCGTAGCTGAAGCCAGCAGCGATCATCAAGTCGGGCTTTGTCAGGCCGTTCTTCAACAGCCAGCCCGGGCCGAGAAGGCCACCGAATTCCTCGTCGTAGGTGAAGTGCAATTCGACGGTGCCCTTGCTCGGCCGGGCCACGGCTTCGAGCGCGCGCGTTGCGAAGGTGAAGCTGGCGAAGTCGCTCTTGCTCACCGCCGTCGCGCGGCCGTAGACGCTGCCGTCGTCGATCTCGCCGCCGTAGGGGTCGTGCGTCCAGCCTTCGCCGGGCGGCACCACGTCGCCGTGCGCATTGAGCGCGACGGTGAGGCCTTCGCCTGCGGCGCCGTACTGTCGCCGCACGATCAGGTTGGTGATCGATTCGAGTCCGTAGTCCGCGACCTCCTGCGCCGGCACCGGATGCTTCTCCGCCTCGAAGCCGAAGTCCTTCAGCAATTCAGCAGTGCGCTCCGCATGCGGCGCGTTGTTGCCCGGTGGCGTGTCGGTCGGCACGCGCACCAGCTGCTGCAGGAACTTCACTTCGTCGTCGAAGTGCGCATCGATCCAGGCGTCGAGCTTTGCGTAGTCGGTCATGAGGTTGTCGGGGTTCAGTGCGTCTGTTCCAGCGCCAGGTTGTCGAGCAGAAGCGAGAAGGCTTCGACCGCCAGCTGGATGTCGTCGTTGGTGCTCGATTCGAGCGGGTTGTGGCTGATGCCCGAGTTGATCCCGCGCACGAAGAGCATCGCTTGCGGCATGACTTCGTGCAGCTTCATCGCATCATGGCCGGCACCGCTGGGCATGCGGAACAGTGGAATGCCGAGCGCGTCGACCGCCTTCTCCCAGCGCTGCTGCCATTGCGCATCGCTCGGCGCGGCGGCGGCGCGCATCGTCTCTTCGAGCGTGTAGCGCACCGCGCGGCGCGCGCAGATGTCCTTCAAGGCAGCCAGCACATCATCAACCACCGCATCGCGCTGTGCGTTGTTCGGTGCGCGGATGTCGAGGCTGAATTTGCAGCTGCCCGGCACCACGTTGATGGAGCCGTTGGGTACTTGCAGCATGCCGACGGTGGCGACCGAGTCGTCGTCCTTGCCGGCACGTTGCTCTGCGAAAAGTATCAGCTCGGAGACGGCGGCGGCAGCGTCGCGGCGCCGGTCCATCGGCGTGGTGCCGGCGTGGCTTGCCATGCCGATCACTTCGCCGACGTAGCGCACGCTGCCGTTGATCGAAGTCACGATGCCGAGCGGCAAGTCGAGCTCGTTCAGCACCGGGCCTTGCTCGATGTGGACCTCGACGAAGCCCAGGTATTTCTTCGGGTCGCGCTGGATCTTCGGGATGTCTTCAGGCTCGAGTCCGGCGTGCGCCATCGCATTGCGCATGGTCACGCCATCGGCATCCTGCTGATCGAGCCAGGCTGGATTGAAGTGCCCGATGAGCGCGCCCGATCCCAGAAAGGTCGCCTTGTAGCGCTGGCCTTCTTCTTCGGCAAAGCCGACGACTTCGAAGGCGAAGGGCAGGCGGCGGTTCTGCTTCTTGAGCTCGCGCACGCAGGCCATCGGCACGAAGATGCCGAGTCGTCCGTCGTACTTGCCGCCATTGCGCACGGTGTCGTAATGCGAGCCTGTGAGCAGCGCTTTCGCATCGGGTGTCGTTCCCTCGTAGCGGCCGACCACGTTGCCGACCGCGTCGATCCCGACGGTGTCGAAGCCGCAATCGCGCATGCCCTGCGCGAGCTGCGCGGCGCAGGCGCGGTGCGCGTCGGTGAGGTAGGTGACGGTGAGCTGGCCGAGTTCGGCATAGCCCGGATCGGTGTGCACCGACAGCGCCTCCTGCCAGTCCCACACCTCGTTGCCGAGCGTCGGTACGTGGGCGAACTTGTCGCCTAGCCGGATCTCGGCGATGCGATGGATGTTGCGCAGCGCCTCGCCTTGTTCGAACGACGGATGGTGATGCACGCGCCGCTCGAAGGTGTCGATGATCTCGCGCTTGGAGAGGCCCGTGCCGCGCGGTCCTCGCACGGCCAGGATGAACGGAAAGCCGAACTTCTGGCCGTAGATGGCATTGAGTCGGCGGATGTGCGCCAGTTCTTCGCCCGTGCAGTTCGTGAGCCCGGCCTTGCCCTGTTCGTTGGTCGATTCGGCGGTGAGCGTGTTGCTCTCCATCTGCTTGCCGGCGAGCTCCGGATGCAGGCGGATCAGCGCAAGCTGCTGCTCTGCGCTGGCGCCGGTCACGGCCTGCGCCATCGCGTGCTTCAGGTGCTGCAACGAACGGAAGGGCCGCGCTTGCAATGCCTTCTCTGCCACCCAGGGTGAGTGCTCGTAGATGCCGTCGAGCAATGCAACGGCTTGTGCCGGCGCGGCGGCGTTCAACTGGTCGATGGTGAGGGCCATGTCAGGCTTCGATGGCCGTGGGAACGAAGGGATGCACCTGCTTCCAGTGCCGCGCGATGTCGACCCTACGGCAGATCCATACCCGCTCGTGGCCCTGCACGTAGTCCAGAAAACGCTTGAGCGAACCGATGCGCCCCGGCTTGCCGAGCAGGCGGCAGTGCATGCCGATGCTCATCATCTTCGGTGCCTCTTCGCCCTCTGCATACAGCGCGTCGAAGCTGTCCTTCAAGTAGTTGAAGAAGTGCTCGCCGGTGTTGAACCCCTGCGCCTGTACGAAGCGCATGTCGTTGCAGTCGAGCGAGTAGGGCACAACCAAGTGCGGCACCACGCTGCCGTCGGTCTTCTCTACCTGCGCATAGAACGGCAGGTCGTCGCCGTAGTAGTCGCTGTCGTATTCGTAGCTTCCCTGGTCGACCACCAGACGTCGCGTGTTGGGGCTGTCGCGGCCGGTGTACCAGCCGACCGGCCATTGGCCGCCGGTCATATCGCGCAGCACGTGGGTGCCTATGTCGATATGGCGCTTCTCGGTGGCGATCGGCAGGTTTTGGTAATGAATCCAGCGCAGTCCATGGTTGGCGATTTCGTAGCCATTCTTCATGAACGTCTCTAGCAGTTCGGGGTAGCGCTGCAGCGCCATACCGACGCCGAACACCGTCATGGGCAGGCCACGCGATTCGAACTCGCGCAGGATGCGCCAGACACCGGCGCGCGAGCCGTACTCGTACATCGACTCCATCGTCATGTGGCGGTTTTCGTAGGCCTGCGCGGTGACCAGTTCCGACAGAAACGTCTCCGAGGTCGCGTCGCCGTGCAGCGGATTGTTCTCGCCGCCTTCTTCGTAGTTCAAAACGAATTGCAGCGCGATCTTCGCCTGGCCGGGCCATTGCGCGTGCGGCGGGTTGCGGCCATAGCCGACCATGTCGCGCGGATAGACCATGGGCTGGCGGTCTGGTTCGTTGTCCTGGCGTTTGTCTTGGGTGGGGGTCATGCGTGGCTCCGGCGGCGGGGTCTCAGGACAGCGCCAGGGTGATGTCGTGGGTCGGAACTTTCCGGTCGAAAACGAGATGGGCCTCGACGTGTTCGAGGTGCTCTGCCATGAGGCGTACGGCACGCTCTTCGTCCTTGGCGGCGAGCGCTTTCACGATGTCGGCATGCTCGTCGTTGGAATGCTCGGCAGCGCTGGTGGTCTGGTACATCAGCGTAATGAGGGCGCAGCGCGAGATCAGTTCGCCCAGCATTTGCGCCAGCACCTTGTTGCCCATGAGCTCGGCCATGCGCACATGAAAGTCGCCGAGCAGCTCGGTGCGATCGGAGACGTCTTCACCCGCCACCGCGGCTTTTTCAAGTGCGACATGCTCGCGCAGGGCCTTGATCTTGGCAGGCGTCACGGTCAGCACGAACTCGCGCGTCATCGCGGTTTCCAGCATGCGGCGCACCGCGAACACCTGGCGAGCCTCGTCGACGGCCGGCGCCGCGACGAACGCGCCGCGTGCCGGCTCCAGCCGGATCAGCCGATTTTGCGAAAGCTGGAACAAAGCTTGCCTCACCAGGGTGCGAGAGACGCCGAAGTGGTCGGCCAGCTTTTGTTCCGCGAGCTTGCTGCCGGGCTGCAGACGGTGCTCCACTATGGCTTTGGTAAGCGCATCGACGATGGCGCGAGTGCTCGACAGGGTGGCGGGGGCAGCGTCCATGTTTTTGATGATAGACCCAAAGCCAGTAACTGTATACACTTTTGTCCACCGAATGAAGCGACACAAATGAAGGGGCACTTATGGGCTTGAGCACACACGTACTGGACACGATGCATGGCGGCCCTGCTGCCGGCATGTCCGTCGCGCTGTACACCACCGAGGGCGACACCGCCGCGCTGGTGCGGCGCTTCACCCTCAATGCCGATGGCCGCAGCGATGGCCCGCTTTACGATAACGACACCATCAAGGTCGGCACCTACCGGCTGGTGTTCGACGTGGCGGCGTACTTCAAGACGCTCGGGGTGAAGCTGCCCGAGCCCAACTTCCTGAACCGCGTGTCGCTCGACTTCGGCGTGGCGCACACCGACCAGCACTATCACGTGCCGTTGCTGGTCAGCCCCTGGGCCTACTCGACCTACCGCGGTTCCTGATCGATGACGCCGATGCGCCTGTGGCGTCTAGAGCTGTCCTTCGGTGAGCGTGTCGAGCTGGAAATGGCCGCCGCGATCCCACAGCCAGGTGTCGGTCCAGGTGACCTTGCCGATGCGCGTGGCCGCCGGAAAAGGCGAAGCCTCCAGCACCGTGCGTTCGATCTCGGCGATTACCTCGGGCGCATGGTTCGGCGCGCGCATCCAGTGCATCGAGAGCACCTTGCCGTTGGTGTCGAGGTTGACCTGCAGCGTGCCGACCGCATAGAGCATCGGCGGCATCTTGCCGTCGTAGATGCGGTCCTTGTTGCCGTCGTAGATGTGGCGTGCGGCGTCTTTGCGATAGTCGCGCGGTGTCGCAGCGACGGAAGGGCGGGGGATCTTTCCTGCCGTGCCGTCGGCCGCGGCGCGACTCAGCTGGCCCGGCACCGGCGAAGTGATGGGCGCGGTCGGGCTGGTGCTGCCGCAGCCGGCAAGCCAGATGGCTCCGACGAGGGCAGTTGCGAACCCAAGATTGCGGGACATCGCCCGACGCAAAAGAGTGGGCAGGCCGGACGGCAAGAAGGACGGCAAGAGAGACTGAAAGTTCATCGGCAGATTTATACCGTGAGCGGGATGACAGGCGCTGACGACGGTTCGACCATTGGCAACCGGAGGTTTCCGTTTTGATCGGCGCCGTCGACGAACTGCTGGCGCGCCTCGCGCACGAAAACGCGGTGTTGGTGCGCGTGACATCGACGCAAGGTTCGGCCCCTCGCGAGGCCGGCACCTGGATGGCGGTGTGGGCGAATGGCCTCACCGGCACCATCGGCGGTGGGCAACTCGAGTTTCAGGCGACCGAAGAATCACGCGCGATGCTGGCCGGTGCACCACCTATCGACGGCGTGCGGCGCTACCCGCTCGGTCCGAGCCTGGGCCAATGCTGTGGCGGCGTCATGTTCCTGTCGTACCAGGCGATCGGCGCACGCGATGCGCCGGCGCTCAAGCGGGAATTGGTCGCACACCTGCCGCCGGTCGCGCTTTTCGGCGGCGGCCATGTCGGCGCCGCGCTCGGGCGGCTGCTCGCGACGCTGCCGTTTTCAGTGCGCTGGATCGACAGCCGCGATGGCGTGTTCCCCGCGGCGCTGCCGGCACAGATCGACGCCGAGCATTCGGAGCCGGTGCAGGACGCGGTGGCCCAACTCGCGCCCCAGTCGCGCGTGCTCATCATGAGCTTCAGCCATTCCGAAGACCTCGACATCGTCATCGCCTGCCTCAAGCGCCTGAGGGCGCGCGACGACCTGCCGTACATCGGCCTGATCGGCAGCAAGACGAAGTGGGCGACCTTCCGGCACCGGCTCGAAGCACGTGGTTTCACCGAAGCCGAGATGAGCCGCGTCACCTGCCCGATCGGTACGCCCGGCATTCACGGCAAGGAGCCGGAGGTCATTGCGGTCGCGGTGGCGGCACAGTTGTTGCAGTCCATGGGCTGACCCTCTCGGACGCTCGAAGACCGTTCAAAAAACAGCCCAAAGGCACCTTAAAAGTGTATACACTTCGGTTTACAACAAGCCGCAGCGGAGCGAGTTCCCCTCAAGGAACGGCGTTCGCGGCACTTTCTCTGCCTACAGTGCCCGCGGTGGTGAGCAGGCCAGAACCATTCCGGGGTTGAGCGCAAATGGAAAGTTATTACCTCGACTGGGCCAACCTGCTGCTGCGTTGGGCCCACGTCATCACCGCCATTGCATGGATCGGTGCTTCGTTCTACTTCGTGATGCTGGACAACAGCCTCGAAAAGCCGCAAGACAAGGAATCGCTCGACAAGGGCGTCGGCGGCGAGCAATGGGCGGTGCACGGCGGCGGCTTCTACAACATGCAGAAGTACGGCCTGGCGCCCAAGGTGCTACCGGACCATCTGCACTGGTCGTACTGGGAGAGCTATTCGACGTGGCTTACCGGCTTCGCGCTCTTCACCATGTCGTACCTCTGGAATGCCAGCACGTACCTCATCGACAAGAGCAAGATGGACTGGCAACCCGGTGCCGCCATCGGTGTCGCGCTGGCGTTCTTCGTCGTGTTCTGGATGGTCTACGACGGCATCTGCCAGGTCTTCGGCAAGCGCAAGAATGGCGACGTGATCGTGGGTGTGCTGATCGCCCTGTTCATCGCCTTTGCCGCCTGGCTGGCGTGCCGCTGGTTCGCCGGCCGCGCCGCCTTCCTGCTGGTCGGCGCCATGATGGCCACGACCATGAGCGGCAACGTGTTCTTCTGGATCATTCCCGGCCAGCGCAAGAACGTGCAGGCGCTGCGCGAGGGTCGGCCGGTCGACCCCACGCACGGCGTGCGCGGCAAACAGCGCAGCGTGCACAACACCTACTTCACGCTGCCGGTACTGTTCGCGATGCTGAGCAACCACTACAGCTTCACCTACACCCACAAATACAACTGGATCGTGCTGCTGCTCATCATGCTGGGCGGCGCTGCCATTCGACAGTTCTTCGTGGTGCGACACCGTTTCAAGTTGGGCATTGCTCGCAACCCGATCGCGTATGCAATGGTCGGCATCTTGGTGCTCGGGCTGACGATCGTCTGGATGAAGCCCGAACCCGCGCCTCTGCCGCCGGCCGGGGCTGTTGCACAGGCTGTCAGCTTCGGTGACGTGCAGAAGGTGCTCGAACAGCGCTGCTACATGTGCCACGGCGCCGCGATGCAGATGAAGAACGTCCGGCTCGACTCACCCGACCAGGTGGCGCTGCACGCGCAGGCGGTGTATCAGCAGGCGGTGGTGACCAAGATCATGCCGATGAACAACGCGACCGGCATCACCGATGCGGAGCGGGCGCTGATCGGGCGCTGGTTCGAGGCGGGGGCCAAAACCCAGTAAGGCCTGGCCCGGCGAGTCCCGGTCGGATCGAGCAGCGCAGCAGCGCAGCAGCGCGGTAATGCGGTAGCGCGGTAATGCGGTAGCGCAGCCGCCAGAGACGGTCCGCGCCCCTCGTGGCTTCAGGCAAACAGTGCTGCGTACTGTTCCCGCAGCAGCTTCTTCTGCACCTTGCCCATGGCATTGCGTGGCAATTCGCCGACGACGAAGCACTGCTTTGGTATCTTGAAGTTGGCCAGCTTCGACTTCAACTCGGCCAGGATCTTTTGCGGATCGGGCGCCGTGCCCGGCTTGGCAATCACCAGTGCCACACCCACTTCGCCGAAGTCCTTGTGGGGCACGCCGACCACGGCGCTTTCGGCCACGCCGGGCATCTCGTTGATGCTGCCCTCGATCTCGGCCGGATACACGTTGTAGCCGCCGCTGATGATCAAATCCTTGCTGCGGCCGACGATGGTGACGTAGCCACGCGCATCCACCACGCCGACGTCGCCGGTCTTGAAGAATCCGTCGTCGGTGAATTCCTCTTGGGTCTTCTCGGGCATGCGCCAGTAGCCGGCGAAGACGTTCGGGCCCTGGACCTCGATGCCGCCGATCTCTCCCTCCGGCAGCGACTCGTGACCCTCGCCGCGTACCCGCAGCGACACACCGGGCAAGGGGAAGCCGACCGTGCCGCCGCGCCGCTCATCGCCGTGCGGTTCTTCATACGGGTTGGACGTCAGCATGGCGGTCTCGCTCATGCCGTAGCGCTCCAGGATCGTGTGGCCGGTGCGTTCGTTCCACTCGTTGAAGGTCTCGATCAGCAGCGGCGCCGAACCGGCGACGAAGAGCCGCATGTTTTTGCAGGCCTCGCGCGTCAGGCCGGGCTCGGCCAACAGGCGCACATACAACGTCGGCACCCCCATGAAGACCGTCGCTTCGGGCAGCTTGCTGACGACCCGCTTGGGGTCGAACTTCGCCAGCCAGATCATCTTGCTGCCGTTGATCAGCGCGCCATGCAATGCCACGAAAAGCCCATGGACGTGAAAGATCGGCAGCGCGTGAATCAGCACGTCGCCGGGCTTCCAGCCCCAGTATTTTTTCAGCACCTGCGCATTGCTCAGCAGGTTGCCGTGCGACAGCATCGCGCCCTTGCTGCGGCCGGTGGTGCCGCTGGTGTAGAGGATCGCGGCCAGGTCATCGGTCGTCTTGACTGCGACCTGGTGCCGGTCACTGCAGTGCGCGGCGCGCTCCAGCCAGGTGCCGCTGCGGTCGTCACCCAGCGTGAAGACGTGCGGCACACCGGCCTCGGCGGCGAGCTCGCCGACCCAGCCGACATTCTGCGGGCTGCACACCACGACACTCGGCTCGGCATTGCCGATGAAATACGCCATTTCTCCGCGCTGGTAGGCCGTGTTCAGCGGCAGGAAGACATAGCCGGCGCGCAGCGTCGCCAGGTAGAGCAACGCCGCTTCAACGGATTTTTCGACCTGTACCGCAACGCGCGCGCCCTTCGGCAGCTTGAGCGACACCAGCAGGTTGGCCATCATCGCGGTGGCCCGTTCGATGTCCTGCCACGTGTAGTTCAGCGGGTGCTCGGTCTCGATGGCAACGCCGGCAAGGTCAGCTGGAAATGCCGCGCGCAAGGCTGAAAAAAGATTGTCGTTTTGCATGGCTCGAATCATTGGGAAGGCAATCAGGACTTGGCCGCGATGGCGCCCATCACGGCATCCGGTAGCGCGGTGGCGATGCCGGGGAACACGCAGATCAGCACCACGGCCAGCAGCATCAACAGCACGAAAGGCAGCACGCCCCAGATGATTTCGTTAAGGGGAATATCGGGCGCGATGTTCTTGATGACAAAGATGTTCAAGCCCACCGGCGGATGAATCAGCCCGGTCTCCATTACGATGGTCATCAACACGCCGAACCAGATCAGGTCGAAGCCGGCAGCTTTCAGCGGCGGCAGGATGATCGGCGCCGTCATCAGGATGATGCTGACCGGCGGCAAAAAGAAACCCAGCAAGATCACCATCACCAGGACGGTGGCCAGCAGCACCCAGCGCGACAGGTGCATGCCGACCACCCACTCGGCCGTCGACTGGCTGATGTGCAGGTAGCTCATCACGTAAGAGAACAGCAGCGACATGCCGATGATCAGCATCAGCATCGACGACTCCTTGAGCGTGGCGGTGAGGATCGGTGCCACGTCGCGCGGCCGCCAGACGCCGTAGATCACGGCGATCAGCAGCAGCGCCAGCACAGCCCCCAGCCCGGCTGTCTCGCTCGGCGTGGCGAAGCCGCCGTACAGGGCGACCATCACGCCGATCAGCAGCAGCACGAAAGGGACGACGCGCGGCAGCATCTCGAACTTCTGCCGCGTGCTGAAGGTCTCGTGCTCCAGCAGCGCCGACGCCGTGCCCGAGCGCGTGTACTCGGCCTCGGCCCGCCGGTATTCCTTGCGATAACGCAGCACCGCATAGATCGCGAACAACGACACCAGCAACACCCCTGGAAAGATGCCCGCCAGGAACAGTCGGCCCAGCGATTGTTCGGCCGCCACGGCGTAGAGAATCATCGTCACCGAAGGCGGCAAGAGGATGCCCAGCGTGCCGCCCGCAGCGATGATGCCGGCGGCAAAGCCGGGCGAATAACCGCGCCGGCGCATTTCCGGAATGCCCGCGCTGCCGATGGCCGAGCAGGTCGCCGGGCTGGAGCCGGCCATCGCTGCGAACAGCGCACAGGCGAACACGTTGGCAATGCCCAGACCGCCGGGGATGCGGCCCATCCAGACATGCATCGCGGCATACAGGTCCTGGCCCGCGCGTGATCTGCCGATGGCGGCGCCTTTCAGAATGAACAGCGGAATCGACAGCAGCGTGACGCTGGCCATTTCTTCATAGACGTTCTGCGTGACCGTGTTGAGGGCCGACGCAGGCATGAACAGGTACATGAACAGCACGGCGACGCTGCCCAGCGCGAAAGAAATCGGCGCGCCCGAGAACATGAACAGCAGCGTCATGCCGCCGAAAAACAACCCTATGGCGAGCATGCTCATGACATCGCTCCGCCCGCCGGCTGGGTCAGTGCGTTGAGGCGGGCACTGAACTGCACCAGCAGTTGCAGGCCGAGCAGGGTCATGCCCACGGCCATGATGCCGTAGGGAATCGTCAACGGCGGCGCCCACGAAGAGGACGTGGTCTGTTGCTCGACCCACGCCTCATGAAACAATGCCCATGACTTCCAGGCAAAAAACGTACAGAACAGCAGGCTCATCAAATCGACCAGCATCAGGCGCCACTTGTCGAGGGATTGGGGCAGCCAGCCGGCCACGGCTTCGATGCCGATATGGCCACGCAGCGACTGCACATAGGCCGCGCACAGAAAGGTGGCCGCGACCAGACAAAACACCGCCGCCTCGTCCTGCCAGTCGGTCGAGGCCTGCATGACATAGCGCGAGACCACGCTGTAGGTCAGCACCAGCGCGGCCAGCAACAGGGTCACCATGCCCAGCATGACCATCGCCCGATTGATCCACAGCAGCGCGCGAGCCAACGGTTGCAACGCACGCGGCGTGAACGGATCGATCTGAACAGCGACACGTGGCAATGCCGTGCCGTCGACAGCAGGCGGATTGAACTCGTGGCTCATGCCAGTTTCTGGGCTGCCTTGAGCAGCGCCGCGCAGGACTCGTTTCTGTCGCTGAAATCCTTCCAGGCGGTGGCGCGCGCGATGGTCTGCCATTTCTTCAGCGTGGCTTCGTCCATGTCGACCACCGCCGCGCCGGCCTTGGCGTAGACATCGGCCGCGATCTTGTCGTCGGCACGGGCCGCGTCGCGTCCGAAGATTTCCATTTCGGCGCCGACCGCCATCACCACATCCTGCTGCGCCTTGGGCAGCTTGCCGAAGACCTCTTTCGAAATCATCAGTGGCTCCAGCATGAACCAGTACGTTTTGTCGCGGCCTGAGGTCAGGTGCTTGGCGATCTCTTCGAGCTTGAACGAGATGAAGCTGGTGCTCGACGTCATGGCCGCGTCCATCGCGCCGGTCTGCATCGACGCGTAGATTTCATTGGAGGGCAAGGTGATCACCGAGGCGCCGGCTTGCTTCAGCATCATGTCCATCTCGCGGCTGCCGCCGCGCACCTTCAGGCCCTTGGCGTCGTCGGGCGTGAGCAGTGCGCGGGTGCGACTGGCGACGCCGCCGGCTTGCCAGACCCAACTGACGATGAGGATGCCCTTGTCGTCCAGCACCTTTGCCAGCAGCTTGCCGACCTCGGCGTTCTTCCATGCGGCCGCCTGCTCGTAGCTCGGCACCAGCGCCGGCATCAGGCCGATGTTGGTCTCGGCCACCTCGCCACCGGCGTACGACAGCGGAACCAGGCTCATGTCGAGTGCGCCCTTGCGCATGGAAGAGAACTGGGCGTTGGTCTTCATCAGCGACGAGCCGGCATAGACCGATGACTTCAGTGCACCGTTGGTCCGCTTCTCGACTTCAGCCGCAAAGCGGCGACAGAGCCGGTCGCGAAAGTCGCCCTCCGTCAAGGTGCCACCCGGAAACTGGTGCGAGATTTTCAGGCTGCTGCCGCCCGCCTGTGCAAACGAGTTGCCAGCCATTGCACCCAGTGCCGTAGCACCAGCGGTATTCAGAAAGTCGCGTCGTTTGAAAGTCATTTTTGTCTCCTGTCTTACTGTGAAATAAACCAAGCGCGCGTCACATATACAAACCTTCGACCTCGCTGGAAGCCGGGATTTGACCCTGAGCGAGCATGGCGCGGTGCTTGTCCAGGCGTTTCAGGTCGTAGAGGTAATTCACCATCAGTCCGTACGACTGCTTCATGCCTTTGACCGACGGATCGCCGGCCCAGTTCAGGCGTTCGACGCGTGCGCCGTTGCCCAGGTGGAACCGGGCCACTGCGTCCAGCGGCTTGCCATCGAGCACCGCGCGACCGAGGTATTCGGCGGCACACCGCAGCAGCATCTGGCGCACCGGAGAACGAGCGTCCAGTGCCGGCGCAGCGTCAGCGGCGGCCAGGAAGTGATTCGCCAGCGGCGGCTCGAAACCCACAGCGCGGCCGAGTGTCGCGCGTGTTTTTACATCCAGCTTTTCAATCATGGCGCCGGCATTTTTGGCCAGCCAGCTGCGAAAACCGGGAATTGGCGACAGCGTGGCGAAGACCTTCAGCTTGGGGAACTCTTCCTTCAGCGTCTCCGCCACCCGCTTGATCAGCGAGTCGCCAAAACTCACGCCGCGCAAGCCTGCCTGCGTGTTGCTGATCGAATAAAAAATAGCGGTGGTGGCCTTGCTCAGATCGGTGGTGTCGGCCGACTCGTCCAGCAGCGGCGTGATGCTGTCGGTCATGCGGTCGACCAATGCCACTTCGACAAAAATCAGCGGATCGTCCGGCAGGCGCGGATGAAAAAATCCGTAGCAGCGGCGGTCCGAGTCGAGCCGGTTCTTGACGTCGGCCCAGCTCTTGATGTCGTGCACCGCCTCGTAGCGGATCAGCTTTTCGATCAGCGACGCCGGCGAGTCCCAACTAATGCGCCGCAGCTCCAGAAAACCGACATCGAACCAGGTCGAGAACATGTATTCCATCTCGACATCCAGCGCCTGCAGCCGCTTGTCGGACTTGAGGTGCGGCAACAGGTCGGCGCGCAGGTCGACCAGAAAACGGATGCCTTCCGGAAACACGCTGAAGCGCTGCAGCAGACGCCGGCGCGGTGACACGGTGGCACGGCGATAGCGCACTTCTGCGACAGCCTCGTCGGGCGTGCCGACCGCACGGGCGAACTGCGCCTGGGCCAGCTGCGTTTTCTGCGCGTCGGCGACGAACTGCTCGCTCATCAGCAGCCACATGTCGCGTCGCTCGTCCTGCGTGGCGCCGGCGTACCAGCCGGCCACGCCGTGAGCGCGGCGTCCGCCCTCGACTTCGCTGACTTGCGGATCGACGATGGCCTTCAACTCCTGCAGCGTGCGGCGCAACACGCGCGGCGACAGCGCCTCTTCTTTCTGTCGCAAGGTAGCCGCTAGGCGTTCACGCGTACTGCGGGCCGGAGCCGGTGCCGGCATCGCCGCATCTGCAGCGGCCGTCGGCGTTTTCGCTGTCTTCTTGTCACCGCCAAGGCGCGACACGTTGCGGTTGAGCCAGTCCGCTGCGGTCACGATGCAAACCTCGATCGTTGGCTGCGGGCCAGCTCACGCAGCGCGTCGCGTTGCCGCGTCAGGTGGGTTCGCATGGCGGCATCCGCACCTTCGCTGTCGCGGCTTTTAAGCGCTGCGAACACCGTCATGTGCTCCGACAAACTCTGCGCCATCCGGCCCGGTGCGCCCAATGATTGAAGCCGCGACAACTTGAGGATCTTGCGCAGATCGGCGATGGCCTGCGCCAGCCAGCGGTTGTCTGCCAAAGCGATGATCGCCTCGTGGATGGCGAAGTTGGTCGCGTAGTAGTCCTGTATGCGGCCAGCCTGCGCATGCTCGCCCAGCCGCTCGTGCAGCACAGCGAGGTCGACCAGATCGGCATCACTGGCATTGCGGGCCGCCTCGTAAGCGCAGCGACCTTCCAGCAGCGCGATGACCGGGAATATCTCGTCAAGGTCCTGCTCGGTGACTTCACTGACGAAGCAACCGCGACGCGGTTCATGGCGCAACAGGCCTTCCGAGGTCAGCACCTTCAAGGCCTCGCGCAGGGGCGTACGCGAAATGTTCAGCCGTTCACAGAGTGCGACTTCATCGAGAAAGCTGCCGGGCGCTAGCGCGCCGGCAAAGATCTGCTCGCGCAAGGTGCTGGCAACTTCTTCGTGAAGGGAGCTCTGGACGAGACGCATGGCGGGTGGGACTCCGGTGTGGGTGCGGCCGAGACGTTGAGGCTGCACACGGAGGAACGGTAGCAGGTTGGTTGGCGCGCCGGTCTCGGTAATTACCCATAATTACGAGTAATTATCGTGACGGCGCGGATTCCGTAAAACGGGTGGCGAGCGGGATGCAGCAAGTGGATACACCGTCGCATTCCCTCCACCACTGACCGGAGAGAACGCCACGCCGAGGCACGAGCAGGAGGTCGTGGGCTGGCTGCAGGCGATCGGGATGTCGAGGGCCTTGCTGCATTCGACCAAGCTGAAGGACAAGGCCCAAGGTGCCCTGCGACACATTCCTTTCACCGAACTGGCGAACCTCACCGGGACGCCTGCCATGTCGGTGCCGCTCCACTGGACGCAGGAGGGCATGCCGCTGGGTGTTCACTTCATGGCCGGGCCATCGCAGGAGGGGCTGTTATTCAGGCTCGCCGCCCAGCTGGAACAAGCGCAGCCCTGGTTTCATCGCGTGCCTACGGCGGTATAGAGACGCCGCCATTACGACGGCGAACGAGGCGAGGTCGAGAAAGAACTGGTGTCGTCGGTTTGGAAACGTATCAAGGCGGGACTGGTTCTTCAACCGCCCGCCAATACCATCGCCAGCCGGTTGTGCCGCTCGACCAGCGGTCCTGCGTCCACTGTCACCAACTGCCCCTCGCGTACCACCACACGTCCGTTCACCACCGTGTATGCGGCTTGCGGACTCGCGCACAACAGCAGGCTGGCGACCGGGTCGTGCACCGCGCCGCCGGCAAACGCGACGGTGTTCAGATCGAACAGCGCCAGGTCCGCACACATGCCCGGCGCCAGATGGCCGATGTCGTGGCGCCCCAGCACCTCGGCACCGCCACGGGTGGCAATGGCGAGCGCATCGCGCGCCGTCATTTCGGCCGGACCGTGATCGCAACCGAAGGGTTCCAGTGAGCGCCCGACGCGTGCCAGCAGCAGCGCCTGACGCGCCTCGTTGACCATGTGCGCGCCATCGTTGCTGGCACTGCCATCCACGCCCAGGCCGACAGGTATGCCCGCATCCAGCATCCGGCGGACAGGTGCGATGCCCGAGGCCAGCCGCATGTTGCTGCACGGGCAATGCGCCACGCCGGTCTTCGTCTTTGCGAACAGCGCAATGCCTTCTGCATCGAGCTTCACGCAGTGCGCGTGCCACACGTCGTGGCCGAGCCAGCCCAGGTCTTGTGCGTACTCGGTCGGCGTGCAGTTGAACTTCTCGCGGCTGTAGGCGATGTCGTGGTCGTTCTCGGCGAGGTGCGTGTGCAGCCGAACGCCCTGGCCCTTGAAGGAGCGCGCGAGCAGTGCCGATTCGCGCATCAGGTCGCGGCTCACGCTGAAGGGCGAGCAAGGTGCCACGGCCACGTTGGTCATCGCGCCGTGCGACGCATCGTGAAAGGTTTCGATCAGCCGCTGCGTGTCTTTCAGGATATCGGCTTCGCGCTCGACCACGCTGTCGGGCGGCAAGCCACCTTGCGACGCGCCGACGCTCATGCTGCCGCGCGTGGCGACGAAGCGCATGCCGATCTCGCGCGCCGCTTCGATGCTGTCTTCGAGCCGCACGCCGTTGGGGTAGATGTAGAGATGGTCGCTGCTGGTGGTGCAGCCTGAAAGCAGCAGCTCGGCCATCGCGAGCTGTGTCGACACCCGCACCATCTCCGGCGTGAGGCCGGCCCAGATTGGATACAAGCCGCGCAGCCACGAGAACAGTTCGGCATCCTGCACGGCCGGAATGGCGCGCGTCAGCGACTGGACCATGTGGTGGTGCGTGTTGATCAGCCCCGGCATCACCAAGTGGCCGCGCGCATCGATGACTTCGTCCGCCTTTTGCGGCAGCTGGTCGGCCGGGCCGATGGCCTCGACGACGTTGTCGCGCAGCAGCACCGAGGCGTTGCGCCATTCCTTTCTTGCGTCGTCGAAGGTGGCCACGCAGTCGGCATTTCGGATCAACAGAGTGGTCATGGCGGGCGAGAATGGAAGGTGGAGACGACACAAATGATCGCATCGAAACCCATCACTGAACTGGCCGATCCGCACGCGGCACCGCGCCGTTTTCTCGAGCAGCTTTACCGCATCGCGGTGCAGCGCGCCCTGCCGCTGGCCAGCATGGGCGCGTACCTGCCCGAGCCGCCCGATCCCGCCAAGGGCCGCACGCTGGTCATCGGCGCCGGCAAGGCGGGTGGCTCGATGGCGCAGGCGCTCGAAGCCCTGTGGCCGGCCGACGCGCCGCTGTCGGGCCTGGTCGTCACGCGCTACGGCCACGTTCCACCGCGGCCTGAAGGATTGAAGCAGCGCATCGAACTGGTCGAGGCGTCGCATCCGGTGCCGGACGAGGCCGGCATGAAGGCCGCCGAACGCATCCTCGCGCTGACCGAAGGCTTGACTGCCGGCGACCTGGTGCTGTGCCTGATCTCCGGCGGTGGATCGTCGGTGCTCACGTTGCCGGCCGAGGGCATGACGCTGGCGGACAAGCAGCGCGTGAACCAGCAACTGCTCGACAGTGGCGCTCACATCGGCGAAATGAACTGCGTGCGCAAGCACCTGTCGCGCGTGAAAGGCGGGCGGCTCGCCGCAGCTTGCGCGCCGGCACGGGTCGTCACGCTGACGATCAGCGATGTGCCCGGCGACGACATGGGCATCATCGCCAGCGGTCCGACCGTCCCCGACGACACGACCTGCGCGCAGGCCTTGGCGATCCTCGACCGCTACAAGATCGACATTCCGCCGGCCGTGCGCGCCGGCCTCGAAAGCGGTGCGCTGGAAACGCCGAAGCCGGGCGATGCCGTGTTCAAGGGTCACACCGCACACCTGATCGCGACGCCGCAGCAATCGCTCGAAGCCGCGGCGGTTGCGGCGCGTGCGGCCGGCATCGAGGCACATATCCTGAGCGATGAAATGGAAGGCGAATCGCGCGAGGTCGGCAAGGTGCACGGGGCGCTGGCGCGTGCCGTAGCGCAGCGCGGCCAGCCTTTCGCCAGGCCGTGCGTGATCTTGTCGGGCGGCGAAACCACGGTGACCATCCGACCGCGTCAGCCCGGTCAACCCAAAGGCCGTGGCGGCCGCGCCGGAGAGTTCTGCATGGGCCTGGCCGGTGTGTTGATGGGCCAGGCCGACGTGTGGGCGCTGGCGGCCGACACCGACGGGATCGATGGCGTCGAAGACAACGCCGGTGCCTTCGTCACGCCCGACACGCTGGCGCGCGCCGAGGCGAAGGGTCGCAAGCTGGCCGCGCATCTTGACCGCAACGACGCCTACGGTTACTTCGACGCCATCGGTGATCTGCTGGTGACCGGCCCGACGCACACCAACGTCAATGACTTCAGGGCGCTGCTGATCCTGTGACAACCGAAACGTCGCCATCGGTGCTGTTCGTGTGCACCGGTAACATCTGCCGCTCGCCGACCGCGCATGCGCTGCTCGTGCACAAGGCGCAGGAAGCCGGTTTTGCGGTGCGCGTCGACAGCGCCGCCGTCTCAGACGAAGAGCGGGGCAATCCGGCCGACCGACGCTCCGTTGCCGAAGCCAAACGCCGCGGCATCGCGATGCCCGATCACCGTGCGCGGCAGATCACTGCAAAAGACTTCGACAGTTTCGATCACGTTGTCGGCATGACGCGCGCGCACGCTGCGGCGCTGCGCCGCATTGCGCCGGTGCACGCCAGCAAGGTGGCTTTGATGATGGACTTTGCAGGGGCGCAAGACCGCGACGTGCCCGACCCCTGGTACGGCGACCAGGCCGCGTTCATTGAAGCCTTCGACATGATCGAGGAGGGCGTCGACGGGTTGTTGGCGCGGCTGCGCCATTTGGCCGACGGGGGTGCTGCCGGTTAGCGCTGTACGCGTTGCGTCGCCTGCTTGCGGCGCGGTCCTTGCGCCCGTCCGCCCACTGCGGAGAATCATCCAACGTCACCACAAACCGAGGAATCGACATGGCGATCACGACAGTCAAGTCCGGTGAGACATGGGCCGCAGGCGACCTCTACGAAAGCTACGTCGGCCGATGGAGCCGCGCGGTAGCGCAGGCGTTCCTGCCCTGGCTCGACGTGCCCGCAAGCTCGCGCTGGCTCGACGTCGGATGCGGCACCGGTGCACTCACCGAAACCATCCTCGCGCGGTCGCAACCCGCGGCAGTGGTGGGAGTCGACCTCTCGCCGGACTTCATCGCGCATGCACGCGCCCACGTCGCAAGCCCGCTCGCCACATTCGAAGTCGGCAATGCACAGATCTTGGCGCTTCAAGGGCCGCGGTTCGAAGCGGCGGTGTCTGCGCTGGTTCTCAATTTCTTGCCGGAGCCCGGCCTTGCGGCGCGGGCGATGGCGGGCAGGGTCCATCCCGGCGGGCGGGTCGCGGCCTGCGTGTGGGACTACCGGGGGCAAATGGAGCTCATGCGGTACTTCTGGGATGCCGCCATCGCCCTTGACCCAGCCGCCGGCGCACTTGACGAGGGATTGCGCTTCCCGCTGTGCCAACCGGATCCGTTGCAGGCGCTGTTCGCCGATGCGGGGCTGGTTGACGTCGAGGTGCGCGCGCTCGACGTACCGACCGTGTTGCGCGACTTCGACGACTACTGGAGTCCGTTCCTGGCCGGAAACTTTCCAGCGCCAGCCTATGCGATGTCGCTGGGCGGAGAGGCCCGCTTGGCGCTGCGTGAGCGGCTTCGCTCAACGCTGCCCACGGCAGCGGACGGTTCGATCGCATTGGTTGCGCGCGCCTGGGCGGTGCGAGGTACGGTGCACAGCACCGCGACCTGAGGCGAATGTGGCCGGGAACGAATATTGCACCGCTCGCTGATTGCGAAATGAAGCTCTCGCAGGCAGGATATTGATGCTCCGCGGGGAAGTTTTGCTGTCCCGCTTTTCTGGTGTCACGCGCCGCCCATGTTCTTCCTCTGGCCTCAGTACCTCTGGTTTTTGCCGGTGCTTGCACTGCTGCCGGTGGCTTATGTATGGCTGCAGCGGCGTCGGGGCAGCGCGGCTTTGCGCTACAGCAGCCTGGGCGTCGTCCGCGCGGCTGCATCGGGCCGCGCTTGGCGGCGGCACCTGCCGCCCGCGCTGCTTTTGCTGGCCTGCGTCGGGTTGCTTTTCGCTGCGGCGCGCCCGGTGGCGCGCGTGCCGCTGCCATGGGCCCGGTCATCGATCCTGATGGCAATCGACGTGTCGCTCAGCATGCGTGTCACCGACGTCAAACCGAGTCGCATCGTGGCGGCGCAAGAGGCGGCCAAGATGTTCCTGCGGGAACTGCCGAAAAATGTCGAAGTCGGGCTCATCACCTTCGCCGGCAGCAGCACGGTCACCCAGCGTGCGACGCTCGACCGCGAGTCCGTTGCCGCCAGCATCGATGCCTTCCAGATGCAGCTCGGCACGGCCATTGGCGATGCCATCGTGGTGAGCCTCGCGGAGCTGTTCCCCGACGACGGCATCGATCTCACCGAGATGACCTACGGCAGCAGACCGCAGGGCCGCAGCCTCGACGACAAGGCCAAAACGCCGCCCAAGCAAATCACGCCCGTGGCGCCAGGGTCGTACGGTTCTGCAGCGATCATCCTGCTGAGCGATGGCCGCCGGACTTCCGGACTCGACACGCTGGCGGCGGCAAAGATGGCGGCCGATCGTGGCGTTCGCATTTACGTTGTGGGACTTGGGACCGTAGAGGGTGACGTTTCCTCGCCCGACGGCATGGCCATCTACATGAAGCTGGACGAACCGACGTTGCGCGAAGTGGCGCGCATGACCGGCGGCGAATACTTCCACGCCGGCACCGCCGAGACGCTGCGCACCGTCTACCAGAACCTCGGCTCGCGCGTGGTGGTGCTGAAGCGCGAGACAGAACTCACCGGCTTGGTGACACTGTTCTCTGCGGTAATTGCGATCGCAGCCGCTGCGCTGTCCATGCTCTGGTTCGGGCGATTCACCTGAACGTTGCCGAGGCGCCCGGTACCGCAAAAGTTCAGAACAGACTCGCTCCGATGTTGATCAGCAGGGCGAGCACCGTCGTATTGAACAGATAGGCCAGGATGCAATGCACCGAGCCGATGCGACGCATCATCTTGGAGACGAAAGACACGTCGGCCGTCTGGCCCGAGGTGCCGATGACGGCGGCAAAGTAGAAGAAGTCGCCATAGTCCGGCTCGTCGTCGTCTGGAAAGCTCAAGCCTGGTTTGCGTCCGTCGGATTGCGCCGCGTAATAGTCGTGCGCATAGTGCAGCGCGAACATGATCTGGGTGAAGGTCCAGGACGACACGACCGTCAGTGCCGCGAGTCCGATATGCGCGACCTTCGCTGTACCGTGCATGTCCTTGACCACCGTGAGTTCGCCGCCGATGGCAGCAAGACTCGCAATGGCAGAGATGACGACCAGGGTGAGAATCACGAACTGCCCTTCGTCCTGTGCCCTTGCCCGGTAGCGCATGTGTTCGCGGGACGACCGGGTCATCATGCCGACCGCAAGAAAGACATAGAGCATCGCACCCGTGTTCCATGCGATCAGCAGTCGGGTGACCAGATGCGCTTCGAGCCGTGCGGGGAACAGCACACCCACCAGGATTGCGGTGAGCGTGGCGACGAGCAGGCGGGGCCGGGCCCGCAATTGCCGGTAAATGCGGTTGTGTCGAAGTTTCATCGCGCTGAAGAAAAGCCATGGAGGGAATGAGTCGGAAAGTGCAACTCGAACCGGGCACCGCCCAGCGCCGAGCTCTGCACCACCAGGCGCCCGGCATGAGCTTTCGCGATCTCGCGAACGATCGCCAGGCCAAGGCCGCTGCCTTCGGCCTCGACGCTGTTGCCACGCTGGAATCGCTGGGTGATGCGTTCGCGATCGGCGGGCTCGATGCCAGGCCCGCTGTCGTCCACCGCGATGAACGCGTGGCCTGAGCCAACGGACACGCTGACGTTCACGCGGGCGCCGGACACGCAGTACTTGAGCGCGTTGTCCAGAAGGTTGTTGACGGCCTCGCGGACGAGCGCCGCATCGACCATCACCCAGGCGTGGTCCGATGCGTCGTCGAAGCCGAAGTCGAGTCCCGCCGACAACGCGCGGAAGACCCACTCGCGCGACGCCTCGAAAGCCAGCACTCTCAGGTCGACGCGGTCCCGGCTCGCGTCGCTTTGAGCTTCCGGCTCTGCGCGAGAAAGCAGCAGTAATTGATTGGCCAGTCGCACCGCGCGCTGCGCTGATTGCTGCAGTTCGACGACCGATATCCGCATCACCGGAAGACTCTCGCTGCGCAAGGCCTGCTCGGCCTGCAATTTCAGCGCAGTCAGAGGGGTTCGAAGCTGGTGCGCGGCGTTGGCGATGAACGCGCGCTGTGCCTGGCCTGCCAGTTCGAGGCGACCGATCACCGCATTCAATGCTTCGATCAAAGGGCGCAATTCGGCCGGGAGGCCGTTCTCAGGCACCGGTTGCAAGCTTCGGTGGCTCATGTCGCGCAATGCGTTGCCGAGCGACAGGATGTTGCGGGTCTGAAAAAAGATCACGCGGTGCAGTACCCAGCCTGCGAGCAACAGCAACACCAACTGCGGAATCCACACGGCCAGCAGAATCTCGCCCGCAAGGTGGCGACGTTTGCGCGTGGTCTCTCCGACCATTACCGAGACCTGTTCGCCCGCACTGGCGAGCGGCACGTCGACGATGGCCCAGCGCATGGCGTGGCCGCCCAGGTCCGCATCGAACAGGCGCGCATTGCGAAACACTTCCGGCGCCTCAGGCTCCCGCGGCGCTTCTGACACTCCGGCGATGTAGCCGCTGCGCGAACCGACCACGCGATACACGGTCTGGTCTTCGTCGTCCCACTGGAACATGGCCTCGGCAGAGCGCGGCAGGTCGAGTCCGGCGCGCGGGCCGATCTGTCGTACCGCCTGTGCCAGGCTGTTGGCCGAGTCGTAGAGCCAGCGGTCGAACACCTCGTGCACGTAGTAGCGCGTGATGCCGTAAGAAAGCGCGCCGCTGAGCAGGAAGAGCGCTGCCATGCGCCAAAGCAGACGTGTTTCCAGGCGCCGCTGCAGGCTGTCGTCGGGGCTCCGGGTGGGCGCTCTCACGACACGCTCGCCAAACGGCGCAGCAGGTAGCCGAAGCCACGCACCGTCACGATCTCGACATCGTGGCCGGCGATCTTCTGGCGGATGCGGTGCAGGTAGACCTCGATGGTCTTGCCGGCCACGTCGCCATGAAAAGCCATCAGCGTTTCAGTCAGCTGGGCTTTGGTGACCACGCGGTCGACGTTGCCCATCAGGCGCTGCAGCAGCTGGAACTCGCGCGGCGTGAGGCTCAGTGGTACGCCGTCCAGGCTGATGCGTGCGGCATCGGACATCAGGCATAGCGCGCCGGCGGACAACCGCTGCGCCTGTGGATGGCCGCCGCGCCGCAGCACGGCCTGGATGCGTGCGTCGAGTTCGGCCATGTCGAAAGGCTTGACCACATAGTCGTCTGCGCCGGCCCGCAACCCACCGACGCGCTGGTGCTGCTCGTCGCGTGCGGTCAGCACGATGACAGGCAGCGAGTTGCCGGCTTCGCGGATCTGCCGCAGCACGTCGCTGCCGTCCATGTCCGGCAACCCCATGTCGAGCAGTACCAAGGCCGGCAGGTCGCGCCGCATGCTCACGAGCGCCTGCGCGCCGTTGTGCGCCTTCAGCACTCGGTAGCCGCGATGCTGCAGCTCGCGGCCCAGCAGCTCCGCAATTTGAAGGTCGTCTTCGACGATAAGAATCAGGGCGTCCACTGCGCGACTCTAGGCGATGCGGCCGTTATCTATTTTTAAACCACGACCCTTAGGCTGCGCTCCTCTCTGGCTTCGTGGCAGCGCTTCTCAATGAAAATCTCGCGTCGATCTGCGCATTCCGGCTGGCGGACGCTGACCGTCCTTTTGCTCGTGCTGGCTGCGGGCATCGGCATCGGGACGAAGGTCGCGCGGCACGCGGCGGCCGTGGCTGTAGCCCCATCGGCTGCACCAGGCGCTACCGTCGCGGCGGCCGCGAGCCCCCCGGTGGCCGGCGCCGGTTTGCTGCGCTATGCCCGCGATGCACCTGAGCTCGCATCGATCCGCATCACGCCGGTCGAGGCTGTGCCACTGCCGGCGCTGCCGCCGGCGAATGCCCACCTGGCCTATGACGAAGACGTGACGGCCAGGGTCAGCTCGCCGGTCGCGGGTCGCGTGGTTCGTCTGATGGTCCAGGCCGGTGACCGCGTGCGGCGTGGCGCCGCGCTGGCTGAACTCGACTCGCCCGACCTGGCGTCCGCCCAGTCCGACCTGGCCAAGGCGAAAGCCGACGAGGCGCACAAACGGCAGAGCGTCGAGCGCACCCGGGCGCTGGCCGAAACCGAAACCGGCTCGCGCAAGGACAACGAGGCGGCCGAGGCCGATTTGCAGCAGGCCGTCGCAGAGACCCGTCGCGCTGCCCAGCGGATGAACAACCTGGCAACGGCAACGGCAACGGCAACGGTCAGCGGTTCAGGTCGCTTCGTGCTCCGGGCGCCGATCGACGGCGTGGTGGTCGACCGGCAGATCAACGCCGGCATGGAAGTGCGCCCCGATCTGGCCAACCCGCTGTTCGTCATCACCGACACGGCAAAACTCTGGGCCTTGGCAGACGTGTCCGAAACGGCCTTGAATGCGGTGCACGCGGGGCAGCCGGTGGAACTCGAAGTCGATGCCTGGCCCGGCCAGCGTTTTGCCGGCGTGGTGCGCCACGTGGGCGCCGCGCTCGATGCCGCATCGCGTCGCCTGCAGGTGCGTTGCGAGATCGCCAACGCCGACGGTCGGCTCAGGGCAGAGATGTTCTCGCGCGTGGCTTTTCTCTCCGACACGGAGGCAACGGCGATCCGGGTACCCAACGGCAGCCTGGTGCTCAACGGCATGCAGAACTTCGTCATCGTGGAGCAGGAGCCGGGCGTTTTTGCGCGGCGGCCTGTTCAGCTCCGATGGAGCGGGTCGGATACCAGCTATCTGTCGGCGGGCCTGCATGCCGGCGAGCGAATCGTGTCCGAAGGCGCGCTCTTGCTGGCGTCCGAGTTTCCTGCCCATGCTGAATAAGTTCGTTCGCTTCGTGTTGGCCCAGCCGGTCTTCGTGCTGGTGATGACGGTGGCGTTGGCCGCCTTCGGCATCAATGCGGTCCTGCACTTGCCGATCGAGGCCTTTCCCGACGTGCAGGATGTGCAAGTCCAGATCATCACTCTGAGCGCCGGCTCCGCGCCGGAAGAGGTCGAGCGAACGCTGACGCTGCCGATCGAGCGCGAGATGACCGGTGTGCCGGGCGAGACTCAGTTGCGCTCGGTCTCCATGACCGGTTTGTCGGTGGTCACGCTGACCTTTGCAGATGGCACCGACAACTACTTCGCGCGCTCGCAAGTGCTGGAACATCTGGGCAACGTGACGCTGCCCACGGGTGTGCAGCCAACGCTCGCGCCACTCACCACCGCCGTCGGCGAGGTACTGCGCTATGTCGTGCAGGCGCCGCCGGACATGGCCGAGAACGACGTGCGTGCGCTGCAGGATTGGGTCGTACGCCCGGCCCTGCGCATGGTGCCGGGCGTGGCCGACGTGGCGAGCTTTGGCGGCACGGTCAAGGAGTACCAGGTGCTGGTGGACCCGGCACGGCTCAAGCGTTTCGGCGTGACCCTGGACCAGGTCGCGCTGGCCCTGACCAACAACAGCGCGAACGTCGGTGGCGGGGTGCTGCGCCGAGGCGACGAGGCGCTGGTCGTGCGCAGTATCGGACTGGTCGATTCGCTCGCCAGCATCGGCCAGGTGATCGTGCAGGCCAAGCAAGGCCGCACAGTGCTGGTGTCTGACATCGCCCAGGTGGAACTCGGCCACAAGCCGAGGTCGGGCATCGTCGCCTACGACGATCACGACAGCGTCGTCGAGGGCGTCGTGAGCATGACCAAGGGTCAAAACGCCGCCGTGGTGGTGGCGGGTGTCGAACAGGCCATGGCGGCGCTGGCGCCGCGCCTGCCGCGAGGCGTGACCTTGCCGGTGGTCTACACGCGGACCGACTTGATCCACCAGACGGTCGACACGGTGGTCGAGAATCTGGTGACCGGCGCCTTGCTGGTGATCGTCATCCTGGTCGTGTTCCTGCGCAACTGGCGTGCCGCGGTCATCGTCGCGACGGTGATCCCGCTGTCGCTGCTGTTCGCTTTCATCATGCTCGACCTGCGCGGCATACCGGCCAACCTGATCTCGCTCGGCGCTGTCGATTTCGGCATCATCATCGACAGCGCCGTCGTGCTGGTGGAGGCGTTGATGGTCCGGCTCGCCCTGGACCGGAGCCTCTCGGTGACGGCGCCAGCGCAAACGTCTTTGAGGCCCGGCGCCGCCTACCAGAAGGCGCTTACCTTTCATTCGCGGCTGCGGGTGTTGCGCGAAACCGTGGTGGACCTGGGCCGGCCGATCCTCTTCTCCAAGGGGATCATCATCATCGCGTTCCTGCCGATCTTCACCTTCCAGCGGGTCGAAGGAAAGATCTTTGCGCCCGTGGCTTTCACGCTGACCTTCGCGTTGCTCGGCGCGCTCGTGCTGACCGTCACGCTGGTGCCGACGCTGCTGCGCTTTGCCATGCGCGGCGCCAACATGGCCGAGCGCCGCAGCCAGTGGATGGAAAACCTGCAGTCGGGCTACCAGCGCCTGCTCTTGTGGGGTGGTGTGCGGCGCGTCATCGTCTTCACCCTGTCGCTGGTGGTGCTGGGCGTGACGCTGTTGCTGGCGCCGCTGCTCGGCAGCGAGTTCTTGCCCAAGCTGGACGAAGGCAATATCTGGCTGGCCATCACCTTGCCGACCTCGACCGCCATCGACACCACCAAGCAGGTGGAGCGCAAGGTGCGTGCCGTGCTGCGCAGCTATCCGGAAGTGCGCCGGGTCATCACACAGGTCGGACGGCCCGACGACGGCACTGATGCCAAGGGGCCGAACAACCTGGAGATCCTGGCCGACCTGCAGCCACGCAGCCAGTGGCACTTTGCCGACAAGCAGGCGCTGGTGGAAGACATGACTCGCCGCCTCAAAGCGCTGCCTGGCGTGCCGACCAATTTTTCGCAAGTGATCGAAGACAACGTCGAGGAGTCGTTGTCCGGCGTCAAGGGCGAGATCGCCGTCAAGATCTACGGGCCCGACCTGCAGGTGCTGGAAAAGAAGAGCGATCAGATCGCCGCCGTGCTGCGCGGATTGCGCGGGGCGGCCGACGTCGCGGCGATCCGCATCGGCGGCCAGAGCGAAGTCGACATCCAGGTCGACCGGCGGCGGCTCGCGCGGCTGGGCATCAGCGTGGCGGACGTCAACACGGTCATCGGCAGCGCGCTGGGCGACGTGGCGGTGAACAGCTTCTACGAGGGCGACCGGCGCTTCGACGTGACGATGCAAGTTGCGAAAGGCGCGCGCGCATCGATCGACGACATCGGAGCATTGCAGGTCAACCTGCCGGACGGCGCCGGCACCGTGTCACTCGACCAGGTCGCGCAGATCGCATTGCGTCAGGGTGCCTCGCGGGTGAGCCGCGAAGGCGGTGAGCGCAATGCGTCGGTCAAAGCCAATCTGCTGGGGCGCGACCAGGGCAGCTTCATCGACGAGGCGCAGCAGGCGGTAGCAGCACAGGTCGTGTTGCCACCGGGCTACCGCATCACATGGGGCGGCCAGTTCGAGAACCAGCAGCGCGCCGTCAAGCGGCTCGCCGTGATCGTGCCGATCAGCGCACTGCTGATTTTCTCGCTGCTGTTCTGGGCTTTCGGCTCGGTCCGGTACGCCTGCCTGGTGCTGGTGCTGGTGCCGTTCACCCTGATCGGCGGCATTGCCGGCCTGGCGATCGCGGGGCTTCACTTCTCGGTGTCGGCGGCGGTGGGATTCATCGCCGTGGCCGGGATATCGGTGCAGAACGGCGTGATCATGGTGGAGCACATTGCCGACAACCTCGATGCGTCGGTCTCGCTTTTCGAGAATGCGGTGGCGGGCGCCGTCGCCCGGTTGCGCCCGATTCTGATGACGGCGCTGATGGCCGGTCTGGGCCTGTTGCCGGCGGCGTTGTCGCATGGCATCGGCTCCGAGACGCAGCGCCCGTTCGCCGTGGTGATCGTCGGCGGCGTGGTGTCGGCAACCCTGTTCACGCTGCTGCTGCTGCCATTGCTCTATCCGATTTTCGCGGGCGGCAAGCAGAAGCGAAATGAGGATCTCGAACCGGCGGCCGCTCCGAGTGGCGCTACCGTTGTCCCGGGCACGCCATGATGTTTCTTCGAGATGGGTTTGCAGCAGTTTCGCTGGCACTGGTCGCTGGTTGCGCTGTCGGCCCCGACTTCGTTGCGCCTCCAACACCGGCGCCGCCGGGCTACACCGCCGCGCCGGTTGCCGTGGTCACCCGCGGCACCGACATTCCGGCGATGTGGTGGGCGCTTTTTCAGTCGCCCGCGCTGAGCCGACTGGTGGCGCGCGCGCTGTCGAACAACCCCGGGATCGAATCCGCCCAGGCCGCATTGAATGCCGCGCGCGAAAACGCCGAAGCGCAGCGCGGCGCCTTCTTTCCGCAGGTCAGCGTGACAACGATGTCGAGCCGGCAGTCCTCGTCCACCACGCTGTCGTCGCCGCTAAATGACAACCGCTACATCTTCAACCTGCACACGCCGCAGCTGAACATCGCCTACACGCCCGATGTCTTCGGTGGCAATCGGCGACTGCTCGAATCGCAGCAGGCGCAGGCCGACGCGCAGCAATTTTTGTACGAGGCCACGCGCCTGACGCTGGCCGCCAACGTCGTCTTGGCTGCCGTCACCGAGGCATCGATTCGCGGACAGATCGCCGCCGCGAACGACACCGTGCAGCTGCAGCAACGCCAACTCCTGCTGCTGCAGCGGCAACGAAAACTGGGTGCCATCGGCATCGCAGACACCGCCGCCCAGGAAAGTCTGCTGGCGCAGACCCAGGGCGCGATGCTGCTGCTTGAAAAACAACTCGCGCTGCAACGCAACCAGTTGTCGACCCTGCTCGGTCAGCGGCCCGATGAGGCACTGCCAGAGCGTTTCGAGCTGGCCGACCTCGTGCTGCCCAAAGCGCTGCCTTTGAGCCTGCCGTCGCAACTGGCCGACCAGCGCCCGGATGTGCGCGCGGCGCTGGCGCAACTGCAGTCGGCCAGTGCGCAGATCGGGGTCGCCGTGGCCGCCCGTTTGCCGGCCATCACGCTCACCGCGAACGCTGGTTCGACCGCGCTGACTGTGGGCAGCCTGTTCGGACCCGGCACCGGCTTCTGGGCACTGGGCGCAGGACTCGTGCAACCGCTGTTCGATGGCGGCACGCTGCTTCACCGCCAACGCGCTGCCGAGGCGACCTATGAAGAGGCCAGGGCGCAGTACCGCGGTGTGGTGATCGGCGCCTTCCAGAGCGTTGCCGATGCACTGCAGGCACTCGACCACGACACGCGGATGGTCGATGCGGCCGCGCAGGGCGAGGAGGCTGCCGCGCGGTCGTTGCGGGCTGCGCAACACCGCTTCAATGCGGGTGACACCGGCTTGTTCGAAGTGCTCGGTGCCCAGTTGATCGAGAGCCAGGCCAAGAGCACGGCGGTGCAGGCGCGCGCGAGTCGCTATGCAGACACCGTCGCGCTGCTGCAGGCGCTCGGTGGTGGCTGGTGGAATCAGCCGGCCCCGCACTAGCGTCCTGAACCCTGGCGTCTTGAACGCTACCGTCTCGAACCGCGCTGCAGCACAGCGCGACCCCGTTCATCCCCGTCAGCCCATGCGCGTGGGCAGCCAGAGCGCGATGATCGGGAACGCGATGAGGATCACCAGCCGCAGCATGTCGGTCACGATGAAGGGCAGCACGCCCTTGAAGATGGTCGTGAAGCTCACCTCTTTCACCACGCTTTTGATGACGAAGACATTCATGCCCACCGGCGGATGAATCAGCCCGAGTTCGACCGTCATGACGATGATGACGCCGAACCATATCGGATCGAAGCCCAGGTGCACGATCACCGGATAGATGATCGGCACCGTCAGGATGATCATCGCCATGGCGTCCATCAGGCAGCCGAGCACCAGGTACATCAGCATGATGAGCGCCAGCACCCCATAGCGGCCGATGCCCAGGCTGGTCAAAAATTCGGTCAGCTTCTGCGGGCTCTGCGTGATCGTTAGAAAGTAGCCGAAGAGCAGGGCGCCGATCAGCACGGTGAACACCGCTGCCGAGGTCCGCGTGGCCGAGAGCAAGGCCTCGCGAATCTTCGGCCCATCGAGCTTGCCGCGCACCAGGCCGAGGATGAAGGCGCCGCTCGCGCCCACGCCGCCCGCCTCGGTCGGCGTGAAGAAGCCACCGTAGAGCCCGCCGATCACGAAGATGAAAAGCACCAGCGGCGCCCACACGTTCTTCAGGTCGACCAGGCGTTCCGACCAGGGTTTGTTCTCGCCGGCCGGCAGCCAGTCGGGCCGTGCCTTGACGATGATCGCGATGGTGATGACGTACATCAGCATTGCCAGCAGGCCGGGGATGATGCCGGCCATGAAGAGCTTGCCGATGTCTTGCTGCGTCAGGATGGCGTAGACCGCGAGCACGGTCGATGGGGGCAGGATGGCGCCGAGCGTGCCGCCCGCGGCGATCACCCCGGTCGAAAACGACTGTGGGTAATTGAAGCGCCGCATCTCCGGATAAGCCACGGCAGAAAAGGTCGCCGCGGTGGCGACCGACGAGCCGCAGATGGCCGCGAAGCCGCCGCAGGCCAGCACGGTGGCCACGCCGAGTCCGCCCCGCAGGTGGCCGATCATCGAGTTGGCTGCCTTGAAGAGTTCGCGGCTCACGCCCGACACCGACACCAGCGCCCCCATCAGCATGAACATGGGGATGACGCCGAAGGTGTAGTCGGTGACGGTGCGCATCGAGGTCTGGCCGACCAGCTTGAGCGCGGGCATCGGCCCGACGATCCACGCATAGCCGGTGACGCCGACCAGCCCCATCGCCATGCCGACCGGCACCCGCAACAGCATCAGCGCGAAGAGCGCGACGAAACCCAATACCGCGATCGCATCGGCGCTCATTCGTCTGCTCTCTGTTCAGGCTTGACTTCGTCGAGCTGCTCGGGGTGAAAGATAAGGCGATAGGTACGGATGCCGATCAGCAGCACCGCGCAGACATCGCCGAACCATGCGACCGCATAGAACGGCCAGGTCGGGATGTTCATGTCGTAGGTCTGCACGTTGTCGACGTAAGTGCCGCGCACCTTGTCGAACAGCATGGCGGTCTGCACCGCCACCACGAACAGCAAGACCAGCGTCGCGAAGACGTCGATCGCGCGCTTCATGCGCGGCCCGGCGGTCGACCACACCAGGTCGACCGTGATGTGGCTGCCGCGGTAGCTGGTCGCTGCGATGCCCCAGAAGATCAGGATGCCGAGAAACATCCGGCCGAAGTCGTAGGCATCGGGAATCGAGGTGTTGAAGAACTTGCGCAACACCACCGCGATGAAGATGTTCAGCGCAACCAGGCCGACGAAGATGGCTGCCAGCCATTCGATGCCGTTGATCATCCGGTCCATCACGCCGACCCGGCGCTTCTGGCCGGCCACAGGAGACACCGAATCCATCGACTACAGCGCCGCCTTGTTCTTTGCGAGACTGGCCTTGAGGCCGTCCATCACCGCTTTCGGATCCTGGCCGGCCTTCTTGACGGCCTCGCCCCACTGCACTTCTCCCGGCGCCGTCGCCTTGCGCCATGCATCGAGTTGCTCGGGCGTCAGCTTGTAGATCTCGTGGCCGGCTTGCGCGGCGATCTTGGCGTGTCCGGCAAACTCGAAGTCGGCCCACGGTGCGGCGACGCGCTCGGCCCATTCGCTGGTGCAGTGGTCGTCGATGACCTTTTTCTGGGCCGCCGACATGCTCTCGTATTTGTCCTTGTTCATGCCCCAGACGAAGGGCGTGACGTAGAGCGGCACATCCATGTGAAAGCTCACGACCTTGTCGATGCCGAAGAGGCCGATCGAGCCCCACGGAAAGGTGATGGCGTCGGCCACGCCGCGTTCCAGCATGTCGCGCGACTCGGGCGCAGACGCCTGCACGTTGGTGCCGCCGAGGGCCGTCACCATCTGGCCGATGGTGCTGGTGGCGGGGCGGATCTTCATGCCCTTGATGTCGGTGGGCAGCGTGATCTTCTTGCGCGCATGAAAAGTGCCGGGATCGTGCACGAAGGCGAAGCAGAACTTGATGTCCTTCATCTCCTTGGCGGCGTACGGCCGGTACCACTCGTCGATGGCGGCGCTGCCACTCTTGCCGTTGGCGAACAGGAACGGCAGCGACGCGCCGGCCATGATCGGGAAGCGGCCGGGCTGGTAACCCGGGTTGATGTAGGCGAGGTCGGCGATGCCGTCACGCGCCATGTCGTAGTGGTCGAACGCCTTGCCCAGTTGTTCCGACGGAAAGAGCGTCGCGGTGATGCTGCTGTTGGACGCCTTCTTGATGTCGTCGGCCCAGGCCTGCAAGGAAGGGTTGAGCGGATGCTGCGCCGGCACCCAGCTCGACATCTTGAGGTTGACCGGCTTGTCTTGCGCGTGTGCGGGCAGGGCGGTGGTCAACGCTGCGGCCAGTGCGAGCAGGGCCGCGGGGAAACCAATGCGGGAAGTCTTCATTTCTTTGTCTCCTTGGATGTCGGAATCTGGGGGTGTGCGGATCGAATTCGGTTATGTTTTATAAGAACTGTGCGGCGCCGCCTATTCACGTTTTCCTTGGGTCGCCCGCTTGGGTAACCTATTGCCGTGTCAACTAAAAACTGGAGCACAACCTGTCTGCAATCGAAACTTCCACCTCTTCACCGTCCACAGCGCCGGTCGCTGTCGTGACCGGCGCAGCACGCGGCATCGGCCTTGCCGTTGCCAACTGGTTTCTTGCCCAGGGCCATCGGGTCGCGCTGCTCGATATCAATAACGCGACGCTCGCAGCTGCCGAGGCCGGACTCGCGAATGACGCGCATGTGCTCGCATTGAATTGCGATGTCTCCGATCCGGACCAGGTTCAGACGGCCATCGACAAGGTCGTCGCGCGCTTCGGCCGCATCGATGCACTGGTCAACAACGCCGGCGTGGCGGCATTCAAACCGATTGGCGAACACACCTTCAAGGATTGGCGCACCGTCATGGCCACGAATCTCGATGGCGCGTTCCTGTGCTCGCAGGCTTGCGTGCCGGTGATGCTCAAGACGGGCGGCGGCGCGATCGTCAACATCGCATCGATTTCGGGTCTGCGGGCGAGCACCTTGCGTGCGGCCTATGGCACGAGCAAGGCAGCGCTCATCCACCTCACCAAACAGCAGGCGGCCGAGCTCGGAACAGTCGGCATCCGCGCCAACGCCGTCGCACCCGGACCGGTCGAAACCGAAATGGCCAAACTGGTGCACACGCCAGCGATTCGCGCCGACTATCACGATGCCATTCCGCTCGGTCGCTATGGAACGATGGAAGAGATCGCCGCGGTCACCGGCTTTCTTTGCAGCCCCGCGGCGAGCTACGTCAACGGTCAGGTCATCGCCGTCGATGGCGGTTTCGAGGCATCGGGTGTCGGCATTCCGACTCTGCGCAAAGACGCCGCGCAGGCGTAAATTCAGAAGACTCGCGTAAGACTGCCGGGAATTTCTGACAGGTCGGGACAAGCCCGAGGACTACAAAAGTGAGAAGGAGCGGGCCGTAGCTTGACGCTCCCATTTCAACTCACTGCCAACGCCCGGCTGACTGCCATGCCCAAAAAACCCAGCATTCCTCCCGCAGAACGCGACGCCACGCACGCGGCCGCTCGCAACACGGACAGCGGTCCCGCCCAGCCCGCACCGCCCGCCGCAGGCAAGGGCGATTTGCCGACGCAAAAGGCGATCGATACGCAGGCGATGGCAAGCGCAATGCCTTCCAATCCGAACAAGCCATCGGAGTACGGCGAGGTGAATGCGCTCGACACGCCCAAGGGTGCCACTGTCGAGGCGCCCTCGCGTCTTCCGACCGCGAGTACTTTGAGTGAGCAAAACTTCTCCGACAAGGTCGGCACCGCAGCGCGTGAGGGTGTCAATGCAACCATCGGCATGCTCGACCGCGTGCGCGTCGACTCGAGCGGTCAGATGTTGACGACCAACCAGGGTGTCCCGGTCGCAGACAACCAGAACTCGCTCAAGGCCGGCGCGCGTGGCCCCGCCTTGCTGGAAGACTTCATCCTTCGCGAGAAGATCACGCACTTCGACCACGAGCGCATTCCAGAGCGGATCGTGCATGCCCGTGGTTCGGGCGCACATGGCTTATTCGAATGCTATGAACCCCTGACCAAATACACCAAAGCCGCACCGTTCAAGGAAGCCGGCAAAGTGACGCCTGTCTTCGTCCGTTTCTCGACCGTCGCCGGCGAGCGTGGCTCCAAGGACACGGCGCGCGATGTCCGCGGCTTCGCGGTCAAGTTCTATACCGACGAAGGCAACTGGGACTTGGTTGGCAACAACATGCCGGTTTTCTTTATCCAGGATGCGATCAAGTTCCCTGACTTGGTTCACGCCGTGAAGCCGGAGCCGCACAACCAGATGCCTCAGGCCGCCAGTGCACACGACACTTTTTGGGATTTCGTGTCCCTTATGCCCGAATCGACCCACATGCTGATGTGGCAGATGTCCGACCGCGCAATCCCACGCAGCTACCGGATGATGCAGGGGTTCGGCGTGCATACCTTTCGGCTGGTCAATGAAGCGGGCGAGTCTGTGCTCGTGAAATTCCATTGGCAACCCAAGCTCGGAACACATTCGATGGTCTGGGAAGAAGCAGTAAAGATCTCTGGCGCGGACCCGGACTTTCATCGCCGTGACCTGTGGGAAGCCATCGAGGCCGGCGAGTACCCGGAGTGGGAATTGGGTCTGCAGATCTTCACGGAAGAGCAGGCAGAAAAGTTCAGCTTCGACATCCTCGATGCGACCAAGCTCATCCCCGAAGAGTTGGTGCCGGTTCAATTGGTCGGCCGGATGGTCCTCAACCGCAACCCGGACAACTTCTTCGCCGAGACTGAGCAGGTTGCGTTCTGCACGGCTCATATCGTGCCCGGACTCGACTTCACCAATGATCCATTGTTGGCCGGTCGTATCCACTCCTATGTCGATACGCAAATCAGTCGACTGGGTGGGCCGAACTTTCATGAGTTGCCCATCAACGCGCCAATCGCTCAGGTGCACAACAACCAACGGGACGGCATGCACCGCCAGGCGATCAACCGCGGCCGCGTGGCGTATGAGCCCAACTCGCTGGCCGGCGGATGCCCGTTTCAGGCCGGTGCCGCCCAAGGATTCACCAGCGTGGCGCGACGACTCGATGCCAAAGAGAGCGCAGACAAGGTCCGCATCAAGCCCGAGAAGTTTGCCGACCACTACACGCAGGCCAAGCTGTTCTTCGAAAGCCAGACCGAAGCGGAAAAGGCGCACATCGGCAATGCATTCCGATTCGAGTTGTCCAAAGTGACAGTGCCGGCCATTCGCGAACGCGTGGTCGCCAGCCTGCTCAATGCGGCGCCCGATCTCGCGGCACGGATTGCACGAGATCTCGGCATGGAGTTGCCTGCGCCACTGCCCAAGGCATTGGAAGCGCCCGCGGTGCCTGAAGTCGAAACGTCCCCGGCGCTGTCGCTCATGGCTCGCCCCGGTGACGGTGGCATTCGCACGCGCAAGATCGCGATCCTGGTAGCCAACGGAGTCGAAGGCGCCTCGCTCGGGAAGCTGGTCTCGGCACTGGTCGCAGCAGGCGCGGTTCCGCGTTTGGTCGCGAGGCGACTCGGCACCTATGTCGGCATCGGCGGGGAGAAGTTCGCTGCCGACGCGACAATGGAAAATTCGCCAGGCTTCCTGTTCGACGCACTCGTGCTTCCGGACGGCGCGGCTGCAGTAGAAGCCCTTGACGCTGATGCGCATACGCTTGAGTTCGTGCGTGCTACCTATTGGCACTGCAAGCCGATCCTTGCCTTTGGTGCATCCGATGCGTTGCTCGCGGAGGCACAAATTCCGATGACGCTGCCCGACGGATCAGCGGACGCAGGTCTGCTGCTGGCGGATGCGGGCAGTGCCGATTCCGCGATCGCGGAGTTCATCGCTGCAGTGGGCTTACCGCGGCAGTACGCAAGGGAGAACGATCCACCGAAAGCGGCAGTGGTCGCCTGAACGGCATGTGCTTGCTAACCGGCGCGAGCAGCATCGGCGGGCCTACGACATCGGTCTGAATCCGATGACATGCGCAGGTCCCTTGCCCATGAATATTTGCCTCTTGCCTCTTCATTCGAAGAGGTCCAACCCAGCTTGCAAAGCAGGCGCTAAAGGAGATGAAATGGCAACAGACAATGGCGAAATCGGTGTGGGTGAACCCAATCGCGACCCGATCACCGGCGCACCCGGCGCGCACCCGGTCGGCACTGGCGTTGGCGCAACGGGCGGTGCACTGGCAGGCGCTGCAGCGGGCTCGCTCGCGGGCCCTGTCGGGACAGTGATCGGCCTGGTGGCCGGTGCGGTCGTAGGTGGCCTTGGCGGCAAGGCCGTAGCCGAAGGTGTGAACCCGACGCAAGAAGATGCGTACTGGCGCGAGAACTACGAAAAGGAAAGCTACTACACGGCAGGCCGCAGCTATGACGACTACGGCCCGGCTTACGAGATGGGCTGGTCTGGAAGGGCGCAACGTGGAGCCGACTTCTACGCTGTCGAGCCGGCAATGGCGACCGAGTGGGCGGCGACGCGTGGTGGCCGGTCGAGCCTCGACTGGCCGTCGGCACGACCTGCCGTGCAGGCCGCGTGGGACCGTGCAGACGACGCCTACTACGGTAAGCAGGCCAACGGCAGTGACATCGTCAATCACGAAGATTTGTCCAACGACGACGTGGTCGATGTGCTCAACGATCTGCTCGAGAACGCACGCTATGGCGAGTATGGTTTTCGCACTTGCGCGGAGCAGGTGGAGACAGCCAATGCGAAGCAACTTTTTGCGAGCCGCGCCGAAGGTTGCCGCCAGGCGGGTGACGAACTCGTCGCGCTGATTCGCGCCTATGGCGGCGAGCCGGCATCGGGTGGTACGGCCGCCGGTGCCCTGCATCGCGGCTGGGTACAGGTCAAGGGCAGCATGGGTGCCGACAGCGAACTGTCGATCCTCGAGTCTTGCGAGCGCGGCGAAGACTCAGGCATTGCGCGTTACAGGAAGGCACTCAAGCAAAGCCTGCCTGCGGATGTTCGCGCGGTCGTTCAGAAGCAGGCGGACGGCGCCCAGCGCAATCATGATCAGATTCGTGATTTGAGGAATGCGGCGCGCGCGCGTGCCTGAAGTCATGGCCGGGTTGCTTATGAATGGCAACCCGGCTGTCCGCGCAGACCTTCAGCGCGGCGCCGCAGTCGACGTTGCAAGGGCATGTCGTCGGCAATGGTCGAGATAACCTTTTTCATGTGAGGCGACGAGCTCCACCACGCTGGTCCATAGCCAAGGTGGGGCGTCAATCACCTTCGAGTGACTCGACACAAGCTCCTTGCGCCACGCCTTTCGCGTGGCTTCGTCGATCTGCCTGGCGTGTGAGGCACCGACGACGCGAGCAAGGTAATACGCCGCCGTCATGGCTTCATCCACATTCAGCTGGGAAAATTCCAGTTTCAGGTCTTGTGGCAGCAGTTCGCGCACGAACACCGAACGGCGCAATACGCGATCCGCGTGCATGCGACTCCCGAGAAACGGTGACATCGCCTTGGCGCCCGCTACAACACGGTTTGCATTGTCAGGGGGCATAAGACCTTCATCCCGGTCATGCGGAGCGACTGCAGTGATCGCTTCCTTGATGTCCAGTAGACAAAAGTCGCGGCCTTGGGCGGTGTCGCGTCCAACGTCGACGAGCACGGCATAGCGGAGTCGACCGAGCGAGCTGCACCCTTTCATCCAGTACGCTACGTCGAGCATGCGCACCTCTGCTGCATCGTCACGGTGACTGAGGCGCGTAACGAGGCTGCGGACCTCTGCACCATGGACCAACCGCTGAACGCTTTCTCGCTCCGCTTCCGACACTGGCCAGAAACGCTTGCCGAGAGGAATCTTTCGGGTTGCGCCTTCGATCCGTTCCCTGGCGAGGTGACGCCAGGTGCGCTGCTTTGCTTCGCGCATTGCCTGCGCCACGGTCATTGGTTTGAGCAGAGGTCGGGATACCTTGCGCGGCGCAAAGGCATCTGTGTACCCGAGGCTCAGCTGCTCGATCATTCGCGCCGTGATGACGCCCGGCAGATCCGAGCCACGCGCTGCAGAGGCCAATGAAAGTCCCAGCCGAACGAGGTCGTGTGCCGGATTACCGACGACCGTCTGATCGAAGTCGCGGATCTCGATGGCGAGCTCGCCACGGACGTCGGCCACCGGTCCAAGATTGCCGATATGGCAGTCCCCGCAAATCCAGATCGAGGGACCTTCAGGCAGGGCGACGCGTTCGACGGAGTCGAGCCAGTCGTAGAACCGCGCGGTATTGCCGCGAACATAGGCATGCGCGGAACGCGCCATCTTGGCGTTGCGTGCTGCCACGAGGATGGGCAGACGTTGATCGGGCACCGGCGCGCGCACGGATGAATCCGAAGCGTGATTCTTCAAAGTAGGCATGTTGTTTTGGATATCGCCTGAGGGAACGCGGCGCGGTATGGCGCTCACGTATCGGGAATACGCAATCTATTCATGCCACACGCTGTTGTTGTAGGTCGGCGCATGCACCGTATGTCGTCCTGCTGTCGAGGCCCGAAGGCGATCGATGGCGATCAACGGCGCATTTGCGGGTGCACCGTTTCTTGGCCTTGCGCGCTATGCCGCTGGAATCGGTTGTCCCAAAGTCGCGCCCAAAGCGCCCTGTGCTGGCGTTGGTGGCGGCACCGCGTCGCCCCACTGCACGACACTTGCGCGCAGCGCGTCCATCAAGTCATCTGCCATCGCCTCGAGCAGGCGAACCTCGCGCTGGTTGAGCGCATGCGGCTCGGTGTCCAGCAGGCAGAGAGTGCCGAGCACTTGGCCTCCAATGTCGCGCAGCGTCGCACCGGCGTAGAAGCGAAGCCCGTTCGATTGCAGCGCCGGATTGCCGGCAAAGCGCAGGTCTCTGGCAACGTCTGGCACGACCAGTGTTTGTGCGTTGGCGACGACGTGGCCGCACATCGAGGATGAGCGGGGCATGTGCATGTCGTCGGCGTGCACACGCGTAGCGGCTTCGGCGCTGCGCAGACTGCCGAATGCACCCCTGACCTGTTGCGAGTCATCGTCGATGAACGACACCATCGCCATCGGCACATCGAAAATATCGGCCGCGCGCTTGGAGGCTGCATCGAAGAGGGGCTGCGCCCGTACGTCCAGCGCGCCGCTCGCATGCAATGCCATGACCCGCTGTGCGTCTGCTTCAGGCACGACCGCCTCCATGAAACCTTCGCTGAGTTGCGCCCCCATCAATGCGGTGATGCGCACCGCCGCCTCGCCGATCGACGTGACCACGGCATCGGCACCGAGCGACTTGCACGCTTCTTCGCCGAGCAGCTCGGCTGGGGCGTTCCACAGGCCGAGCACGATCTGCACGTCGGGCCAGCGCCGCTTGAGGCGTCTGCAGAAGTGTCTGGCCTGCACCCTCGGTTCAGGACTTAAATAAGACAGGCAGACGACCTGCGCCCCATCGAGCGCCAGGCCGGCGATGTAGTCTGCGTTGACCGTTCCCGCAGGGCGGTGCGCGGCGGGGTAATTTTCAAGCGACAGCGCGTGGGCGAGCATGCGCGCGGCCAGGCTATCGACCTCCCACTTGCCACCGATGCACACCACCCGCGCACCATCGGGCGCTTCCGGCGCCGGTTGCTGCTCGAGCAAGTCGTCGATGACGGCGTCCATGCCCATCACGACGCGGTGCCGATGCTCGGCCGTGGCAACGCTCGCGTGGTCGCTCGACGCCATGCGCAAGACAGGCAGGCCGACTTCGCCGTAGAAGCCGATCACGTTGCCGTCGACGACCTGCTCGTTAGCCAGTTCGCTGGCTTCCTCGACATCGCCGGCAATGAGCCGTTGATAGATGCGGGTGGGTGTGTCCAGGGCCGGCTGGCTGCCCAGCAGCACATCGAGAAAACGCAAGCGCGGAAGGTGCCGCCCGATCACCAGCAGGCACACGGTGAGCGGCGTCGACATGATCAGCCCGACCGGGCCCCACAACGCAGTCCAGAAGGTGGCCGACACCATCAGCGACATTGCCGACAACCCGGTGCTCGCGCCGTAGAGCCAGGGTTCGATCACGTTGTTGCTGAGCATCTCCAGCGCGGCGATGAGGCCGATGGTCCAGAGCACCATGCTCCAACCCGGGTCGACCGCGAAAGCCAGCGTCAGCGGGAATACTGCCGAGATCATCGGGCCGACGTAGGGGACGAAGCGCATCACCGCCGCCACGGCGCCCCAGAGCATTGCGCCGGGCACACCGATAAACCAGAGCCCCACGGCCATCGGCACGCCATAACTCAGGTTGACGATGAGCTGCATGGTGAGGTACTTGCTGATGCGCTGGCCGGCCTCGTCCATCGCATCCGTCGACCGGTGCAGGCTGCCGCCCCAGAGCCGCAACAATCTGTCTCTCAAGTCGAGGCGGTCCAGCAGGATCAACACGACGAAGACCAGAACGATGCCGGCATTCGCAAGCGGACCGCTGGCAACCTCCAGCCAGTTGAGCGCCTGCTGAAACGCGGAGGGCGGTCGTTCTGTCAGCTGCACGCGCTGCGGCTGCGGCTGCGGCGGCGTCGCGCTGCCCTTCGTCGGCGCGCTACCCGGCGCCGTGCTGGCCGATGTACCGGACGGTGCAGCGAGAGAGGTCTGATCCACCTCGTTCTTGAAGGTGTCGAAGGTCTTGACCACACCGTCGAACATGCCGGGTCGGTTAGCGCTTTCGCGAAGATCGCGCAGCTTCGTCTTGATGTTGCTTTGGTATGTCGGCAGCTCTGCACTCAGCGTGCTCACCTGGCTTCCGAGAAACACGCCGGCCAGGCCGACCATGCCCAGGGCAAAAATCACTACGACGATGACTGCAGCCGCGCGAGGCATGCCCCAACGCTTCAGCCGCATAACGAGGGGGTCGAGCACGAAGCCGAGCAGGAACGCGAGCGCCAGCGGAATCAGGATTTCGCGGCCGAAGTACAGCGCGGCGATGATCATGGCGCCGGTAACGAGGCCGATCATCAATTTGAGTTCAGGGGTCACCGTCGCCAACGTCGACAGTGCGCTGCCGGAAGGCGCCAGCGGCGACAAGCCCGAAGCGGCGCCTTCTTCACGATGGCTTCCTGCGAAGTCTTGGTTGCTCACTGCGCGCCTTCAGTTTCTGAAGCGGGCACTTTCTAGCGACGCGGTGTAACGCGGAGTCTTCCAGCCACGCGACCGTTGGTAGTCCGCCCGCCCGAGTGCATGCGATTGCCCGACACAGCAGCGGCGTGCCGCAAGCCGCTAGGTGGGATCAGAACAGTCCTGTATCGAGGATTCGGATTCGTCCTGCAACTGAATGCGCAGACTGCCTGCCAGCGCAGTTTCGAGGCGCGGCACGCTACCGGGCTTGAAGTGAAAACGAAAGAGATAAACCGTGAACGTCACCGATAAATTCGTGGGCTACCGTCGATGAAGCCTTCGTTCTCGCGTGTTGGCACCATCGCGTCGACAGTCGTTCTGACAGTGGCTGCCATGCTGCTGGCACTCAATTTCACCAGCGGCGCGAAAAAGCTCGACGAGCAGATCAAGCGGGAGTGCTCGCTACACGATGCGCAATATCAGCGTGCGCTCGGCGTGCTGCTCGGCCCGCCGATTCTTGATGGCAACCGCTTCGAGGCGCTCTACAACGGTGACCGCATCTTTCCGCCCATGCTGCAGGCCATCCACAGCGCGCAGAAAAGCATCACCTTCGAGACTTACATCTACTGGTCGGGCGACATCGGCAAAGCCTTCGCCGATGCGCTCACCGAACGCGCCAGGGCGGGCATCAAGGTTCATGTGTTGCTCGACTGGGTCGGCAGTGCAAAGATCGATGAGAGTTTCCTAAAGGACATGGGGGCGGCTGGCGTGCAGATCCGCAAGTTCCATCAACCGAGCTGGTATGACATCGCACGCCTGAACAACCGGACGCACCGCAAGTTGCTGGTGGTCGATGGCCGCACCGGCTTTACCGGCGGCGTCGGCATCGCTCCCGCATGGACCGGCAACGCGCAAGACGCGGAACATTGGCGCGACTCGCATTTCAAGGTCGAAGGTCCGGTGGTCGCGCAGATGCAGGCAGTGTTCATGGACAACTGGATCAAGGCGTCTGGCGACGTGCTCCATGGGGAAACTTACTTCCCTGCGCTCGCCCCCCTGGGGCCTGCAGTGCCGGCGGGCACCGGTCGCGCGCAGGTGTTCAGCAGTTCGCCCTCGGGCGGCAGCGAAAGCATGCACCTCATGTACCTGTTGTCGATCGCGGCGGCAGCAAAGAATATCGACCTGTCCAGCGCCTACTTCGTGCCGGACGACCTCACCGTCGGCGCGCTGGTCGCCGCGATGCAACGCGGTGTTCGCGTGCGCATCATCGTGCCGGGGTCGATCATCGATTCGCAGTCCGCACGCGGGGCATCGCGTGCAAGCTGGGGTCCGCTGCTCGAAGCCGGCGCCGAAATCAGCGAGTATCAGCCGACGATGTTCCACGTCAAGGTGTTCACCGTAGACGGCCTGCTGTCTTCGGTCGGCTCGACGAACTTCGACAACCGCTCTTTCAGGCTCAACGACGAGGCCAATCTCAATATCTACGACACAGCCTTCGCCGCAGCGCAGACGACTCAATTCGAGGCGGACTTGACGCATTCGAAGCGCGTCACGCTCCAGGCATGGCGCGACCGGCCGTTGCGGGAAAAGGCGTGGGGGCACATTGCGTCGTTGTTGTCATCGCAGTTGTGAGGGCGACGCTTTGACTCTGCACCCTGCGAGACGCGCAATGTCATTTTTTGCTGCAAGAAACAGCGAGGGCCTCGGATGCTTTGTCAGGCAGCGATCTGATGGCGTTGCTCAGGCCAGGACGTTCAGGCTGGTCTCGTTAATTCGCTGCCCACTGGGGAACGCCAGAACAACATGCGCCGCCAAAACGGCACCGCCACGGCGTCCAGTGTGCCGAAGCCCGTGCCACCTTTCGCGTTCGCCCGCCGCCGGCTCTCTGTTTCGTAAAAGTGTGCCAGGCTGAACGCCTTCTTGTTCCCGTGCAAAGCCTCGCGCCGCCAGATGATGGCTTTGACCTGGACTTCGTCGTCGGTCAGCTCGGTCAGATTGGTTTGCAAGTTCATAAAATATTGTCTCTGACCGATAAGAAGACTCGCACGCCGTCAATCAGACCGTTTGCAATCGAGCGAACAATTTCACGGTCCTATGCTCGGTGCGGTATGTCACTAAGGCAGGTTTTCCCGAAAGATCACTTGGCTTCGGGTCGACTCTATTCCGCTCAGCGCATCGCGGCGATCACGCAGGTTGCTGAAGATGCGCACGCAGTTCATCAGCGTGGTTTGCGGGCTTTGAGTGATGACAGCGTCGAGGCTGCCGTCGATTAGCAATGCGCGCGTATCCGGCGTGAGCCCGTGGCCCACGAACACGACCTTGTGGTCGCGCCCGGCTTCTTTCAGCGCGCGGGCCACGCCGTCCGACGCACCTCCGATGTTGTAGATGCCGCCGAGGTCCGGATGCTGAGCGAGCAGGGCGCGGGTCTGCCGATAGTTCTTCTCGGCGTCGTCCTGACCTTCGCGCAGGCCCACCACCTCCAGCCGCTTGAAGAGTTCGTCGATCACGTGCTGAAAGCCAGCCTCGCGCTCTTCGTGTGCACGGTAGCTGCGGCTGCCGGCAATGAGCGCGACCTTGGCGGTGGTGCGTGCGCCGATGAAGCGGCCGATGAGATAGCCGGCGGTGCGGCCGGCGGCGCGATTGTCCAGGCCGATGTAGGCCGCACGCGCCGAGTTGGAAAGGTCGGAGATCAGCGTGATGACCGGCACGCCTTGCTGCGCCAGCGTGTTGACGGCCTCGCGCACGACCGCATGTTCGAGCGCCATCATGGCGATGCCGTCGCTGCGCTTGCCGTGCCGCAACAGGGCGGCGGCAAGCGCCTGCGGATTGAAGACTTCGATGAACTCGGCGCGGCAGGTGACGTTGAACGGTGCCCAGTGCTCCTGCGAGTAGCCGACCATGTCGCCCAGCATGCGGATGAAGCGGTTGGTGCCCGCGGGCAGCAGGAACGACAGGCGCAGCGGCGGTGGCGCCAGCGCCGCGTAGAGCGCGGTCTCCGGCAGGTAGTCGAGCGCACCGGCCGCCTTGAGCACCCGCTGCGCAGTGGCGTCGCGCACGCCGGAGCGACGGTTGAGCACACGGTCGACGGTGGCGGTCGACACGTTCGCGGCGCGCGCGATGTCGGCCACGCTGGCGCGCGTCGTCGAAGGCCCGCCCGGCGGTGACGGTGGCGGTGGCGGTGGCGGTGGCGCTTTCGGGTTAACCCTCATACATCAAAAACCATCAGTGCGTTGATTTGACCGTGCGGAGTATGCCCTCTAAGGTTCGCTTGCACTGATGGATCGATGACGCATCGATGCATCAAATCGCATCAGAACCATTCCGGAGACACGCATGCAAAAAATCACCCGTCGCGGCGCGCTGCGCACGCTTTCAGCCCTGCCCGCCGCAAGCATCGTGACGGCGATTCCGCGCATCGCGCATGCTGCCGAGTTCTCGTACAAATACGGCAACAACCTGCCGCTGAGCCATCCGCTGAACGTGCGGTCGCAGGAAGCCGCCGACCGCATCGCCAAGGAAACCGACGGCCGGGTCGAGATCAAGATCTTTCCCAACAACCAGCTCGGCGGCGACACCGACATGCTGGCGCAGGTGCGCTCCGGCGGCATCGAGTTCTTCACCCCGTCGGCCCTGGTCATCGCTACGCTGGTGCCGGTCGCTGCCATCAACGCGGTCGGCTTCGCGTTCTCCGACTACAGCCAGGTCTGGGGTGCGATGGACGGCAAGCTCGGCGCCCATGTGCGCGACGCCATCTCCAAGTCGCGCCTCTACGCTTTCGAAAAGATGTGGGACAACGGCTTCCGGCAGACCACCAGCAGCAAAGCGCCGATCACCGCCGCCAAGGACATGGACGGCCTGAAGATTCGCGTACCGGTGAGCCCGCTGTCGATCTCGATGTTCAAGGGCCTCGGCGCATCGCCTGCCAGCCTGCAGTTCAGCGATGTGTACTCCGCGCTGCAGACCAAGATCGTCGATGCGCAAGAGAACCCGCTGCCGATCATCCAGGTCGCCAAGTTGTACGAGGTGCAAAAGTTCTGCTCGCTCACCAACCACATCTGGGACGGCTACTGGTTCATCGCCAACGGTCGCGCCTGGGAAGCCTTGCCGGCCGACCTCAAGACCATCGTGGCGCGCGCCATCAACGAGGCGGGGCTGAAGCAGCGTGACGACATCAAGAAGCTGAACGAATCGGTCGTCGGCGACCTCGAGGCCAAGGGCCTCACCATCAACCGGCCGGCCGCCGAAACCTTCCGTGCCAAGCTGCGCGAATCGGGCTTTTACGGCGAGTGGAAAGGCCGCTTCGGCCCCGAAGCCTGGGCCCTGCTCGAAGGCACGGTGGGCAAGCCGGCCTGAAGAGGAGCATGAGCTTGAACGTAAGCGCGATCACTGCCATTCCGGACATCGCCGTCGCGTCGTTCGGCAATGCGCTGAGCCCTTGGGCCAAGCGCGTCGACGGCTGGCTCGGCTACGTCGTCGAGAGCATCGCGGCGCTGCTGGTGCTGGCCGAGATCTTCGTGCTGGCGGCCGGCGTCACAGCGCGCTATGTCTTTCATTCGCCGCTGGTCTGGTCGGACGAACTGGCGTCGATCCTGTTCCTCTGGCTGTCGATGCTCGGTGCCGTCGTGGCACTGCGCCGCGGTGAGCACATGCGCATGACCGAGCTGGTCGACAAGCTCACGCCACCGCGGCGCGCCGTGCTGGACGCCTTCGCCATTGCGGCGTCCCTCGCATTTTTGGCACTCGTGCTTTGGCCGGCATTCGACTACGCGCATGAAGAATCTTTCATCGTCACGCCTGCGCTTGAAATCAGCAATGCCTGGCGCGCCGGCGCGCTACCGACGGGCATCGCATTGATGATCGTGGTCGCGCTGCTGCGCATGCTTCGGATCTGCGATGTGCGCCAGATCGCGACGACGCTGATCGGCACCGCCGTGGTGGTGGGCTTGTTCTGGGCGGCCGGTCCGTTGCTGGCACCGCTCGGCAAGTTCAACCTCGTCATCTTCTTCGTCGGCGTAGTGGCGGTCACCGTGTTCTCCGGCGTGCCGATCGCGTTTTCTTTCGCGCTGGCCACCTTCGGCTACCTCGCTCTGACCACGCGCACGCCGTTGCTCGTGGTGGTCGGCCGTCTAGACGAAGGCATGTCGCACCTCATCCTGCTGGCAGTGCCGCTATTCATCTTTCTGGGCGCGCTGATAGAGATGACGGGCATGGCGCGCGCCATGATCCAGTTCCTCGCGAGCCTGCTGGGCCGGGTGCGCGGCGGCCTTTCGTATGTACTCATCGGCGCGATGTACCTCGTGTCGGGCATCTCGGGCTCCAAGGTTGCCGACATGGCCGCCATCGCGCCCGTGCTGTTCCCCGAAATGAAGAAGCGCGGCGCCAAGCCGGGCGACCTGGTGGCGCTGCTTGCAACCACCGGAGCGCAGACCGAAACCATTCCGCCATCGATCGTGCTCATCACCATCGGCTCGGTTACCGGCATCTCGATCGCAGCGTTGTTCACCGGCGGCTTGCTGCCGGCCGTGGTCCTGGGTGCGGCGCTCTGCACTGTGGTCTGGTGGCGCTATCGGCATGAAGATTTGAGCGGCGTCGAGCAGCACAGCAAGCGGCAGATCGCGCGTCTCTTCGCGGTCGCGTTGCCGGCCGTGCTGCTGCCTTTCGTGATCCGTGCGGCGGTGGTCGAAGGCGTGGCGACGGCGACGGAAGTGTCGACCATCGGCATCGTCTATTCGGTCGTGGTGGGGCTTGCGATCTATCGGCAGTTCGACTGGAAGCGGCTGCGGCCGATGCTGGTCGAAACGGCCTCGTTGTCGGGCGCCATCATCTTCATCGTCGGTTGCGCCACGGCCATGGCGTGGGGGCTCACGCAGTCGGGCTTCTCGCAGGATCTCGCGAAGTGGATGGCCGCGATTCCCGGTGGCAGCTACGGCTTTCTCGCGATCTCGATCGTCGCCTTCATCGTGTTGGGCAGCGTGCTCGAAGGCATCCCGGCGATCGTGCTGTTCGGGCCGTTGCTGTTCCCCATCGCCAAGGCGGCCGGTGTGCACGAGGTGCACTACGCGATGGTCGTCATCTTCGCAATGGGCATCGGCCTCTTCGCGCCGCCCTTCGGCGTCGGCTACTACGGCGCCTGCGCTGTGAGCAAGGTCGATCCGGGCGACGGCATCAAGTACATCGGCGGCTACATCGTCGCGCTGCTGGTCGGCCTGATTCTGGTGGCCGCATTCCCCTGGTTTTCCATCGGCTTTTTGAAGAACTGAAGCCGGACATTTTCACGGAGCATGCAATGAGTCGATTCCTCGGCGAGATTCGCCAACTGGGCTATGTCGTGCACGACATCGAGGCAGCCATGGACTACTGGAGCCGCACGCTCGGTGTCGGCCCCTGGTACTACAACCCGAAGGTGCCTATCGTCAATTACGAGTACCGCGGCGCGTCGCATCAGCCGCACAACTCGGTGGCACTCGCCAACTCGGGCTACGTGCAGGTCGAGTTGATCCAGACCCGCAATGACGTACCGTCGATGTACCGCGACTTTTTGCAGGCCGGCCGCACCGGGCGCCAGCACGTCGCCTACTGGACGGCTGACTACGACGCCGACCTTGCACGCCTCACCGCGCAAGGTTTCAAGCCGGTGATGAGCGGTGAAGTGGGCGAGCGCGGTCGCTTTATCTACTTCGATACCGAGTTCCATCCGGGCACCGTGATCGAGCTGTCGGAAGTCGCCGGACCCAAGGGAAAGATGTTCGACCTGATTCGCGAATCGTCGGTCGGCTGGGACGGCAGCGACCCGGTGCGGCCCTTCCCCGATCTGAGCAAGCTTTGATGGTCATGCCCGGTTCAGATCGCATCCACGCGAGCTACCTGGTCGAGACGCCGCTGGCGCCCGAGGCGGTGGCCGAAGTGATGGCGGGCGAGCAATCGTGCGGCACCTTCACCCGGGTCGAAGGCGAAACGGATGCTTTGCGCAAGCGAGCCCGTGCGACGGTCGAGTCCATCGAAGAGCTGGAATCGGTGGATACGCCTTCGCTACCCAACGCGTTGCTGGAGCGCAAAAAAACGCGCGGGCCATGGCGGCGCGCTACGGTGCATCTGTCTTTCCCGGTTGCCAACATCGGCGCAAATTTGCCGACGCTGGCGGCCTCCGTCGCTGGCAATCTGTACGACCTGGGCGAAGTGACCGGAATGCGGCTGGAGACGATGCACGTGCCCGCCGCGTACCGTGCGCGCTTCGACCTGCCGCCGCTCGGCATCGCCGGCACGCGCCGCGTCGTCGGTGTCGCGAAGGGCGCCTTGGTCGGCACCATCATCAAACCCAACGTCGGCTTTTCGGCGGCGGAGACGGCCGAACTTGTCGGCCGTTTGTGCGCGGCCGGCGTCGATTTCATCAAGGACGACGAGGTCAGTGCCGACTCCGACCATGCGCCGCTGGCCGAGCGCGTGCCCGCCGTGATGGCGGTCGTGCGCGCGCACCAGCAACGCACGGGCAAGCACGTGATGGTGGCCTTCAACATCACCGACGAAACCGATGCGATGCGGCGCCACGCCGACTTGGTGGAGCGCGAAGGCGGATCGTGCGTGATGGCGAGCCTCAACTGGTGCGGCTTCTCCGCCATTCAGACCTTGCGGCGCCATACGCGCCTCGCGGTGCACGGGCACCGCAACGGCTTCGGCGCGATGTCGCGGCATCCTTCGTTGGGCATCGGCTTCCAGGCTTATCAGACGCTGTGGCGGCTGGCCGGCGTCGACCACATGCATGTGCATGGTCTGCAAGGCAAGTTCGCGCAGGCCGATGCGGAAGTCATCTCCTCTGCGTACGACTGCTTTACACCCTTGGCAGAGGGCATCGACGATGCGGTGATGCCGGCGTTCTCGTCCGGTCAATGGGCCGGCACCGTGCCTGCGACCTGGGCTGCCATCGGTCGCGACGATCTGTTGTTGATGTCGGGCGGCGGCATCCTCGCGCATCCGGGCGGGGCCGCTGCCGGCGTGACGAGCATTCGGCAGGCATGGGCGGCTGTGCGCGCTGGAGTGCCGCTTGCCGAGGCGGCGGTCGACGCGGCGGAGCTGGCGCAAGCGCTGGCATTTTTCGGGCGTACTTGATCATGTCGTCAGTGGCGCTGCAGATCGCGCCGCACATCGCGTTTTACGGCGACGACTTCACCGGCGCCACCGATGCGCTGGGCACCGCGACGCGCGCCGGCTTACGCACACTGCTCTTCCTGTCCGTACCCGACGAAGCTCGCATGCACCGGGTCGGTGAACTCGATTGCGTCGGCATCGCCGGCGCGGCGCGATCCATGTCGCCCGAAGAGATGCGCGCAGAGCTGGCACCCGTCTCGCGTTGGTTCGAAAGCCTCGGCGCCTCGGTGCTGCACTACAAGTGCTGCTCGACCTTCGACAGCGCGCCGGAGGTCGGCAGCATTGGCGTCGCGGTCGACGTGTTGCGGCCCGCCGTCTCGCAGCCTTGGGTCGCGGTGGTCGGTGGCCAGCCCGAGCTGCGGCGCTACTGCGTCTTCGGCAATCTGTTCGCTGCGGCCGGCCATGGCGGCGAGGTACAACGGATCGACCGGCATCCGACCATGAGTCGACATCCTGTCACCCCGATGTACGAGGCCGATTTGCGTCAGCACCTTGCGCTGCAGGGATTAGACGGACTGCGCTCGCTGGCTTATCCGGCGTATGCGGAGGGCGCCGAGGCTGTGCATACCTCGATTGAGGCGATGGTGTCGGAAAGGGCGAGCGGCGTGCTGTTCGATGTCGCTCGGCAGGAAGACCTTGCTACGCTCGGCGAAGCACTGTCTTTGAGTTGCAGGTTTGGGCAGTCGATGCTGGTCGTTGGGCCGAGCAGCGTGTTGCAAGCCTTCGCATCGCAGCATGCAACGCCGATCGCCGGCTTATCGCGTGTGGCGCCAGCGCAAGGCTCGGTGTTGGTACTCGCCGGCAGTCTGTCGCCAGTGACCGCGAAGCAGGTCGCAGCCGCAACGTCCTACGAAAAGGTCTGGCTCGACCCGGTGGCGCTCGCCGCTGCCGAGCCTGCTCACCTCGACACTGTCGCTGCCCAACTGTGCGGCCTGCTCGCCGCAGGGCACAACGTGCTTGCCTGTACCGCGTCCCCGGCGACCGGTGTCGATGCCGGCCTCTCCGCACGCGCATTGGCCCACGCCGGCGGCGCCTTGCTCGCGCGGGTGCTCGGTGCCACGCCCGTGCGCCGCGTCGGCGTTGCGGGCGGTGACACATCGAGCCATGCGGTGCAAGCACTCGATGCTTGGGGTCTGTCGTACATCGCCGCGTTGTCATCCGGCGCCCCACTGTGCCGCGTGCACAGCGATGAACCAACATTCGACGGTATCGAGCTCATGCTCAAGGGCGGCCAGATGGGCGACGACGACGTGTTCGAACGGCTGGTGCACGGCACGCGCTGAGCGCCCACTCTCCGCTGGTCATCGCCCGGTCAGGGCCCAGTGCCATGATCCGCAGGTGAAAAAGTACATCCCCTCTTTCTTGCGCCACGTCGGCCCCGGTGTCATCACTGGTGCGGCCGACGACGACCCGTCGGGCATCGCGACGTACACGCAGGCGGGTGCGCAGTTCGGCACGGGGCTGCTGTGGACGGTGTTTCTTTCGCTGCCTTTCATGATCGCCATCCAGCTGGTGTCGGCCCGCATCGGCCGCGTCACCGGCAAGGGTGTCGCGGCCAATTTGCGGCAGCATCTGCCAGCGCCATTGCTGCTGGGACTGGTCGGCTTGCTGGTGGTGGCTAACACCATCAACATCGCGGCCGACGTCGCGGCGATGGGCGAGTCGCTCAAGCTCGTCATCGGCGGCTCGGCGCACTTTCATTCGCTGATGTTCGGGGTGATCGCGGTGCTGCTGCAAGTCTTCGTGCCTTACAGAAAGCTGGCGCATGTACTCAAGTGGCTGACGTTGACGCTCTTCGCATACGTCGCCACAGTGTTGGCGGTGCACGTCGACTGGGGCCGGGTCTTGTATGACCTGGTGGTGCCCAAGCTGCAGTTCGACGGCGGCTACTGGATGATGATCGTCGCGCTGCTCGGCACCACGATTTCGCCCTATCTGTTCTTCTGGCAGGCCTCGCAGGAGGTCGAAGAACTACGGCTCAAAGGAGGTGAGCGCGGCACCGACGATGCAGTGAAGCGCGACCTGGCCCGCGTCAAGCAGGACACCTGGATCGGCATGACCTTCTCCAACATCATCGCGTTCTTCGTGATGGTGGTGGGTGCGTCGGTGCTCTACGCCGGCGGGGTGCACGACATCACATCGGCCGCGCAAGCCGCGGAGGCATTGCGCCCGCTGGCCGGCGACTTCGCCTTCTGGCTTTTTGCCGGCGGCATCATCGCCACCGGCTTGCTGGCGGTGCCGGTGCTCGCGTCATCAGCTGCCTACGCCGTCGCCGAGGCGTTTGGATGGGAAGAGGGGTTGGAGCGGCACTGGCGCGAGGCCAAGCAGTTCTACGCGATCATCACCGTGGCGACGCTGGTCGGCACTGCTCTCGGCTTCACGCCGATCGACCCGATGAAGGCGCTTTACTGGAGCGCGGTCATCAACGGTGTGGTGGCGGTGCCGATCATGGCGGCGATGATGGTGCTGACGACACGCGCCGATGTCATGGGCCGCTTTACCTCAGGCCGCAAGACGCGGTGGCTCGGGTGGGGTGGAACTGCGCTGATGGGATTCGCGGCGTTGATGATGGGTTGGGATCTGGTGCATTGATGGGTTGCGCGGCCGGTTGGTCGTATTCAAAGAACAGAGCGTTTCCAATTCGTGGCGACATGGGTGAACACCCAAGTCCGATAGTCGCATTGGAGTCCCGGCGCCCTGCGGGCCAGGAACACGCAATGCGCAAAAACGCAACAAGCAAAACAGTTTTGCGAGGCAGCCGCCTGCCGAACGACTGCAGCCTGCGCATACTTGTTCTTTGTCTCGCTAGCCAACAAACCTCTTCACCATGAGTCAGTTCAGACACTCGCTGCGTGAGCTCGACATCGTCATACCCTACAGAGAGGCGAGTGACGAACGTCGGGAGAATCTTTACGCCGTTCTCGCGCACCTGGCATTAACCTATTCGGATTACCGGATCTGGCTGATCGAAGCCGATGAGACTCCCAAATTTGAATGGTCACGTGCAGGCGACAGCCATATCCGCCACGTTTTCGTTCCGCACCGGGGCGCCTTTCCAAAAGCTGCGCTCTGCAATATCGGCGCCAAGCTTGCGACCAGTCCGGTCATCTGCTTCCACGATGCGGATTCGATTGGCAATCCAATGCAAATGATGTCTTGCGTCGCCAGCATGCTCGACGGGGATGAAAGCGAAGTTCTCTGTCCGTACTCGAAGGTCGTCAATGTGACGGGAGCTCTCAAGCAATCATTCGTCCAGCTGCCGCGCTTCGATTGGTTCGCCCAGTTACTGGATCCCGCTAATCTGCCTCCTGATGCCCAGCTCCTGTACCTGGGCGCCAACGGCGGCATCGTGTTCTTCCGGCGGGACGCCTATGCCCGCGTCGGTGGGTACAACGCGCAGCTCGAAGGATGGGGCGGCGAAGATGACGAACTGTTCAGCAGAGCGACAAGACTTGGGTTGCGGTGGCACAGTTTTCTAGTACCACTCATTCACTTGCATCACGATGTAAGTTCGCGAGAACCTGCCATCGCCGCGACCCGCGGCTCGAAGAATGTCATGGCGGCGGAAGCCGCCAGAACCATGCCCCTGGTTGAGCTGGAAGAAATGGCGACTCGCCTTTCAGAAAACTTCCGGGCGCCAACTTTTCAAGCGAGAACCAAGTGACGACTCTCTACCCGCTCGTGGCCGCCCGACACGGCCGTTTTTTTGTGAACAGCAACGACACGTATGTCGGCCAGAGGCTCCGCCGCTACGGCGAATGGTCCGAGCCCGAGATCGCTCTCTTCGGCCAGATCGTGCGCGCGGGCGATGTCGTCATCGAGGCAGGCGCCAACATAGGATCGCACACGATCTGGCTCTCCAAGCAGGTTGGCGAGGCAGGCTCGGTATATGCCTTCGAGCCGGCCCGACACACCTTCCAGCTTCTTTGCGCCAACCTGATTGCCAATGAATGCCTCAACGTTCGCGCCTTGCAGCAGGCCGTGGGTTCGACCGTTTGCGAGCTCGATTTCCCGCTCCTTGATCCCCGCCAAGCCTGGAATTTTGGGGGCGCATCCATGAAGAAGAATTGGACGCCGGTGACCGAGCGAGTTCGGGCCACCAGCATGGACGCCATGCCGTTCCAGCGGATCGACTTCATGAAAGCCGACGTCGAGGGCTTCGAGATCGAATTTCTTAAAGGCGCCTCCGCGACGATTGCCGAACATCGACCGGTGGTGTATCTGGAGATCAACACTGCAGATATTCGCGATGAAACAGTCCGGTTCTTCGAGCGGCTGGGCTACTCCTGCTTCTACTACATCACCCCGATGTTCTCACCGGAAAACTGGCTGTCGGACGCGCAGGATATCTTTCACGACTACTCCTTGGACATGCTTTGCACACCCGATGAGCGGTTTGTGACGTCTGGGCTGTCGCGGGCTGCGGTCAACGACAACACGGTGAGCTATCTGGAGGGACAGATGAAGTGGGCGACCTTGCCTTGGCAAAGCGCGCGGGTGTCTCCCAAGCCGAGTATCCCGCTGCGGATGGCCTAGTCGATACCTTCTTCGACCATGTCAACCGGCCTGTCGCTGTGACTGAAGTCGAAAGTCAATTGCGGATGGTGCGCACCCAACTCGAACAGCGGCAGCGCGATCAACATCCGGTCGATGTGGATGCGTACGGGCAGCCGTCGGCGGCCCAGCGGCTCCTGGCGACTGGCTTGCGGTTCTTGGAGTTCTTCGACTTTTATGCATCGCCACTGATGCACAAGAACCCGTAGCATCGATCGCATCGATGCGTGGAGGCCGGTGGCGGGGTGGATCGATGGCAAGGCGCATTCGGGCGCCTTCTCGCTCGGCGGCCCTGGCGCAAAGTCGTCGTTTTAGTACGAAAAGCTTATTGACTCGCATGCCCAGCGCTTGGCTGGCTCAACAATTGCTCGTTGCTTCTTGGCCGCCTTAAGGGTTTTCGCGCACGCTGCATACCGGGGAGCGCATACCGAATATGGTCGAGACGATATAAGTCGCGCGGCAGAGGCCGGTAACTTCCGGCGTTGGTCCCAACGTCACACGCACAGCGAGCTGCCAACGAGCATGAGCATCCAGAGTTCCACCCAACCGATCCGGTTCTTTCACCGCGGCAAAGTCGTCGAAGTCAGCGGCGCGCATCCGACGCGATCGGTGCTCGACTGGCTGCGCGAAGACGCCCGCTGCACCGGCACCAAGGAAGGCTGCAACGAAGGCGATTGCGGTGCATGCACCGTGGTGATCGGCGAGCTGGCCGGCGCGGGGAATGCGTCGGGTGAGGGCGCCGTGGGCGGCCTGAACTTGCAGACCGTGAACGCGTGCATCCAGTTCCTGCCGACGCTGCACGGCAAGGCGCTCTTCACGGTCGAGGATCTGAAGGCCCAGTGCGAGATGAAGCGGGACCCGGCGCAGCATGAAAAGCACGCGGTGCGGCAGTTGCACCCGGTGCAGCAGGCGATGGTCGACTGCCATGGTTCGCAATGCGGCTTTTGTACGCCCGGCTTCGTGATGTCGCTCTGGTCGACCTATGAGCACCACCAGGCTGGCGGCACCCAGCCGACGCGCCAGCAACTGGCCGACGACCTGTCGGGCAACCTGTGCCGCTGCACCGGCTACCGGCCGATTCTCGACGCCGGCCAGCGCATGTTCGACTTGCCGGCGGTGCGCCTCGATACGGCGCCCGCTGTCGCTGCCTTGACCAGCCTGCAGCGCGACTCCACTTTCACGTATACGGCGCCGTGGACCGGCAACGCGACGGGTGCCGCAGATGCTTCCGGCGAGACAGTCCCTCGCATCGACCGCTACCACGCCCCCAAGACGCTCGACGAACTGGCGATGTTGCGCGAGCAACACCCGAAGGCGCAATTGCTCGCCGGCTCGACCGACGTCGGCCTGTGGGTCAACAAGCAGTTTCGCGACCTGGGCGACATCATCTACGTCGGCGATGTCGGTGCGATGAAGGTCGTCGAGGAGCGCGGCGACACGCTCTACATCGGCGCCGGCGCCTCGCTCGAATCAGCCTACGGCGCACTCGCGCAACGCGTGCCCGCGCTCACCGACGTGTGGCTTCGCTTCGCGTCGCCGCCGATCCGCCATGCCGGCACCATGGGCGGCAACGTCGCCAACGGATCGCCCATCGGCGATTCGCCGCCCGTGCTGATGGCGCTCGATGCAGACATCGAACTGCGCCGCGGTGAACACGTCCGCTGGATGCCACTCTCGGAGTTCTACATCGACTACATGAAGAGCCACATTCAGCCGGGCGAATTCGTGCAGGGCCTGGTCGTGCCGCTGGCTGCGATGCGTCGGCAGGTGCGCGTCTACAAGATCAGCAAGCGCTTCGATTGCGACATCTCTGCCTTGTGTGCCGGCTTCGCGATCGAGCTCGATGGGGACATCGTCAAGGAAGTGCGGCTTGCTTTCGGCGGCATGGCCGCGACGGTGAAACGCGCGGCGCAGGCAGAAGCTGCCCTCGTCGGCAAGCCGTGGTCGCAGGCCAGCGTCAAGGCGGCAAAGCTCGCCTTGGCGCAAGACTTCAAGCCGCTGTCGGACATGCGGGCTTCGGCCGCATACCGCCTGCAAGTCGCGCAGAACCTGATCCAGCGGCTGTGGCTCGAAACCCGTACGCAGAATGCGTTGCCGATCGAGGCGACGAGCGTGTGGAGCGCGATGCCGCACATCACCGCGGTCGCCGCTGGCACCAATGTTCAGGGAGCCGTCGCATGAACAAGCCCATCGACGCCGCGCTCCTGCAGCCGGCCGAGGCCTTCGCCGATTACCTCAAGAACACAGCGGCCCGCATCGACAAAGTCGCAGAAGCCAAGGCGCAGGACGACGGCGCCCGCGTCGGCATCAGCCGGCCGCACGAGTCGGCTCATCTGCATGTCGCAGGCGAGGCAACCTACATCGACGATATTCCGGAACTGGCCGGCACGCTGCATTGCGCGCTGGGCCTGTCTCCCGTCGCCAACGGCCGGCTGACCTCCGTGTCGCTCGACGCCATCCGCGCCATGCCCGGCGTGGTGGACGTGCTGACGGCCAACGACATCCCAGGCACCAACGATTGCGGCTCGATCGTTCACGACGACCCGATCCTGTGCGCCATCGAAAAGCACGACGATGGATCTTCGTGGGGCGACATCCGCTACATCGGCCAGCCAGTGTTCGCGGTCATCGCCGAAACGCGAGATGCGGCGCGCCGTGCTGCTGCGCGCGCCAAAGACGCGCTGATCATCGAAGCCGTGCCGCCCGTGCTCACGCCGCAAGACGCGCACGCCAGGGGCCAGTACGTCGTGCCGCCGATACACGTCATCCGCGAAACGAACGACGGTGGCGCACGCGGCGCCATCGACCGCGCGCCGCACAAGCTCAAGGCGACGCTCGACGTCGGCGGGCAGGAGCAGTTCTATCTGGAAGGGCAAATCAGCTACGCCATCCCCAAAGAGGGCGGCGCGATGCATGTGTACTGCTCGACGCAGCACCCGAGCGAAATGCAGCACCTGGTGGCGCACGCGTTGCACCTGCATGCAAATGAAGTGCATGTCGAGTGCCGGCGCATGGGCGGCGGTTTCGGCGGCAAGGAATCGCAGTCGGCCATCTTCGCGTGCGTGGCGTCGGTTGCGGCGCACAAGCTGCAGAGGCCGGTCAAATTGCGGCTCGACCGCGACGACGACTTCATGATCACCGGTCGACGCCACTGCTTCTGGTACGAGTACGAAGTCGGCTACGACAACGAAGGCCGAGTGCTCGGCGTCGAGATCACGATGGTGTCGCGTGCCGGCCACTCGGCCGATCTGTCGGGCCCGGTGATGACGCGTGCGCTGTGCCACTTCGACAACGCCTACTGGTTGCCCGACGTGGCAATGCACGGCTTCTCCGGCAAGACCAACACGCAGAGCAACACGGCCTTTCGCGGCTTCGGCGGGCCGCAAGGCGCCATAGCGATCGAGAACATCCTCGACACGGTAGCGCGCAAGCTGGAGCGCGATCCGCTCGACGTGCGGCGCATCAATTTCTACGGCAAGACCGAAAACAACGTCACGCCCTACAAACAGGTGGTGACCGACAACATCATTCACGAGCTGGTCGCGCAGCTCGAAGAAAGCAGCGACTACCGTGCCCGCCGCGCCAAAATTGCGGGCTTCAATCTGAAGAGCGAAGTCTTGAAGCGCGGCATCGCATTGGCGCCGCTGAAGTTCGGCATCTCGTTCAACGTGAAGCACTTCAACCAGGCCGGCGCGCTGGTCCATGTGTACACCGACGGATCGATCCTGGTGAACCACGGCGGCACCGAGATGGGCCAGGGCCTGAACACCAAGGTCGCGCAGGTCGTCGCGCACGAGTTGGGTGTCAACTGCGAGAGCGTGCGCGCGACCGCGACCGACACCACCAAGGTCGCCAACACGTCCGCCACCGCCGCATCGACGGGCGCCGACCTGAACGGCAAGGCGGCGCAAGACGCGGCGCGGCAAATTCGCGAACGGCTGGCGGTGTGCGCTGCGGCGCGCCACGGCGGTGATCCAAAAGACGTGCGCTTTGCCAACGACAAGGTCGAGGTCAATGGCCGTACGCTGTCTTTCGCGACCGTCGTCGGCGAGGCGTACCTGGACCGCGTGCAGTTGTGGTCCGACGGCTTCTACGCCACGCCCGGCCTCAGTTGGGACAAGGAGAAGATGGAAGGCCGCCCGTTTTTCTATTACGCCTACGGCGCCGCCGTGAGCGAGGTGATCGTCGACACGCTGACCGGCGAATGGAAGCTCCTGCGCGCCGACATCCTGCACGACGCGGGCAAGTCGCTCAACCCGGCCATCGACATCGGCCAGATCGAGGGCGCCTTCATCCAGGGCATGGGCTGGCTCACCACCGAAGAACTGGTATGGCACCCGCAGAGCGGCAAGCTGACCACGCACGCCCCCAGCACCTACAAGATCCCGACGGCCAACGATTGCCCGCCGGTCTTCAACGTCAAGCTGTTCGAAGGCGACAATTTCGAAGATTCGATCCACCGCAGCAAAGCGGTTGGCGAGCCGCCGTTGCTGCTGCCTTTTTCGGTGTTCTTCGCGATTCGTGATGCGGTGTCGGCGGTGGCCGACCACAAGGTCGATCCGCCGTTGCGGTCGCCCGCCACCAGCGAGGCGATCTTGGCCGCGATCACTGCCGTTCAAGCATAGGCAGCCGTAGACTTCGCAGCATGTTCGCACCGATGCCCATGCTCGAATCAACGCCTCTTTTTGCTGTGGAGGCGAGCCGTCATGCGTGACCAGGCGCTTTTCGACAAGATCGATCTTCACTTGATCCGCGTGCTTCATACCGTGTTGACCGACCGCAGCGTTTCACGTGCCGCCATTCGCCTGGGCATGTACCAGCCGGCCGTCTCCGCAGCCCTCAAGCGACTGCGCGACCTGTCGGGCGATCCGCTGCTGGTGCGCTCTGGCTCCGGCATGGTGCCGACCGATGCGGGCCTGCGAATGATCGAGCCCGCCGCCGCCATCCTGCGCGCTGCCGAGGTGTTGTTCACCGATGCACGCGGCTTCGATCCGCGCACCGCCACAAGCACCTTTCGCATCGCCGCCAGCGACTACCTCGACCCGCTTTTTCTGCCGATGCTGGTGGCGCAGATCAAGAGCCAGGCACCGATGTGCCGCATCGAGATCCATCCGCTGTCGCCGGACTCCAACTACCACGGTCACCTGTCGCTCGGCCACGTCGACCTGGTCATCGGCAACTGGCTGAAGCCGCCGGAAGACCTGCACATGGCGCGGCTCTTCGGCGATGAGATCGTCTCGCTCATCAACAAGGATCACCCTGCCGCGCGGCGCGGCTGGGACGTCGACACCTGGCTTGCTGCCGAGCACATTGCGCCGACGCCGATGCACCCCGGCGCGCGCGGCATCATCGACCAGATGCTCGATGCGCTGAAGCTCGAACGCAACATCACCGCGCGGTGCGCCCACTTCAGTTTGATCCCCGACATGGTGGCATCGAGCTTGCTCGTACTGACCACCGGACGTCAGTACTGCGAACGCTTCATTCCGCGCCTGCCGGTGAAGATCGTCGAGTGCCCGATGACGCTGCCGCGCCTCATGTACTACCAGCTGTGGCACGAGCGCACGCACTCGTCGAGCTCGGCGCGCTGGCTGCGCGAGACCACCAAGTCGGTCGCCGCGTCGTTGCGGCCGCCGCCTGGTTCCGGTGTCGTCGCAGCCGACAAAAAGAATCCTTCGACAACCCCCACGAGCCCCACCAAGGTATGACGACCTCCAGACTCCAACTTGCGCACATCACCAAGCGCTACCCGGCGGTGGTGGCCAATAGCGACGTGTCGCTGGTGGTGCAGCCCGGTGAAACCCATGCAGTGCTGGGCGAAAACGGCGCCGGCAAATCGACGCTGATGAAGATCATCTACGGCTCGGTCAAGCCCGACGAAGGCACCGTCATGTTCAATGGCCAGATGGTGAACGTGCGCAACCCGCAGGAGGCGAGGGCGCTCGGCATCAGCATGGTGTTCCAGCACTTCAGTTTGTTCGACACGCTGACTGTGGCGGAGAACGTGTGGCTGGGTTTGGACAAAAGCCTGAGGCTGGCCGAAGTGACCCAGCGCATCACCGCCAAGGCGAGCGAATACGGCTTGGATATCGACCCGGTGCGCCCGGTGCACACGCTCTCGGTCGGCGAAATGCAGCGCGTCGAAATCATCCGCGCACTGCTGACCGACCCCAAGCTGCTGATCCTCGACGAGCCGACCTCGGTGCTGACGCCGCAGGCCGTGGTCAAGCTCTTCGTCGTGCTCAAAAAGCTCGCGTCAGAAGGCTGCAGCATCCTGTACATCAGCCACAAGCTGCACGAGATTCGCGAGCTTTGCACCGCCTGCACGGTGCTGCGCGGCGGCAAGGTCACGGGCGTCTGCAACCCGCAGAACGAAACCAATGAATCGCTCTCGCGCTTGATGATCGGCGCCGAGCCGCCGCCGTTGCAGCATCGCGCGGTGAAGACCGGCGCGGTGGCGCTCAAGGTCGATGCGCTGACGCTGGCGCGCGAAGACCAGTTCGGTGTCGACCTCGATGCGGTGTCGCTCGAAGTACGTGCCGGCGAAGTGGTCGGCATCGCCGGCGTATCGGGCAACGGGCAACGTGAATTGCTCTATGCGCTGTCGGGCGAAGACGTGCGCGCCGAGGCCTCGATGATCCAGGTATTCGGCCAGCCCGCCGCCCACATGCGGCCTCGCAAGCGCCGTGCACTCGGCGTGCATTTCGTGCCCGAAGAGCGGTTGGGCCGCGGCGCCGTACCGACGCTGGGCCTCGCGCACAACCTGCTGCTGACGCGCAGCAACGCGGTCGGCAAGACAGGATGGATTCACACCAAGGCGCTCGACCGTCACGCGGCAGAAATCATCAAGCGCTTCAACGTCAAGGCCGGTGGACCGAGCTCGGCAGCGAAGTCGCTGTCGGGCGGCAACCTGCAGAAGTTCATCGTCGGCCGCGAGATCGATGCCAACCCGAAAATCTTCATCGTGTCGCAGCCGACCTGGGGTGTCGATGTCGGTGCCGCGGCGCTGATTCGCGGCGAGATCCTGGCGCTGCGCGATGCCGGCTGCGCTGTGCTGGTGGTGAGCGAAGAGCTCGACGAGCTGTTCGAGATCAGCGACCGTTTGTATGTGATTGCCAAGGGCAAGTTGTCGCCCTCGGTCGACCGCGCTGCGGCCACCGTGCCACGCATCGGCGAGTGGATGAGCGGACTGTGGAACACCAACGAGAACGCCGCCAGCGCCGATACAGCCGCCAAGGAGATGTCTCATGTTTAAGCTGGAACCGCGCCCGCAGCTCTCGCGCTTCTGCAGCTACGGCTCGCCCATCCTGGCGCTGCTCATCACCGTGCTCATCGGCATGGTGCTGTTCGCCGCGCTCGGCAAAGACCCGGTAAAGGGGCTGCTGGTATTTTTCTACGAGCCCGTCAAGAGCTGGTACGCCATCGGCGAGTTGATGGTCAAGGCGACGCCGCTGCTCATCATCGCGCTCGGTCTTGCCGTGTGCTTTCGCGCCAACGTATGGAACATCGGCGCTGAAGGGCAGTTCGTGTTCGGTGCGGTGGCTGCAGGAGGCATGGCCTTGCTGGCCGACAAGACAACCGGCCCGTGGATCGTGCCGGCCATCCTGGTCGCGGGCGTGCTCGGCGGCATGTTCTGGGCCGCCATCGTCGCGTGGCTGCGAGACAAGTTCAACGCCAACGAAATCTTGGTGAGCCTGATGCTGGTTTACGTGGCCGTGCTGCTGCTCGGCTACATGGTGGCCGGCCCGTGGAAGGACCCGGGCGGCTACAACTTCCCGCAGAGCAAGACCTTCGAGGCCGTGACGCAGATTCCTCGCCTGATGAAGGGTTCGCGCGTCAGCATCGGCTTGATCATCGCGTTGGTCGGCGTCGGCGTGCTGTGGGTGTTCCTGTTCCGCACGCGGGCCGGCTTTGCACAGCAGGTCGGTGGCTTGGCGCCTGCCGCTGCCCGCTATGCGGGCTTCTCGGCTCGGCGCGCGGTGTGGATTGCGCTGCTGACGTCCGGTGGTGCCGCCGGGCTCGCTGGCGCGCTCGAAGTCGCGGGCCCTATCGGCCAGCTCACGCCTTACGTGCCGGCCGGCTATGGATTCGCCGCCATCATCGTGGCCTTCGTCGGGCGGCTGCATCCGGTCGGCATGGTGTTCTCGGCGCTGCTGATGAGCATGTTCTATATCGGCGGCGAACTGGCGCAGTCACGGCTCGGTTTGCCCAAGTCATTGACCGGCGTGTTCCAGGGCTTGCTTCTGTTCACGCTGCTGGCCTGCGACACGCTCATCGCGTATCGCATCCGTCGCAAACTGGCAGTCAAGGCGGTGGCTGTCCGGTCGACGAGTGCGGGCACTTCGTCGCTGCAAGCCAGCACGCCCCTTACCGCGCAGATGCCGCAAGCCACGCCGGAAGGAGCGATCTGATGGAATCGTATGCATTGCTGCTGGGCTCCACGCTCAGCGCCGGCACCATCCTCGCGCTCGCTGCGCTGGGGCTGCTCATCAACGAGAAAGCGGGCATCGTCAACCTCGGCGCCGAGGGGATGATGCTGTGCGCGGCCATCGCCGGCTTCGCTGCGACGGTGACCACGGGCAACGCGTGGCTGGGGTTTCTGGCGGGCATGGCGGCCGGCGCCGTGCTGGCGGCGATCTTCGGCGTGCTGGTGATCTGGCTGAACACCAACCAGTACGCGACCGGTCTGGCGCTGAGCCTTTTCGGCGTGGGGTTCTCGGCCTTTGCCGGCATCGGCTTCGTGCAGGCCAAGCTGCCCGAGACCATTTCTTACGCGATCCCGGTGCTTGGCGACATCCCGCTGATCGGGCCTGCGCTGTTCCGTCATCACCCGCTGGTGTACTTCGCAATCGCGCTGACTTTCGGGTTGATATGGTTTCTGTATCGCACGCGCTCGGGGCTGGTGCTGCGCTCGGTCGGCGAGTCGCCGGAGTCGTCGCATGCGCTGGGCTATCCGGTCCGCCGCATCCGTTTCGCGGCGGTGGTCGTCGGCGGCGCGTTGTGCGGCCTGGCGGGCGCGTATCTGTCGATCGTCTACACCGGCCTTTGGGTCGAAGGGATGGTGGCGGGCAAGGGCTGGATCGCGCTGGCGCTCACCACCTTTGCCACCTGGCGGCCGATTCGGGTGCTGCTCGGTGCCTATCTTTTCGGTGGTGTCTCGATGCTCGGATTCCACTTTCAGAGCATCGGCATCGACGTGCCGAGCCAGTTCCTGAGCATGCTGCAATACATCGCGCCGATCGTGGTGCTGGCCATCATCTCGCGCAACCCGGCGTTCATCCGCATCAACATGCCGGCGTCGATCGGGAAGCCGTTTTACCCCGGCTCATAATCGCGTTTTTTCGTGTTTCCCGTCGGTCGTTTCTGTCTTTAGTTTTTGCCAACCTGTCCTTTGAGGATTTATCCAAATGAATGATCTGAACAAGCGCTCCCTGCTCAAGCTCGCTGCTGTCACGGCGGTGGCTTCGGCCGCCCTCATCGGCTGCGGCAAGAAAGAAGAAGCGCCCGCTGCCGCTGCACCTGCTGCGCCGGCACCGACCGCTGCAGCACCGGCGGCAGCACCTGCCGCGCCGCTCAACATCGCCTTTGCCTATGTCGGCCCGGTTGGTGACGGCGGCTGGTCTTTTGCGCACGACAACGGACGCAAGGCCCTGGAGAAGGAGTACGGCGACAAGATCAAGACGACCTTCGTCGAAAGCGTGCCCGAGTCGGCCGATGCCGAGCGCGTGTTCCGCGACCTGGTGGGGCAGGGCAACAAGCTGATCTTCGGCACCACCTTCGGCTACATGGAGCCGATGCTGAAGGTCGCCGCCGACAACAAGGAAGTGAAGTTCGAGCATGCCACCGGCTACAAGACGGCCGAGAACATGCGCACCTACGACAGCCGCACCTACGAAGGCGCCTACATGGCCGGCATCATCGCTGGCGGCATGACCAAGACCAACCAGCTCGGCGTGGTCGGCTCGGTGCCAATTCCTGAAGTGCTGCGCAACATCAACAGCTTCACGCTGGGTGCGCAGTCGGTCAACCCGAAGATCACGACCAAGGTGGTTTGGGTCAACGAATGGTTCAGCCCGCCGAAGGAGACCGAAGCAGCCACCGCGCTCATCAACGGCGGCGCCGACGTGTTGTTCCAGAACACCGACTCGCCCGCCGTGCTGAAGACCGCGCAGGAAAAAGGCAAGCGCGCCTTCGGCTGGGATTCGGACATGACCGCCTACGGCCCCAAGGCCCACCTGGCATCGGCCGTCATCAACTGGGGTCCGTACTACATCAAGGCGACCAAGGACGCGCTGGATGGCAAGTGGGCGACCGGCCAGAGCTGGTGGGGCGTGAAGGAAGGCGCTATCGACATCGTGTCGATCGCCGACGACGTGCCGGCCGACATCAAGACCAAGGTCGAGACCGTGAAGGCCGGCCTGAAGGACGGCAGCTATTCGATCTGGAAGGGCCCGATCGTCGGCCAGGACGGCAAGGAACTGATCGCTGCCGGCGCGGTAGCCGACGACAAGTTCTTGTCGGGCGTGAACTTCTACGTCAAGGGCGTGGACGGCAAGGTGCCTGGCGATAAGAAGTAGAAAGAGAGCTCGCCCCCAGGTTGCTGCGCACTTCGTGTCGCAGCGCCCACCCCCTGACCGGGGCCGACACCAGTGGTCCGGCGAAGCCGGTTCCACGGTGTCCCTGGAAGGGCCGCGGGGTGCTTCAGAATGAAGGGTCGCCTTGGGCGGCCCTTTTTCTTTTTTGCGGTTTCGTTTGTCTCATCCCCCAGTTTTCGAAGACGCCACGGCTTTCCTGAAGCGCGGAACGCCTGCTTATCGTCGAGCGACCTGCGCGATCTTCTGCGCCGGCCTGTCGACCTTCGCTTCGATCTACTGCGTTCAGCCTTTGCTGCCGCTGTTCGCGAGCCACTTCGGCGTGTCGGCGGCCAACAGCAGCCTGACGCTGTCGCTGACCACTTTGTGTCTTGCGCTGTGCATGCTGGTTGCGGGTTCGCTGGCCGAAGCGTTGGGGCGCAAGCCGGTGATGATGGTGGCGCTCGGGGTGTCGGGTGTACTGGGGCTGGCGTGTGCTTTCGTCGATTCGTGGCCGCTGCTGCTCGTGTTGCGTGCGCTGGTCGGCGTTGCGCTCAGCGGGCTGCCTGCTTTGGCGATGGCCTACGTGGGGGAAGAGTTCGATCCGTCGTCGCTGTCGTCGGCGATGGGGCTCTACATCAGCGGCAACGTGCTCGGCGGGCTGGCCGGGCGGTTGCTCTCGGGCGGACTCGCCGACCTCGGTGGCTGGCCGTTGGCGATGGGCGGGATCGCGACGCTGAGCCTGGCATCGCTGGTCATCTTCGCGTGGCTGCTGCCGCCTTCGCGCCACTTCCGGCCGCAACCTTTGTCGCTGCGTGGGCTGACCGGCAACTTCGCGACGCATCTCAAAACACCTGCGCTGCGCACCGCCTTCGCGCTGGCTTTTCTGTTGATGGGCAGCTTCGTCGCGGTCTTCAACTACATCGGCTTTCGCCTGGCGTTGCCGCCGTTCGGCCTGTCGTCCACGGTCATCGGTCTGCTCTTTACCGTTTACCTGCTCGGCAGCTACAGCGCGAGCAAGGCGGGGTCGATGGTGGACCGAATCGGGGCGCGCCGCGTGGTGCAGATAGGCATCGGTTTGATGCTGCTCGGAATCGGCGCGCTGGCAACACCGTGGCTGCCGGTCGTGGTGTTCGGACTTGCTTTGCTCACGGGTGGATTTTTTGCCGCGCATGCGGTGGCCAGTGGCCAGATCGGTCAGCGAGCGCACAGCGCAAAGGCACAGGCCGCGTCGCTGTATTTGTGCGCGTATTACCTCGGCTCAGGGGTGCTCGGCTACGCTGGTGGCGCGCTGTGGCAGCACGCGGGATGGGTCGCGCTGATGGCGGGGGTGGCGATTTCAGTGCTCATCGCCGCTGCCTTGACCCGCCGTTGGTAACCGCGGTGCGGCACACTTGCCGAAGAATCATTTCAGGAGTGCCCCGATGACACCCACGACCACGATCGACTTCTCCAAAATCGCATCCGACCGCCTGCCCGAATTGCTCTGTGCGATGCCCAAGGCGGAGCTGCACATGCACATCGAAGGCTCGCTCGAACCCGAGCTGATCTTCGCGCTGGCGCAGCGCAACAAGGTGTCGATTCCGTATGCCGATGTCGAGGCTTTGCGGCGCGCCTATGCCTTCACCAATCTGCAGAGTTTTCTGGACATCTACTACGCCGGCGCGAGCGTCCTCATCACCGAGCAGGACTTCTACGACATGGCCTGGGCCTACCTGCAGCGCGCCGCGGCCGACAACGTGGTGCACACGGAGATGTTCTTCGATCCGCAGACGCACACCGCGCGCGGCATTCACGTCAAGACGGTCATCGACGGACTGCATCGCGCCTGTGTCGACGCCGAAGCACAGCTCGATGTCAGCGCATCGCTCATCCTTTGCTTTTTGCGCCACCTGAGCGAAGAAGACGCGTTCGAAACGCTGTCGCAAGCACTGCCATATCGCGACCGGTTCATCGGTGTCGGGCTCGACTCCGGTGAGGTCGGCAATCCGCCCGAGAAGTTCGCACGGGTGTTCGCGCGCTGCCGCGAGTTGGGCTTCCATCTCGTCGCGCATGCCGGCGAAGAAGGCCCGCCAGAGTACGTGTGGAGTGCGCTCGATGTGCTGAAGGTCGAGCGCGTCGACCATGGCGTGCAGAGCGCAAAAGATCCTGCGTTGATGCAGCGACTCGCGCGTGACCGCATCCCGCTCACGGTGTGCCCCCTGTCGAATCTCAAGCTCTGCGTGTTCCCCGTTCTGGCCGACCACAACCTTGGTGCGCTGCTCGACGCCGGCCTGGTCGCGACCGTCAACTCCGACGACCCGGCGTATTTCGGCGGCTACATGAACGAAAACTTTTTGCAGACCTTCGCTGCGACCGGGCTCACCGCGCAGCAGGCGTGGCAGCTGGCGGCCAACAGCTTCGAAGGCAGCTTCATCGATGAGACCGCGAAGGCGCGCTACATCGATCGGCTCAACGAGGTTTTCGCGCGCTTCGCCTGAGCTCTTGATCTTTCGGCGGCCCTCGGGCTGGCCGATGCTTTGCCGGCGGATGGGACAATCCGCCTGCACAGCCGTTGCTCCAGGCCGCGCACTCTTCTATTCCGGGGCCATGTTGAGGAACACCATGTACAAAAACCTTGTGGCTGCGCTCGCGGCTGCCTGTTGCTGTTTATCTCCCGTCTTTTCTCCCGCGTTGGCCCAGACGGCCAAGCCCGCTGCGTCGAGCGATCCGCTCAAGGTCGCCTTCGTCTACGTCGCGCCGCTCACCGACACTGGCTGGGTCCATCAGCACGACCAGGGCCGCAGAGCGATGGAGATCGCGCTCGGCAGCAAGGTCAAGACAAGCTACGTCGAGAACGTAGCCGAAGGGGCCGACGCGGAACGCGTGATTCGCGACCTGGCGATGCAAGGCAACAAGCTCATCTTCACCCCGAGCTTCGGCTACATGGAGCCGACGCTGAAGGTCGCCAAAGATTTTCCGGACGTCAAGTTCGAGTCGATCACCGGCTACAAGACCGCACCCAATGTAGCGACCGCCAACGCGCGCTACTACGAGGGCCGCTACCTGGCGGGCATCGCGGCCGGACGGATGACGAAGACGCATGTGGCCGGCTACGTGGCAGGCTTTCCGATTCCCGAGGTCCTGCAGGGCATCAACGCCTTCACGCTCGGCATGCGTTCGGTCGACCCGACGGCGCGCGTCAAGGTCGTGTGGCTCGACGTCTGGTTCGACCCGTCGAAGGAACGCGATGCGGCGATGACGCTTTTCAACCAGGACGTCGACGTGATCGCCTTCCACACCGGCTCTTCCGCCGTGATGGCGGCAGCGCAAGAGCGCGGCAAGCTGGCCATCGGCTACCACTCCGACATGCGCAAGGTCGGGCCCGACGCCCAACTCGTCGCGGTGACGCACCAGTGGGGCGGCTATTACACGCAGCGCGCCCGCGCCGTGCTCGATGGCAGCTGGAAAAGCGGTGATGTCTGGGGCGGCGTGAAGGAGGGCATGGTCCACGTCGGCGACTTCGGCTCCAAGGTGCCCAAAGCCGTGCAGGACGAGGTGCTGGCACGGCAGCGCGACATCGCCTCCGGCAAGCTGGTGCCGTTCCATGCGGTCGCCGACGTGCGCGACAACGAGGGCAACGTTGTCATCGCCAAGGGCACGAGCCTGAGCGATGCGCAGATCCTCCAGATGAAGTGGCTGGTCGAGGGCGTGCAGGGGCGGGTCGCGCACTGACATCGCGCACCGACATCGGAGACAGGCAGGCGGTGAGGGCGCGCGTACGATCGCCCGAAAGCGTTTTCAGGAGATAGAACCATGTCAGCCGTGCCACCTGCTGCACCCGCCACAGCACCTCAGGCGTTCACCGCCGCGTTCCCGATTCGTTCGCTTGACGATGTCCGACGGCTCGAAGAAACGCCGCTTGAAAAGGCGCTCACCGTTCGCAGCACCTACGAGCTTTTCTGCAACGTCGCGCGCGCCCATGGCGACCGCTCGGCGCTTACTTTTCTGCGCACCGGCGACCCGGAAGACGAACCCATCCGTTGGACCTATGCCGAGCTGATGCGCGGCATCCATCAAACTGCCAATCTGCTGCACACGCTGGGCGTCGGTCCGCAGGATGCGGTCGCCGTGTTGCTGCCCGGTTGCCTCGACTATCACCTCGCGTTGTGGGGCGGCGAGGCGGCCGGCATCGTGCAGCCGCTGAACCCGCTGCTGACCGACGAAAAGCTGGTGTCGCTGATGCGGGCGGCCGGTGCCAAGGTGCTGATCGCTTACGGCTCGGACGATGAGTCGGGCATGTGGTCGAAGGCGATGCGGCTGCGCAGCCAGGTGCCGACGCTGACGATGGTGTTGCGCGTGGCACCGCACGACGAGCCTGCGGATGCGTTGATCGACTTGCCTGAAGGCGTCGGCGATTTCAGTTCGCTGCGCGCGCAGCAGCCCGACGATCGACTGGTGAGCGGGCGCGACATCGCACCCGAAGACATCGCCGCGTACTTCCACACCGGCGGCACCACCGGCGCGCCCAAGCTCGCGCGGCACAGCCACGGCGCGCAGGTCTTCACCGCCTGGGCCTGCGTCCAGCTGACCGGTGTCACGCACACCGACGTCACCATCAACGGCTATCCGCTGTTCCATGTCGCGGGCGTGCTGCCGGCCTCGCTGGCGTCGCTGTCGGCGGGTGTCGAGTCGATCATTCCGACCACCTCGTTGTTGCGCAACAAGACGGTGCTGGCCAACTACTGGCGGCTGGTCGACCGGTACCGTCCGACGTCGCTGTCGGCCGTGCCGACGGTGCTGGCCGCACTCGCCAACGTGCCGTTGAACGGTGCCGATCTTTCGTCGATTCGTTACTGCCGCACTGGAGCCGCAGTGCTCGCGCCCGAACTGGCGGCGCGCTTCAAGCGGCTGTTCGGCTTGCATGTGCACGAGAGCCTCGGCATGACTGAAATGGCGGGGATTTCGACGATCACGCCGCCGGGGGTGGAGGGGCAGGCCGGCTGCGTCGGCTTTCGGCTGCCGTACTCGCAGATGCGCATCGTGGCACTCGACGACCAGGGCGGCGCCAGCGACCGCGACGTGGCGCCGGGCGAGCACGGCATGGTGCTGTTCAAGTCGCCGAATCTGTTCTCGGGCTTCCTCGATCCGGCCGACACGGCCAAGGCCTTCACCGGCGACGGCTGGCTGGCAACCGGCGACCTCGGCTGGCTCGACGATCAGGGCCGGCTCAACCTCACCGGCCGCTCGAAAGACCTGATCATCCGCAGCGGCCACAACATCGATCCGAAGACCATCGAAGATGCGCTGGGCGCGCATCCTGCCGTGCAGCTGTGTGCGGCAGTGGGTGCGCCCGACGCGTATGCGGGCGAACTGCCGGTGGCCTATGCGACGCTGGTGCCGGGCGCGCAGGTGACCGAGGCGGAACTGCTGGCGTTCACGTCGGCCGGCGTCGACGAAGCGCCTGCGCGGCCCAAGTCGGTGACCATCATCGAACACATGCCGATGACCAACGTCGGCAAAATCTACAAGCCGGAACTGCGTGGCCTGGCAGGGCAGCAGGTCGCAAGTGCGCTGGTGGACGCGGTCTGTACCGGCCTGGGGCTTGGCGCGATGGTGCGGCCGGCGGTGCGCATCGAAGGTGAAACCGGCGTCGCGGTGCTGATCGATGCGTCGGCCGCCGGCACGCATGCGGACGCATTGCAGGCGCAATTGCAGGAGGCGCTGGGACGGCTGCCGATCAAGACGCGCGTCGCGCTGGTCTGAGCGCGCTGGGTTGGCGCTCGTATAGCCCCCATACGCGGACGGAAATTGCGGCGTGCCCTCCTGGCCTTACCCTCAAGCCCATGCACGCGTACCGAGCCTCCCTTCTGCGATTTGACTCTTCCGGCAAGCCGCTCTTCGACGAAGACGGCCTGCTGGTCGTCGGCCCCGATCCACGCGGGCGGCAGATCTTCGTGGCGGCGGGCGCCTTCAATTCGATCCATTCGCAGTACGCCCACGTGCCGGTGACGCACTGGCCGGGCCGAATCATCGCGCCGGGCTTCATCGACATGCACGTGCATTTTCCGCAAACCGACATCATCGGCGCGCCATCGGAAGGCTTGCTGCCGTGGCTCGAGAACTACACCTTCCCTGCGGAGGCGCGCTTTGCCGACCCGGCACATTCGATCGAAGTGGCCGAGTTCTTTCTCGACGAGATGCTGCGCAACGGCGTGACCACCTCGCTCACTTTCGCGACCTCGCACGTGCAGTCGGTCGATTCGTTTTTCGAAGCGGCACAGCGGCGCAGCCTGCGCATGATCACCGGCAAGGTGCTGCAAGATCGTCACTCGCCCGACGGCGTGCGCGACGACACCGAGCAGAGTCTGATCGACACCGAATCGCTCATCTGCAAATGGCACAACGTCGACCGGCTGGGTTACGCGATCACCCCGCGTTTTGCACCGACCAGCACCGACGCGCAACTGCGTGGTGCCGGCGAACTGGCCGCGAAGTACCCCGACACCTGGATTCACTCACACGTCGCCGAGAACAAGGACGAGGTGAAGTGGGCGCGCGAGCTGTTTCCCAAGGCGCGCTCGTACCTCGACGTGTACACCGGCTTCGGGCTGATGCGCGAGCGCGCGGTGTATGCGCACTGCATTCACTTCGACGATGACGACCGCCGCCTGATGCGCGAAACCGGCGCGGCCACGGCGGTGAGCCCGACCAGCAATTTGTTCCTCGGCAGCGGCTTCTTCGACTTCGAGGGTGCCGACCGCATCGACTACCACTACGGCCTGGCCAGCGACGTTGGTGGCGGCACCAGCTTCAGCCCGTTCCACACCATGATGGCGGCTTACTACGTCGGGCGCGAAGGGCAGACCAAGACCGGCATCAGCATCGCGCCGTCGGAACTGTGGTGGCGCCATACCGGTGGCGCGGCACTCGCGCTCGGGCTCGATGGCGTCGCGGGCAATCTGCAGCCAGGCTGCGAGGCCGACTTCATCGTGCTGAACCCGAAGGCGACGCCCCTGCTCGCGCGCAAGAGCGGTTTGGCGGCGAATCTCGAAGAGTTGCTTTTTTCGATGATCGTGCTCGGCGACGACCGGCTCATCGAGCGGACCGTGATCTCGCAGGCGAGCGCGCACTGAGCGGTCATCGCTCGATGGCCCAGGGGCCGCCTCCTTAGAATGACGCTCCGAGGAAGGACCCCCTGAGATGACCATCAAGAGCGACAAATGGATTCGGCGCATGGCCGAGCAGACCGGCATGATCGAACCCTTCGAGCCGGGCCAGGTGCGCGAGCGCGAAGGCAACAAGATCATCAGCTACGGCACGTCGAGTTATGGCTACGACATTCGCTGCGCGCCCGAGTTCAAGGTGTTCACGAACATCCACAGCACGGTGGTCGACCCCAAGAATTTCGATGAGAAGAGCTTTGTCGACATGGACGGCGACTTCTGCATCATTCCGCCGAACAGCTTCGCCCTGGCGCGTACCGTCGAGTACTTTCGCATCCCGCGCAACGTGCTCACCATCTGCCTTGGCAAGAGCACTTATGCGCGCTGCGGAATCATCGTCAACGTGACGCCTTTCGAGCCCGAATGGGAAGGCTATGTGACGCTCGAGTTCAGCAATACGACACCGTTGCCGGCCAAGATCTACGCGGGCGAAGGCTGCGCGCAGGTGCTGTTCTTCGAGAGCGACGAAGTTTGCGAGACGAGCTACAAGGACCGCGGCGGGAAGTACCAGGGCCAGCGCGGCGTCACTTTGCCTAAAGCCTGAAGCCTCGAGGGCGCAGAGCAGGGCGGCTTGCGCCTCTGGCCGATGTCATGGAGCCGATGTCGTTACTTCGGTCCGGTCCTACACCGCATCGCGCCCGGCTCCCCCACCTTGTTTCCTGGGCGTTCCCCACTATCCGTTCCAGACTCGTGCAGCCAGCACGACCAGGAATCGATATGACTCAATGGATCGCCGAACTCTCGCCGCTGCGTAAATTGCTGATGGCCGCATTGGTCGCCATAGTTTGCGCACAGGCTGTCGCCATGACCATGCTGGTGCGCTCGCAAGTGCAAAAGGCCGAGATGCGCGAAGCTGCGGAGGCTTCCAGTCGCGGAGTCGTTGCAACGCGCCTGGACTCCAATCCGGCGGCTAACGCTCGCACGATGTCGGTCGGTTACGTCGCACCCCGTTAAGCCGGTACCATCACGTGAAAGCCGGCCGTTGCCGGTGAGGAGAGTCTCATGAAGTGGGAAGGCAACGAGCAGTCGGACAACGTCGAAGACCGCCGCGATGGCGGCGGCGGGGGCGGCGGTGGATTTCCGATCGGCGGTCGCAGTGTCGGCATCGGTACTGTGGCGGTGGCGCTGATCGCAGGCTGGATTTTCGGCATCAATCCGCTCACCGTGCTCGGTTTGCTGACGGGTGGGGGCCAGGCTCCCCAGGTCCAGCAACAGCAAGGCCCGGCCAAGGCGCCGCCGTCCAGTGATCGCGAAGCCTCGTTCGTCTCGACCGTGCTGAAGAACACCGAAGTCGTCTGGACGGATATCTTCCAGAAGAACGGCGGCACCTACCACGCGCCCAAGCTCGTGCTGTTTCGCGGCGTCACGCCGACGGCTTGCGGCACCGGCCAGTCGGCGATGGGCCCGTTTTATTGCCCCGGCGATCAGAAGGTCTACATCGACCTCGGCTTTTACGACACGCTGAAGAACCAACTCGGCGCGCCGGGCGAGTTCGCGCAGGCGTATGTGATCGCGCACGAGGTCGGCCATCACGTTCAAGACGAACTCGGCATCACGGGCAAGGTCGACGGAATGCGCAGCCGGCTGAGCCAGACGCAGAACAACGCGCTGAGCGTGCGCGTCGAATTGCAGGCCGATTGCTTCGCCGGCATCTGGGCGAACAAGTCACAGCAGTCGAAGAACTGGCTCGACCCGGGCGACATCGAGTCGGCGATGAACGCCGCGCAAAAGATCGGCGACGACGCGCTGCAGCGGTCGGCTGGCCGTGCCGTGGTGCCCGACAGCTTCACACACGGATCAAGCGCGCAACGGCAGAAATGGTTCGGTGCCGGCTACCAGAGCGGCAGCATCCAGTCGTGCGACACGTTCAATGCGAAGAGCCTCTAAGCATCGTTTCAAGAGCAGTTGAGCCGGCCTCCTTAACCGCAAAAAGCCCAGACTCAGCGCTGTCATCACTGTTTTTTGCGGCGGTGCGACAATAGAGGGCTTAATGACAAGCTCCTTTTCCAATCTTTCGCTGGCTGAACCGCTGGCGCGCGCCGTAGCCGAAATGGGCTACGAGACCATGACACCGATCCAGGAGCAGGCGATTCCGGTCGTGCTGTCGGGTCAAGACGTGATGGGTGCCGCCCAAACCGGCACCGGCAAGACCGCAGCGTTTGCGCTGCCCTTGCTGCAGCGCATGCTCAAGCACGAAAACTCATCGACCTCGCCCGCCCGGCATCCGGTGCGTGCATTGGTGCTCCTGCCGACGCGTGAACTCGCCGTGCAGGTCGCGCAGCAGGTCGAGCTCTACGCCAAGTACACCAATCTGCGCAGTGCGGTCGTTTTCGGCGGCATGGACATGAAGCCGCAGACGCTCGAGCTCAAAAAGGGCGTCGAAGTGCTGGTGGCAACGCCCGGCCGGCTGCTCGACCATATCGAAGCCAAGAACGCGGTGCTCAACCAGGTCGAGTATGTCGTGCTCGACGAGGCCGACCGCATGCTGGACATCGGCTTCTTGCCCGACCTGCAGCGCATCCTGAGCTACCTGCCCAAGCAGCGAATCACGCTTCTGTTTTCGGCCACTTTCTCGCCCGAAATCAAGCGGCTCGCCGGCAGCTATCTGCAGAACCCGGTGCTCATCGAAGTGGCTCGGCCCAACGAAACGGCATCGACCGTCGAGCAGCATTTCTACAGCGTGAGCGACGACGACAAGCGCCGCGCGCTCAAGCAGATCGTCAAGCAACGTGGCATCACGCAGGCCTTCGTCTTCGTCAACAGCAAGCTGGGTTGCGCCCGTCTCGCCCGGTCGCTCGAGCGCGAAGGCCTGAAGACCACCGCATTGCACGGCGACAAAAGCCAGGACGAGCGGCTGAAGGCGCTCGAGTCGTTCAAGAAGGGCGAAGTCGATCTGCTGGTGTGCACCGACGTGGCGGCACGTGGTCTCGACATCAAGGACGTGCCTGCTGTTTTCAACTTCGACATCCCTTTCAACGCCGAAGACTACGTGCACCGCATCGGCCGCACCGGTCGTGCCGGCGCGTCGGGTCTGGCGGTCAGCTTTGCCAGCGGCGGTAACGATGCACGGCTTGTCGCTGACATCGAAAAGCTGATCAAGACCAAGATCGAGCTCGAAGCGATCGAGTTCGAAGAAGACACTCCCCGCGGTCGCATCAACGACGGTCGCCGTCATTGGCGTGAAGAGGGCGAGGCCGGCGATGCACGCGATGTACTAGACCAGCCGCGCGCAAGGACTGACGGTGATAGCGGCAGCAACTTCGAGTCGCGCGATCGCAGTGATCGTGGCGGTGAGCGCAGCAACGAGCGTTTCAGCGAAGCGCGGCCGCCGATGCGTGGCGGCGGGCGTCCGCACCGGGGCCCCGCCATGTCGCGCGACCCGTTCTTCGACAAGCCGTACGAGCCGGGTCAGCCCGACGCCACGCCGGCGTGGGAAGCCGCCGCCAAGGCTGCGCCTTCGCGCGGTATCTCGAGCAACATCAAGACCAAGCGCAAGGTCGCTGCGCTGTTCAAGACCAGCGAACCGGCGACCTGAACGCGCAGCAAACGGGTCGGCGGACCCGGGCAAATTTGCAGCGATCGAAAAAGCCGGGCTAGACGCCCGGCTTTTGCGCTTCTGCGCACTGCACCTGAATCAACTCCCGCTCGTCCAGCGTTGCGCCGATGCGCACCGCGCTCAGGCAGCCGCCCCAAACGCAGCCGGTGTCGGTCGACAACAGGTCGGGCCGCGAGACGTAGCCCAGCGTCGACCAGTGTCCAAACGCCAGCGTCGCCGCAGCGGTCTTGCGGCCGGGTACGTCGAACCACGGCATGCAGCCAGCCGGCGCTGTGTCGGCACTGTCTTTCGCGTCGAAATCCATCACGCCCGCCGCTGAGCAGAAGCGCAGCCGCGTCAGCGCGTTGACGATGACGCGCAGCCGTGCGCTGCCGGTGAGCGAATCGTTCCACTGCGCCGGCTCGTTGCCGTACATGGTCATGACGAACTCGTTGAGCGCCGGGCCCCGCAGCACGGACTCGACCTCGGCGGCCAGAGTCAACGTATCGGCCACGTTCCATTGCGGCAACACGCCGGCGTGCACCATGAGCAGATCCTTGCCGCCGACGGTGCGATGCAGCGCCATCGATTGATGTCGCAACCAGTCGAGCATCGCTTCGCTGTCGGCCGCGGCGAGCAGCGGCGCCAGCGTGTCCTTGCGGCCGGCTTTGCGCGCGCCATGCGCGATACCGAGCAGGTGCAGGTCGTGGTTGCCGAGCAGCGCGTTGGCGGCATTGCCGAGTGCGTGCACGCGGCGCAACACGGCGGCCGATTCGGGCCCGCGATTGACCAGGTCGCCGAGCAGCACCACGCTGTCGCGGCTCGCGGAAAAGTCGATCTTGTCGAGCAGGCGCTGCAACGCTTCGTCGCAGCCCTGTACGTCACCGATAAGGTAGAGTGCCATGCTTCCCATTCTCACCCGCGTCCATGGATGTCCTTCTGCTGGCCTTGTTGACCACGCTCAACGCGTTGTTCTCCATGTCCGAAATGGCGCTGTCGACCAGCCGGCGTGCACGGCTTGCGGCCATGGCCGAATCGGGTGACGCCGGCGCCGCTGCGGCGCTCAAGCTGATGGAAGACCCCACGCAGTTCCTGTCGAGCGTGCAGATCGGCATCACCTCGATCGGCATGCTCAGTGGCATCGTCGGGGAGGCCGCTTTCGCAGCACCTTTGTCGGTCTGGATGGAAAGCCTCGGCATGCGTACAGGGACAGCAAGCGTCGCGTCGACCGCGGTCGTGGTGGCCTGCATCACTTTCTTCACGATCATCTTCGGCGAGCTCGTGCCCAAGCGCATTGGCCAGCTCTATCCCGAACCTGTCGCGCGCTTCGTGGCGCGGCCAATGCGCTGGCTCGCCAAGGGCGCCAAGCCTTTCGTGCTGCTGCTTTCCGGTGCGACCGCGGCCATTCTCAAGCTGCTGAAGATCGACACCAACTCGGCCCGCGTGGTGACCGAAGAAGAAATCTCCGCCAGCCTCGAAGAAGGCGTCGATGCCGGCCTCATCGAGCAGCACGAGCACCAGATGGTGCGCAACGTGTTCCATCTGGACGATCGGCGTCTGTCGTCGTTGATGATTCCACGCGGCGACATCGAATGGCTCGAAGCGTCCGGCACGGTGGCGTCGAGCCTGCAAAACGTGGCTGCCGCCGGTGCGCTCAACCTGGTGCACTCGTGGTATCCGGTGTGCCGCAACTCTCTGGACGACGTGGTCGGCGTGATCAGCGTCGCACATCTGTTACGCCTCGGGCCTGCCTACGAAGGCTCGATCGAAAGCGTGGCCCAGCCAGCGTCGTTCGTGCCAGAAACGCTGACCGGCATGGAGCTGCTGGAACAGTTTCGCGAGCGCGCCGGCCGCCTCGTTTTCGTGGTCGATGAATATGGCGTGGTGCAGGGGTTGATGACGCCGCGCGACCTGCTCGAAGCGATCACCGGTGAGCTGCAGCCCGGCATGCAGACCGATGCCTGGGCGACCGAGCGCGAAGTGGGCGTGTGGGAACTCGACGGCCTGATGCCGGTGTCGGAACTGCGTGCGCGCCTCGCCATCCGCGAGTTGCCCGATGAAGACCGCGGCCGCTACAACACGGTCGCGGGCTTGCTGATGTCGGTGTCAGGGCAGTTGCCGAAAGTCCACGAGATCATCGAGTGCGCGGGCTGGAGTTTCGAGGTGCTGGCGCTTGATGGCCGGCGTATCGACAAGGTGCTGGCGCGTGTCGACGTGCCGGCGCAAATCACCGGCAAGCGCTGAGTCGCACCGCAGCGCTCGCGCAGCCAGCAGCGACGGGAGTTCAGCCGCGCGGCGCCGGCAAGCTGTCGGCCACCGAAGACGGCACCTCGATGACGAGGTCCAACAGCATCTGCGCCATGCCCTTGCCGAGCGGGTCCATCCGCATCGACGAGGGTCCGCCGCCATCGAGCGCATCGTGCAGCAGCAGATTGAGCGACGCGGTGCCGGGCAGGTAGAAGCGTTCGATGCGGCCATGCACCATGTGCGCGAAGTAGTCGCCCACGGCCTTGTCGCTCAACCGGTTCCACAGCAACGGCAGCCATTCGGGTCGGCGCGCAATGACACCGATGTTCGAGAGGTTGCCCTTGTCGCCGCTGCGTGCATAGGCCAGGTCGATCAGCCGCACTTCGCGTGAAGCGCCACCCAATTCTTTCCACGCTTCAGGCGCGCCGACATCAGGCGTCGCACCGTCCCCGGCACCTTTGCCGATCGATACCGTTTGCCGCTCGCCATCGATCACGAAAGCCACCGGCAAGGCCTGCCTGTCGAGCAGAAACGAGAAGAGCTTGATCAACGGCGACACCGCCGGCCGACCGCCACCGGGGCTGGTCGTGCCCGGCGCCCATGAGGTGCCCGATGGTGAGATTTCCCGAGCGAAGATCGCCAGCGCGGCCTTCAGCGGATGGTTCGCGACCACGCGCATCATCACTTCGCGCGACGGCCGCACGCGTGATTGCGCGCCGTAGGAAGACTCCGATCCGATGACTTCGATGTACGTCGAAGTGAACGGCGGCATGCCGCCCTCGCGCAGGATGTCGCTCACGCGCTCGATGATCGCTTCGGCGGTGCGACGCGCTTTCTTGTCGGCGTCGATGCCGATGATGACCATGCTGCCCGCGCACCGGAAGCCGTCGAGTTGGGTGGCCGAGACCTTGTAGAACGGCGTCGGCGCGCGTCCCTTCGCCGGGCTCACCCGCACGCGGTTCTCGCCCTGCTGCTCGATCGTTACATCGCGAAAATCGCAGCACACGTCGGGCAGCAGATAGGCGCCCGGGTCGCCGATCTCGTAAAGCATCTGCTCGGCGACGTTGGCGCGAATCACCTTGCCCCCCGTACCTTCGGGCTTGGTCACGACGAAGCTGCCGTCCGCGTGGCATTCGATCACCGGATAGCCCATATGGGCCCAGTCGGGGATGTCTTCCCAGTCGGTGTGCAGACCACCTGTCGCCTGACAGCCGCACTCGATGATGTGGCCCGCCAGGCTGCCGGAGGCCAGCAGGTCGTAGTCGGCATCCGTCCAGCCGAACTCGTGCATCAGCGGGCCGAGCGTCACCGCGCTGTCGACACAACGCCCCGTGATCACCACTTCGGCGCCGGCTGCGAGTGCGGCGGCGATCGGTGTCGCGCCGAGGTAGGCGTTGGCGCTCAGCACTTTGTCGGGCAGCGACTCGCCGGTAAACATATCCTGCACGCCGCGCGCGCGCAGCCCGGGCATGTGCATGCTGACGTCGTCGCCTTCGACCACCGCGATACGCAGCAAAATGCCCTCGGCCGTTGCCAGTGCCTGCAACGCGGCCGCACAGCCGTGCGGGTTGATGCCGCCGGCATTGCTCACCACCTTGATGCCTTGCCGCTTCACTTCGGACAGCACCGACTTCATCGCGATGTCGACGAAGTCGGTGGCGTAGCCCATCTCGGGCTTCTTGGCCCGCGCCGAGGCGAGGATCGACATCGTGGTTTCCGCCAAAAAGTCGAATACCAGGTAGTCGAGCCGGCCCAGCTTCACCAGCTGGGGTGCGGCGACCATGCTGTCGCCCCAGAAGCCCGAAGCACCGCCGATGCGTACGACTTTGTTCGTTACGTTGTCTCTCATGGGGGTGGTCTCATCGATGAAAGCATCCGGCCAGCCTAGCGACGCACCGCCTGCAATGCTTGCGCCGAGTCGCTGACCGCAGCCACTTCGCGCAAGACCTTGGCGCGCACCCACGCTAGCCTCTTTGAAACAACGGAGACCTGCATGGAATTTCGTTCCGCGCCAGCATCCGCGACTTCGTGGCGCGCGAGATCACGCCCTTCGTCAAGGTACGGCAGCTCGGCGTATAAAACACAACGCGATCAGACAACGCAACCACGACAAGCGCGGCACGACGCGCACAGACCCAAGATGAAGCAAACGAGTGACGACCTCCGCAACGAATACCGCGACCTGGCCGACCTGGTGCGGACGCTGACGCCTGCGCAGTGGCGACTGCGAAGTGACTTCTACGGCTGGACGCCGTGGGACGAAATTGCCCACCTGTGCTTCTTCGACGAGACCGGCCTGCTGTCGGCCACCGACTCCGACGCGTTCGCCGCCGACACCGCGACGTTGAACGCCACGCTCGCCACGGGCAAGGAAATCAGCGCCATCGCGCGGGAGAAGTACGGTCACCTCGACGGCGCGGAGCTGCTCGCGTACTGGGAACCCCTTTCGACGCAACTCGTCGATGCGCTGGCAGCGCTCGACCCAAAAGCCAGGCTACCGTGGTACGGCCCGACCATGAGCGCACGGTCGTTCGCGACGGCGCGCCTGATGGAAACCTGGGCGCACGGGCAAGACGTGTGGGACGTCGTCGGCCGCCGGCGACCGGCTACCGACCGGCTGCGCCACATCGCCCACATCGGCGTCACGACCTTCGGCTGGAGCTTCGTGAACCGGAAGCAGCCGGTACCGGCCGTCGTGCCCTACATCGAGCTCGATGCACCCCAAGGCGGCGTCTGGACGTGGGGCGATGCCGCGTCGTCGGAAACCATCCGCGGACCGGCCGATGACTTCTGCTTGCTGGTGACGCAGCGTCGCAATCTGGCCGACACTGCCCTGCGGTACAGCGATGGATCGGCACGCGACTGGCTGCGGATCGCGCAGTGCTTTGCCGGTCCACCGGCCGACGCGCCCGAGCCCGGCGTGCGGAAGGTGGCGGCCACCGCTTGACGCGCGGCGTGCCGATCGAACTCGGCCTGCAGCCGCGCATCGATGCGGCGCTGGCTGCGTTGCGTGAGGGCAGTGGCGAGCACTGCTTGTCGGACCACGCGTTCTCCAATTTGTACCTTTTCAGGGCGGCGCACGACTACCGGTTCATCGATGGTGACTGGCCTGGCATCGCCGGCCGCGCGTATGACGGTACGCGACACTTCATGCCGTTGTTCGCGCCGCGTTGCGCGCCGCTGGACGTGCTGTCGGAACTGATCGAAGCGCACGGATGTCTCTTTCCGGTGGCAGCGCGCGATGCGGCCGAGCTGCCGGACAACGTCTTCGTTGCGACCGCGTCGGCGGACGATGCGGACTACCTTTACCAAGCCGAAACCTTCGTCGACTATGCCGGCCGCCCGTTGGCGAAGAAGCGAAATCTGGTGCGTCAGTTTCTGGCGCTGCACGAGCCATCCTGCCGGCCGTTCGGCCCCGAGCTGGTCGACGCTGCGCGCAGCGTGCTGAAAGGCTGGTTCACGCACAAGGGCAAGGCGCGGGGCGAGGCCGACGACGATGCCTGCCTCGAAGCGATCGACAACGCCGCACGCTTCGGGCTCGAAGGATTCGTTCACTTCGTCGGCGACCTGCCGATTGGTTTCGTGTTGGCGCAGGAGCTGCAGCCGGGCGTCTTCGCGATGCGCTTCGCGAAGGGGCTCGACAGTCACGTCGGGATCTATCCGTATATGTTCCAGCACTTCTGCAAGCACTTTGCGCGCGAGGTCGCCTGGCTCAACTTCGAACAAGACATGGGGCTTACCGGGTTCCGGCGCAGCAAACGCTCGTATCAGCCGGCGGCACTGCTGCCCAAATGGCGTGTCGCGTTGGTGCATCAAGCCAAAAAGTCCGAGCCAGCGCCTTAACGCCTCGCACAGCAGCCCTGTTTCGACAGGCTGACCGACGTGGACGCCTGCACAAGCAGTCGTGCGCTTACACACAAGTGCTGCCCCGGCCCCTCGCCTACGCTCTCATGGTGCGCTGCAGCAAAGCTGGCATGGTGCCAGCCGCTTGCGTCGTTTTTCCAGGAGTCTCGGACTATGCAAAACCTTTCTCTCCCGTCCGGACGCTCTGTCCGGCGCCTTAACGCGCTGGCCCGTCTGCGCGGCGTGGCAGTCGCGGCCCTGAGCCTGTCGGCCCTCGCGATGGCTGCCACCTCGGTTCATGCCGAGGTCGCCAAGGTCCCGGCCGAATGCAGCGCGCTGCAAGCCAAGTACCCGCAGTTCAAGGGCAAGACACTGGTCAACGCGATCAATCCGCACACCCCCGGCTACGAGACCATCGACCCGAACAATCCGGACAAGTACATCGGCTTCGACATCGACCTGGGCGAGACCCTCGGCGCCTGCCTGGGCTTCAAGGTGACTTACAAGGCGGTGACGTTTGCGGCGCTGCTGACCACGCTGCAATCCGGCCAGGCCGACATCGTCATCTCCGACATCTACGCCACTGAAGAACGCGCCAAGGCGGCCGACTTCATCACCTACTCGAAGGTCTTCGACGGCGTGCTGGTGGCCAAGGGCAACCCGAAGAAGATCACCGGCATCAACGCCTCGATGTGCGGTGCGATCGCCGCCGAGAACACCGGCTACGTCGAAGTGCCGCTGATCCAGGCACTGGCCCCCGCGTGCAAGGCGGCGGGCAAGGCCGAGCCGGAAATCCAGCTCTACGACAACAACCAGAACTGCATCCAGGCCATCCTGGCCGGCCGTGCCGACACTTACGTCAACGATGTCAACACGGTCGACAGCGCCGTCAAGGCCTATCCGGACAAGTTGGAAAAGGCGCTTGCGGTGTCGATTCCCTACTCGGTCGGCATTGCAGTGCCCAAGGGCAAGACGGACTTCCGTGATGCGGTGATGGCGGCGCTGGTGACCTTGCAGAAGGCCGGCATCCACACTGAGTTGCTGAAGAAGCACGGCATGCCCGTCGAAAACCTCGAGGCTCCGCGTCTGCTCGTGGCGAAGTGACATGGAGTTGTTCCTCCACTACCTCACCTTGCCCTACCTGATCCAGGGCATCGTTTTCACACTCGGGGCCACCGGCATCGGGCTGGCGGGTGGGGTGGTGGTGGGACTGCTCCTGGCGGCGATGCAACTCAGCCGCTTCAAGCCGCTGGCCGCGTTCGCTCGCGGCTACGCGGTGATCTTTCGCGGCACGCCGCTCATCCTGCAGTTCGTGTTCGTCTACGACGCGCTGCCGCATGTCGGCATCAAGCTGCCGGGGCTGCTGGCCGCCGGGGTGGCGCTGGCGTTCAACGAGGCCACCTTCATCGCCGAGATGTTCCGCTCCGGCGTGCTCGGTGTGGACCGCGGCCAGGTGCTTGCCGGCCAGGCACTGGGGATGACGCCGCGCGTGCTGATGCGCCGCATCATCGCGCCGCAGGCCTTGCGCTCGATGATCCCCGCGATGGGCAACGAGGCGGTCAGTACGCTGAAGAACTCCTCGCTCGCCTCGATCATCGCGGTGCCCGAGTTGACGCTCCGCAGCACGCAGCTGGCGTCTTCGACCTTCGATTTCTTCTCGATCTTTTTTGCGTCCGGCCTGCTGTACCTCGGGTTGACCGGAGCGATCAGCCTGGTGCAGTTGGCGCTCGAATCGCGCTTCAATCTTGACCGCCCGGCGAGGTCGACGGGACTGGCGCGCTGGCTGCCACGGCGCCGCGTGGCACTACCGATAGCAAGCCAGTCGACCCTGGAGGACACCGGTGCGGCGTCGTTGGCTGAGCCCGAGAGCGAGATGCCCCCCACGCTGGTGGTGTCGACCACCGATCGTGCCGCCCGCGCCGCACGGCTGGCCGATGCGCCGGTCGCGTTGCGCATCAACGGCGTGTCCAAGGCGTACGGCCCGCAGGATGTGCTGAACGACCTGAGCCTCGACGTGCAGGCCGGCGAAGTGGTCGCGCTGCTGGGCCCGAGCGGCTCTGGCAAGAGCACGCTGCTGCGCTGCATCAACCACCTCGAAAGCTGGGACGCGGGCCAGATCCACGTCGACGGGCACCGCCTCGGCTACCGGCCCGACGGCCAACTCATGACCCCCAGCGACCTGGCCCGCGAACGTGCTCGCCTGGGCGTGGGCATGCTGTTTCAGCAGTTCAACCTGTTCGCACACCTGACGGCCCGTGAAAACGTGGCCGGCCCGCTGCGCTGGGTGCACGGCTGGACGGCCGAGGCCGCTGACCGACGTGCACTGGAACTGCTGAATCGGGTCGGCCTGGCGCACCGTGTCGAAGCGCTGCCGCGCCATCTGTCCGGCGGGCAGCAACAGCGCGTCGCCATCGCGCGGGCACTGGCACCGGGCCCGAGCGTGCTGCTGCTGGACGAACCGACCTCGGCGCTCGACCCCGAACTCGTCAACGAGGTGCTGGACGTGATCCGCCGCCTGGCCGTCGAGGAAGGGCTGACGATGATCATTTCGACCCATCAACTGCGCTTTGCCGCCGAGGTGGCCGACCGCGTGGTCTTCCTCGCCGGGGGCCGCGTCGTCGAAAGCGGCCCGGCGCTGGACGTTCTGCAGAACCCGCGCGCCCCGGCGCTCGCCCGTTTCCTTCGCGTGATGGCCGCCGACGTGCTGCCGTCCACCCCTTCGCCTGCCAACGACCCCACATGAAGCACCACACCCTGAGCGTCTCCCCCCAGACCGTCCACTGGGGCTATTTCAGCAAGGCCGTCGCGCCCTCGCTCGTCGTGAAGTCGGGGGACAGGGTCACCATCGAGACGCTGACCCACCATGCCAACGACGACTACGAGCGCATGGTCGCGGGCGACCCCGGCGCTGAATCGGTGTTCGCCTGGACGCGCGAGCACAAGGCAATGTCCCGGCGCGGTGCCGGCCCGGTCACGGGGCCGTTCAAGCTCGGCGAGGGCGAAGGGCTGGGCGTGCATCTGCTGACGGGGCCGGTGGTCATCGAAGGCGCCGAGCCCGGCGACGTGCTGGAGGTGCGCATCCTCGACGTGCGCCCGCGGCCCAGCTGCAACCATTGCTACGCCGGCCGCTGTTTCGGCTCGAACGCGGCCGCGTCCTGGGGCTTCCATTACCGCGACCTGATCGAGGAGCCCAAGCCCCGCGAGGTGGTCACCATCTTCGAGCTGGACACCTCGGGCGAACCGTTCGCCCGCGCGGTCTACAACTACGTGTGGACGCCGCAAACCGATCCCGACGGCGTGGTGCACACGAACATCGACTACCCCGGCGTGCGCGTCGACCACACGCTGGTGCGCAAGCGCGAGAACATCCTGCGCAACGTCAAGGTGCCCGCCCGCCTGCACTTCGGCACGATGGGCCTGGCGCCGTCGGAGTCCGACTTCGTCAGCTCGATCCCGCCGAGCTACACCGGCGGCAACATCGACGACTGGCGCATCGGCAAGGGCGCGACCATGTACTACCCGGTGGCGGTTCCCGGCGCCTTCTTCTCGGTCGGCGACCCGCATGCAGCGCAGGGCGACAGCGAACTCGGCGGCACTGCCATCGAGACCTCGCTGACCGGCGATTTCGAGTTCATCCTGCACAAGCGCAACGAGTTGGGCGGGACGATCCTCGAAGGCCTGGACCATCCGCTGCTGGAGACCGACGAGCAGTGGTCGGTCTACGGCTTCACCTACCCGAACTACCTGGAGGCCCTCGGCCCCGACGCACAGACGCTGGTGGCCGGCCACTCGTCGCTGGACCCGGCCATGCGCGACGCCTTTCGCAAGTTGCGCCGCTTCCTGATGACGGTGCACCGCCTCAGCGAGGACGAGGCGATTGCCCTGTTGTCGGTCGCGGCGAACTTCGGCGTCACGCAGGTCGTGGACGCCAACTGGGGCATCCACGGCTCGATTCAGAAAAGCATCTTCAAGGACTGCTGAGCGGACTGCTGACCGAGGGCGTGGCCTGCGCCCGCACGCGGCCCGCGAACATCGATTTGCGGATCACCGCGTGCACGCCCCAGTTGCCGTCGACCACCTGCGTGACCCCGAAGTCGACCGCCACCGACATCAGCGAGATCGCCTCGTCCTCGGTCAGCCCCATGGCGGTCATCAGGAAGCGCCGGGTCTTGCGGAAGGCGTCGCGCATGGCCGGATCGAGAGACGACTTTTCGTAGATCGCACTGCGCGCCTTGTCGCCGAATTCCTTCAAATAATCCGGGTGGCTGAAGCCGTGGATCACCCACTCGTCGGCTGTCTCGACCAGCGGGTAGTCGATGTCGGCAAAGGGCTCGTCGCGCAGGTTCGCGGCCTTGTGCAGCACGATCTGGAAGACGCCCGTCAACGAGCATTCGATGGCCGTGCCGCACAACTCGCTGTCGCCCTGCGAGGCGTGCGGGTCACCCACCGATAGCAAGGCACCGTCGACTCCCACCCGCAGGTACAACGTGGCCCCCTTGGCGATGCGCCAGTTATCCAGGTTGCCGCCGAAGCACGAGGGCGGGATCGAGTCGACCAGGCCGGTCTCGGCGGGCGCCACCGCGAGCACGCCGAAATGCGGACGCACGGGGATCGTGACGCCCTGCAGCACGCCGTGGTTCTCGACGATCGAGGCCCGGTCGATCGGGATGCCGGGGTAGTCGATGGTCGGGTGCACCACGCCGTTCGGGTCGCGCTGCGGCGTCCAGCGAAAGTTGTAGACCGCATGAGCGCAAGGCTGATCCTGGCTGCAATCGACTTCGTAGATCGTCACAACCTCGCGCTGCTTGGGCTCTTCGATCAGGTCGTCGTAGTGAAAGCCCCACCAGGCGGCGGCGTTGCTGCCGAAGGCCCTGCCTTCGTATTTGGCATTGGCTGCGAGGCGCGGCGCGAGATCGAGGATTCGCACTTCCAGCACGTCGCCCGGCTGCGCTTCCTTCACGAAAATCGGGCCGGTGCAGATGTGCACGCCGAAGCCCTCGCCGCTGCCGCGACCGTAGATCGACGCGTCCGTCGGGCCCGCGCCGCGCCGATCCACGGCCTTGTGCTCGGTGGTCCAGTGGAAGACGCTTTCGGCCCCTGAATCGCCCTTGATCATGCGTTCGTGGTCGTCGTAGGCGTGCTGGGTCAGCGTCTCGATGGTGACGATGTCGCCGGACTCGATGCGCAGCACCGGCGGGATCGAGCGGCTGAAGTAGCCCCAGTGGATGGTCTGTGCGTTGGCCGGAAGGTGATGGTGGCGACCGGCGCCGATGCCGGTACTGATGACCGTGCTGATGGCATTGGTGGACGTCCCGTCGACGCAGGATGAGTCGACCGCGCGTCTCGCAGCAACCGTGTCGATGCCCGCACTGGATGCAACCGGGTCCGCCGCCGGCGTCTCGAAGTAGCCAGATGGCCAGCCGCGCTTGATGCGCTTGCGCAGCGACTGCTGGCTCACCTCGTTGGCCTGCTGTCGGTACTGTCGTGGCGACATGCCGTAGCGGTCGCGGAACGAATGGCTGAAATGCGCCGGATCGTTGAAGCCCCAGCGAAAGCAGATGTCCGAGATCGACAGGTGTCCGTACTGGCGATTGGCGAGGTCGGCGCGGCAGCGTTCGAGGCGGCTCTGGCGCAGGTAGGCGGTGAAGGTCTGGCCGAGGCCTTCGAACAGCTTTTGCACCAGCCGCTCGGACAGGTGCTCGTGGGCCGCCACACCGGCCACCGTGAGTGATGGATCGCTCAGGTTCGCATCGACGTACTGGCACAGCCGGCGCACCGTGGCAGCGCGCGTGCTGCTGATGGCGGACGAGGCCGGCAAGGCAAGGTCGCGCCGTGCCGCCATGCTGGTCGCGATGAATTCGGAAAGAGCGGACTCGACGGGCGCGATGTCGTCGTCATCCAGCGTGTCGAAGGCGTCGGCCAGCGCGGTCAGCGTGCCCGCGAACATGCGGCCCAGGCCCGCGCTGCCGCGAAGGTGCCCGAGCGCGAAAGCATGGTCACCGGGCAGCCGAGTTTTAAGGCTGGCGCCGGGCATCGACACCATGAACTGACGGAAGTTGGACCGAAAGTCCAGGTCGGCCTGCGCATGCGCCGGCCCGAAGACGATGTCACCCGGTGCCAGTTCGATGGTCTGCTGACCATGATGCAGCGCGGCATCGCCGCCCATGTGGAGCGCGAGCCAGACCGCATCGGCTCCCGCGCCCAAGCGTTGAATCGTCTGCGGTGAAGAGGTGATCCGCGCCATTTCGACACCGCGCGCCGTGCGCCGCGCGGTCAGCGTGCCGTAGAGCGGCGCCGCTGCAGGTGCCATTTCAGGCCGGAGGCTGTGCAACTGCAAAGCCTCGCGCCATGCATGAGGCCGCTGGTGCACCGGATAAGAGTCGGTCGTGAATTTTTCCAAGCGCATGGCGGCGGTTTCCTGGTTGCCTGTCCATGTCGCGCAAGACACGTGCCACATGCCATTCCCCCGACTGGCACGCAACTGGCTTGCCACGCGGTCTGTCAAACTCACACCACTTTTTTGCGATGACTCCGATCTTCCACATGATTGCCGGTGCACCCGACCCGGTCGCACCCTTCAGCCACGCCGTCGAAGCCGATGGCTGGGTGTTCGTCACGGGGCAGATGCCCTTTGTCGGCACTTCGCTCGATTCACCCTATCCCGACGGCATCGAGGCGCAAACACGCCAGGTGCTGGAGAACCTGCAGACCGTGCTGGCCGGTTGCGGCCTCGGCCTGGAGCACGCGGTGTCGGTGCGCATCTACCTCACCCACTTCGATGCCGACTACGCAGCCATGAACGCCGTCTACGCCGACCACTTCGCGAGTGGGCGGCGACCTGCCCGAACCTGTATCGGCGTGACGGGTCTGGCCAAGGGCGCGCGCGTCGAGATCGATCTCGTGGCGCGACGCCCAAGTGAGCCGGTCAAGGCGGGTCTCCCCGCGTAACCGGCCCTGAGCCACCGGCAGAACCAACCGCAGTCGCTGCCGCGCTGACCCAGGGAGCACGCGGTCTGGAGGCTCGTGCTTTGTCGAAAGACACCCCTACGCAGCCAGTTCGCGCAAGACCCGCCCCCCGCCATTGCCTAAGCTGCCGCATCAGCATCCTGCCGTACACCGGCCAGGCACTACACATGGCAATCATCGAGACCACCGTTTCTCCCGGCAGCGAAGCCTTCGAGGCCAACCGCAGCGGCATGCTGGCACTGCTGGAGCGCGTGCGCGGCTACGAGCGGCGCAGCATCGCCACCTCGGAAAAATCACGCGAGCGCTTTGCAAAACGCGGCCAGTTGCTGCCGCGCGAGCGGCTGTCGCTGCTGCTCGACCCCGGCACGTCGTTCCTTGAAATCGGCTCGCTCGCGGGTCTCGGACTCGACAACGAAGACCTCGAAAAGAGCGTGCCGGGTGGTGGTGTGATCGGTGGCATCGGCTGGGTCTCGGGCGTGCGCGTGATGATCAACGCATCCGACTCCGGCATCGATGCCGGGGCCTTGCAGCCGATGGGCATTCCCAAGCAGCTGCGCCTGCAGGAGCTGGCACTGGAGAACAAGCTGCCCTACGTGCAACTGGTGGAGAGCGCCGGTGCCAACCTCATGACCTACAAGGTTGAGGAGTTCATCACCGGCGGCAACCTGTTCCGCAACATCGCCCGCATCTCGGCGGCCGGCCTGCCGGTGGTGACGGTCACGCACGGCTCTTCGACGGCCGGTGGCGCCTACCAGACCGGCCTGTCGGATTACATCGTGATGGTGCGTGGCCGTTCGCGGGCCTTCCTGGCCGGGCCGCCGTTGTTGAAGGCCGCCACCGGCGAGGTCGCGACCGAAGAAGAACTCGGCGGTGCGCTGATGCACACCTCCATCTCCGGCCTCGGCGACTACCTGGCCGAAGACGACCGCGACGCCATCCGCATCGCACGCGAGATCCTCGCCAACATCGACTGGAATCGCGACGCCGCCGCCGCCCCGGCGCGAGCCTTCAAGCCACCGCGCTACGACGCCGAATCCCTGCTCGGCATCATGCCGATGGACCATAAGCGACCGGTCGACATGAAGCAGGTCATCGCGCACATCGCCGACGATTCGGAGTTCCTGGAGTTCGGTGAAAACTACGGCGGCGCCACGGTCGTCGGCCACATCAAGATCGAAGGCATGCCGGTCGGCGTGGTCACCAACAACGGGCCGATCGACCCGGCTGGCGCCACCAAGGCCACGCACTTCATCCAGGCCTGCTGCCAGTCGAAGACGCCGCTCCTGTACCTGAACAACACGACCGGCTTCATGGTCGGCAAGGACTACGAGGAGGCCGGCATCATCAAGCACGGCTCCAAGATGATCCAGGCCGTGACCAACGCAACGGTGCCGCAGATCACCCTCTATTGCGGCGCCTCTTTCGGTGCCGGAAACTACGGCATGTGCGGCCGCGGCTTTCATCCACGCTTCTGTTTCTCGTGGCCCAACGCCAAGACCGCGGTGATGGGCGGTGAGCAGGCGGCGAAGACGATGGTCATCGTGACCGAGGCCGCGATGAAGCGCAAAGGCGAGGTCGACCAGGCCAAGCTCGATGCGATGGAAAAACGCATCGTCGAGCACTTCGACAGCCAGATGAGCGTGTTCACTACCAGCGCACGGCTGCTCGACGATGGCGTGATCGACCCGCGCGATACGCGCGAAGTCTTGGCAAAAGTGCTGTCGATCTGCCGCGACGCCGAGGCACGTGAACCGCAGAAGATGCAGTTCTCGGTGGCACGTCCCTGAGAACACAACGGAGCCTTCCATGCAACTCACCCCTGAACACGACACCCTGCGCGACACGCTCAAGCGCTTCATCGACAAGGAGGTCAATCCTTACGTCGACGACTGGGAAAAAGCGGAGATCTTCCCGGCGCACCAGGTCTTCAAGCGGCTCGGCGAACTGGGTTTTCTGGGCCTGACCAAGCCCGTCGAAAACGGCGGCTCGGGGCTCGACTATTCGTATGGCGCGGTCATGGCCGAGACGCTCGCGCACATGAACTGCGGCGGCATCCCGATGGCCATCGGCGTGCAGACCGACATGGCGACGCCGGCCCTCGCGCACCGCGGCAGCAAGGAGCTACGCGACGAATTCCTCGCGCCGTCCATCAGCGGCGACTACGTGGCCTGCCTTGGCGTGTCGGAGGTCGGCAGCGGTTCCGACGTGGCCTCGGTCAAGACCACAGCCCGCAAGGTCGATGGCGACTACGTCATCAATGGCGGCAAGATGTGGACGACCAATGGCACGCAAGCCGACTTCTGCTGCGTGCTGGCCAACACCTCTGAAGGTTCGTCGCATCGCAACAAGTCGCTCATCGTGGTGCCGATGAAAACGAAAGGCGTGCAGGTTGCGTGCAAGCTCGAGAAGATGGGCATGCACTCTTCCGACACGGCGCAGATTCACTTCGACGATGTGCGCGTGCCGCAGCGCTATCGCATCGGCGAAGAGGGCATGGGGTTCATCTACCAGATGGAGCAGTTCCAGATCGAACGGCTGTGGGGCGCACTCAACAGCGCCGGCATGGCGCAGCGCGCCATCGACACCACCATCGCCTACACGCGCGACCGACAGGCCTTCGGCCGCTCCATCCTCGACAACCAGTGGGTGCACTACAAACTCGCCGAGTTGCAGACCGAGGTCGCGTGCCTGAAGGCCCTTTCCTGGCAAGGCGTCGAGGAGGTGGTGGCCGGTACCGATGCCACGCGCACCGCCACCATGGCCAAGCTCAAAGCGGGCCGCGTCATTCGCGAAGTAGCCGATGGTTGCCTGCAGTTCTGGGGCGGCATGGGCTACATGGACGAGAGCCCGATTTCGCGCATCTTCCGCGACGGCCGGCTGACCTCCATTGGCGGTGGTGCTGACGAAGTGATGCTTCAGATCCTCGCCAAATTCATGGGCACTTTTCCGCTCCCGAACGCCGCATAAATCGTCAGAAGAACGCCCATGACCGCAACGAATTTCACGACCGCAACGTCCTCCTCATCGTCCTCCGTACTGTCGTTGACACCGTTCCGAAAAGTGCTGGTCGCCAATCGCGGCGAGATCGCGCTGCGCATCATCCGCAGCGCCCGCGCGCTCGGCTACCGCACGGTGGCGGTTTACTCGACGGCCGATGCCGATGCGCGCCACGTGCGCGAGGCCGACCAGGCAGTGTGCATCGGCGAGCCGTTGCCGGCCCTGTCCTATCTGCGCATCCCGGCCATCGTCGAGGCGGCGCGATTGAGTGGCGCCGATGCGGTGCATCCCGGCTATGGCTTCCTCGCCGAGAACGACCACTTCGCGCAGGCGTGCAAGGACGCGGGGTTGGTCTTCATCGGGCCTTCGGCCGAGGCCATCGTGTCGATGGGCAACAAAGCCGGCGCCAAGACCTTGATGATGGCGGCGGGCGTGCCGTGCATTCCGGGCTATCAGGGCGAAGACCAGAGCGAAGAGCGACTTGCCAAAGAGGCCGCGCGCATCGGCTTCCCGGTGATGATCAAGGCGACCGCCGGCGGTGGCGGTCGCGGCATGCGACTCGTGCCATCGGCCAAGGAATTCGGCGAGCTGCTGCGCAGCGCACGGTCCGAAGCGCAGAGTGCATTCGGCGATCCGGAGGTGATTTTGGAGCGCGCCGTCGTCGAACCGCGCCACATCGAGATTCAGGTGTTCGCCGACCGCTACGGCAATGCGATCCATCTGGGTGAGCGCGATTGTTCGGTGCAGCGCCGCCATCAAAAGCTGATCGAGGAGGCACCGTCGCCGGCGGTGAATGCCGACTTGCGGGCCCGCATGGGCGCCACAGCCGTGGCCGCGGTCAAGGCGATCCGCTACGAGGGCGCGGGCACCCTCGAATTTTTGCTCGACAGCGAGGGCAACTTCTATTTCATGGAAATGAACACGCGGCTGCAGGTCGAGCATCCGGTGACCGAAGCCATCACCGGACTCGATCTGGTGGCAATGCAATTGCGCGTGGCAGCGGGGGAGCCATTGCCCATCACGCAGGAGCAAGTCACCTTCACCGGCCACGCGATCGAAGTGCGCCTGTGCGCCGAAGACGCAGACAAAGGCTTCATGCCGCAGAGCGGCACCATGGCGCTGTGGCACATGCCGACGCAGTTGCGCGTCGAGCATGCCATGCGCTCGGGCGCCGAAATCCCGCCTTACTACGACTCGATGATCGCCAAGCTCATCAGCCACGGCGACAACCGCGAGGCCGCGCGCCGCAAGCTGATGGCCGGGCTCGAAGACGCGGTCGCCTTGGGCGTGACGACCAACCAGGCTTTTTTGCATCGGTGCCTCGGCCACGAGGTGTTCGCGGTCGGCGGCGCCACCACCGCCTTCATCGCGCAGAACCAGGACGCGCTGCGGGCGCCGGATGTCGAACTGCAAGGGCGCGCGGCCGCCATCGCCGCCGTGTTGTTGTACGAGATGGCCGGCGACCGGCGTACCCGCGCCCCGGGCCGGCGCATGACGCACAGCCTGCCGATCTCGCTGCGCTTCGAGATTGGCGGCCAGCTGTCGACCGCGGGCGTCGTGCTCATTGGCCAGCGGCACTTCGACGTGACCATCGGCGCGCAGACCTTCGTCATCGAACTGGAAGAGGTCGCGGAGAACGAAGCGCACTTCCTCTGCGATGGTCTGTTCGAAAGCGCGGCCTTCCATCGCGACGGCACGCTCTTGCTGCTGCACTACCGCGGCGTGCCCGTCCGCATCGAAGACAAGACGCGCGCAGCCTCCGCCAAGCAGGGCGATGCGGCGGGCGACGGCAAGTTGCGTGCATCGATGAACGGCCGGGTGGTCGCGGTGATGACGGCGGTGGGTGACATGGTCGAGGCCGGTCAGCCGATGGTCACGCTCGAGGCCATGAAGATGGAGCACATCCATGCCGCACCCGTGGCCGGCAAGGTGATCGCATTGCATGTGAAGACCGGCGACCAGGTGGCGGCGAGCCGCGTGGTGGTGGAGATCGAAGCAGCGGTGAAAGAACCTGCAGCCACGCCGGCCTGAAGATGCGAGGCCGCCGAGCCGCCAAGCCGCCAAGCGACGAACGAGATCGAAGGAGACAGACAAGCGATGACCGATACGACACTTGGAATCCAGCCCGCCGAACCGGCCGTACTGACCGAAAAGCGCGGCCACGCGATGTGGGTCACGATCAACCGACCCGACAAGCGCAACGCCATCAACAAGGACGTGGTTGCGGGCATCCGCGACGGCTGGCGGCAGGCGCAAGCCGACAAGGACGTGCGCGTCGTCGTGCTGACCGCTGCGGGCGAGAAGGCGTTTTGTGCCGGCGGCGATTTGCAGCCCGGCGCCGGCTTCTCGTTCGACCTGTCGCAGCCGAACATCGACTACGCCGACATGCTGCGCGAAGTGCAGAACTCGACCCTGCCCAGCATCGCGCGCATCAACGGCGTTTGCATGGCCGGCGGCATCGGCCTGCTGTGCATGACCGACATGGCGATTGCCGCCGACCATGTTCAGTTCGGCTTGCCCGAAGTCAAGATCGGCCTGTTCCCGATGCAGGTGCTGAGCCTGCTGCAAGCCATCGTGCCGCGCCGCACGGTGCGCGAGTGGTGTCTTGCCGGCGAGCCCTTCAGTGCCGCCGAGGCGAAGGAAGCAGGGCTGCTCAACCATGTCGTGCCCACGGCCGACCTCGATGCCAAGACGCAGTGGTTGATCGACCGGCTCGTCAGCAAATCGCCGACCGCGTTGCGCCGCGGCAAGTACGCGATGCGCGCGTTGTCGTCGATGTCGTTCGACGAAGGCATCGCGTTCACCGAAAGTCAGATTGCCCTGCTCGCCATGACCGAAGACGCGAAAGAAGGCCTGGCGTCGTTCACCGAAAAGAGAAAGCCGGTATGGACCGGCCGCTGACCGCCGCGACCTCCGCAAAGACCGCCGCTGCGGTCACCGCCGGCAGCGCTCACTCGGTCGGCCTGGCCGAATGGCTTACCCGCCGTGCCGCGCGCGCACCGCACAAGCCCGCGCTGACCTGCAACGGCATTACTTGGAATTACGGCGAGCTGATCGAGCGCATCGAGCGCATGTCGGCGGTTCTGGCGGCCGGTGGCGTGACGCCCGGCGCACGAGCCGGCTACCTCGGCCTCAACGATCCGATGTTCGTCGTCGTGCTGTTCGCGACCGCGCGCATCGGCGCGATCTGCGTACCGCTCAACTTCAGGCTCAGCGGACAAGAACTCGCTTTCATCATCGGCGACGCCGGCGTCCACACGCTGGTCGTCGGTGAAGAGCACATCGCGGTGATCGACGCGGTGCGCAGCGACCTCGCTTGTCATCGCTTCATCCATCGCGGTGGAGGTGTACCGGGGTGGGAGTCTGCCGATGCGCTGATGGCGGAGGCTCGTGCCGAGCGGTCGTTGCCCGTCGCCGTTCCGGTGCGGGCCGACGACGTCGCCGTGATCATGTACACCTCCGGCACCACCGGCCACCCCAAGGGCGCGATGCTGACGCACGGGAACTTCTGGGCCAACAACCTCAACGAGATGTTTTTGTGGGACATGGTGTCGACCGACGTCACGCTCAACTTCGCGCCCATGTTCCACGTCGGCGGTTTGCTGTGCGGCAGCATGGCGACGCTTTTGGCGGGAGGCCACCTGGTGCTGCAACGCGCCTTCGATGCAGAGGCGGTGCTGCATGCGGTTGCGGCGCACCGCATCACGGTGAGCTTCGCGGTGCCGGCGATGCTGCTCTTCATCAGCCAGCACGCGGCTTTCGAGGCGGCGGACCTCTCGTCGCTGCGATTGATCGCGGTCGGTGGTGCGCCGATGCCCGAGCCGTTGTTGCGTTTGTACGGCGCTCGCAACATCCCGGTGCACCAAGGTTATGGCATGACCGAGACCGCATCGATGATCACCTTCCTGCATCCCGACAGATCTTCAGACAAGCTCGGCTCCAGCGGCACGCCGCCGCTCATGACCGAGATCAAGCTGATCGATGCGTCGGGTGAGCCGGTGACTGCCCCCGGCGCCACCGGCGAGATCTGCGTGCGCGGCGCCAACGTCATGCCCGGCTACTGGAACCGGCCCGAGGCCACCCAGGCGAGCTTCACGCCCGATGGCTGGTTTCGCAGTGGCGACATCGGCTACCGCGACGCCGAAGGCTTTCTCTACGTCTGCGATCGCATCAAGGACATGGTCATCAGCGGCGGCGAGAACATCTATCCGGCCGAAGTCGAGAGCGTGCTGTACGACCACCCGGACATCGCCGAGGTCGCCGTCATCGGTGCCCCCGACGCGCGCTGGGGTGAGCGCGTGGTGGCGGTGGTGGCACCGCGCCCTGGCAAGTCGATCACGCTGGAAGGGCTGCACGCCTTTGCCGAAGGCAAGCTCGCGCGCTACAAGCTGCCGAAAGAGTTGCGCATCGTCGACGCGTTGCCGCGCAACTCGACCGGCAAGGTGCTGAAGGCCACGCTTCGCGTGCACAACGTCGCAACTGCGACCGGGAGTCCTTGAACATGGACGCAAGCACCGCGAAATCGCGTTTGCTACCCTCTTCAAGCGCTTTTCCGGCGCGCTCTAGGTGATTTCCAATGATTGAAAACGTGAACTCGATGGCCGCTTCCGGCACGCTGGTGTCCCTGGTCCGCCACGGCGACATCGCCGTGCTGCGCATCGCCAACCCGCCCGTCAACGCGCTGTCGTCCGAAGTGGTCGCCGGCCTGGCCGCTGCCGTCGACGCGTTCGAGGCCGACCGCTCCTATGCCGCGCTGCTGGTCCACTGCGAAGGCCGCACCTTCGTCGCAGGCGGCGACATCACGTCGTTCGACGACCCGAACTTCTCGGCGGCGGTCTACAACGGCACGCTCGGCCGCATCGAGGCGCTCGACCGTCCGGTGGCGGCTGCCCTGCACGGCACCGTGCTCGGCGGCGGCCTGGAACTCGCGCTGGCGTGCCACTACCGCGTCGCGGTGCCCAGCACCAAGCTGGGCCTGCCCGAAGTCAAGCTCGGCATCCTCCCCGGCTCGCTCGGCACGCAGCGCCTGCCGCGCGCCGCCGGCATCGAACTGGCCCTCGACCTCATCTCCAGCGGCCGCAGCATCGACACGGCCACGGCGCTGAAGGCCGGCATCGTCGACGAGGTGCATGAAGGCAAGCCGCTGGACGTCGGGCTCGCGTACGCGCAAGCGCTGGTCGCCCGGGACGCCGCGCCGCGTCGGCTCAGTGCGGAAGTCGCATCCACCGCCGACCTGCCCGCCGACTTCTTCGACAAGGCACTGGCCGACGCCGTCAGCCGCAAGGCCTTCTATCCCTCGGCCCGCAACATCGTGCTCGCGGTGCAGGCATCGACGCTGCCCTTCGCCGAGGGCGAGGCGGTCGAGGCGCGGCTCTTCGAAGAACTGCGCGTCTCGCCCGAATCGCAGGCGATGCGCCATCTGTTTTTCGCAGAGCGTCAGGCTGCCAAGATTCCGGGGCTGGCCAAGGATGTGGCACTGCGGCCCATCGCGTCGGTCGGTATCCTCGGCGCCGGCACCATGGGCGGCGGCATTGCGATGAACTTCGCCAACGCCGGCATCCCGACGGTGCTGGTCGAAACGTCGCAGGCCGCGCTGGATCGTGGGCTCGGGCTGGTCCGCGCCAACTACGAAGCCAGTGCCGCCAAGGGCCGGCTCACCGCCGTGCAGGTCGAACAGCGCATGGCACTGTTGAGCGGCTCGTTCGACGACGCGGCGCTGGCCGACTGCGACCTCGTCATCGAAGCGGTGTTCGAGAACATGGACCTGAAGAAGCAGGTGTGCGCGCGCCTGGGCAAGGTCTGCAAGCCCGGCGCCATCATCGCGACCAACACCTCCACACTCGATGTCGACGTGCTGGCCGAAGCCACGGGTCGCCCGGCCGACGTGGTCGGCATGCACTTCTTCAGCCCGGCCAACGTGATGCGCCTGCTCGAAGTCGTGCGCGGCGCCAAGACCGCGCCCGACGTGCTCGCGACCGTCATGCAAGTCGCCCGCAAGATCGGCAAGGTGGCAGCGGTGTCGGGCGTGTGCTACGGCTTCATCGGCAACCGCATGGCCGAGGTCTACATGCGCGAGGCCGAGTTCCTGATGATGGAAGGCGCCACCCCGGCGGAGATCGACAGTGCGGTCGAAGCGCTCGGCATGGCGATGGGCCCGTGCCGCATGCTCGACATGGCCGGCATCGACGTCGGCGCCAAGACGGTCATCGAGTACGGCAAGGCCGGTGGCCTGCCGCCCGACGACAGCTACCGCGCGGTGGTGCGCAAGATGTTCGAGCTCGGCCGCTTCGGCCAGAAGACGGGCTTGGGCTACTACCGCTACGACGGCCGCAAACCCGTGACCGACCCGGAGACCGCGCGCATCGCCAAAGAGCAGGCAGAAGCGCATGGCATCGCGCAGCGCGCCGACATCGGCCGGCAGGAGATCGTCGAGCGCCTGCTGTACCCGCTCATCAACGAGGGCGCAAAGATTCTGGAAGAGGGCATCGCGTATCGACCGGGCGACATCGACATCGTGTGGACCGCCGGCTACGGTTTTCCGGACCACCAGGGCGGCCCGATGTGGATGGCCGACCGGATCGGGCTCACGGCCATTGCCGAGCGGCTGGCGTATTACGCCCAGGTGCGAGGCAACCCGTTCGGCTACTGGACGGTATCGCCATTGCTGGCGCGTCTTGCGAACAGCGGCCAGCGCGTCTCCGACTGGCAAGGCGCTGCGGCATTTGCGGAGAAACGTGCGGCGGTCTGGCAGGGGCGTTAGCATTTCAGCGATACGACCTGAAAGCCGCTGACATGACAAACACCGCATCGCCTGAATCGCTGGGCATGTGCTCGAAACGCCTGGCCCGCATCGACAAGTTCCTGGCCGACCAGTATGTGACGCCCGGCAAGATGCCGTGTGCCTTGCTGCAGATCGCACGCGGGGGACAACTGGTGCACCAGTCGGTGCTGGGGCATGCCTCGCTCGAAAGCGGCACGCCGCTGCGTGAAGACAGCATCGTGCGCATCTATTCGATGACCAAACCGGTCACCAGCGTCGCCTTCATGATGTTGGTCGAGGCGGGCTTGGTGGCGCTCGACGATCCGGTGCATCGTTTCATTCCGGCGTGGCGTGAGTTGGGCGTTTACCAGTCGGGACTGCCGGGCAATTTCCAGACGAAACCGACTGCTGCGCCGATGCGGATGGTCGATCTGCTGCGGCACACGTCCGGGCTGACTTACGGCTTTCAGATGCGCACCAGCGTCGACGCTGCCTACCGCCGAGGCAGGGTCGAGCCCTTCGAACAGGCTGAAGGACTGGATGGATTCATCGACCAGTTGTCTCAGCTGCCGCTGGAATTTTCTCCGGGCTCGGCGTGGAACTATTCAGTCGCCACCGATGTGCTGGGCTACCTGATCGGGAAGATTTCCGGCGTCCCGTTCGACGAGTTTTTGCGTCGGCGCATCTTCGAACCACTCGGGATGGTGGACACGGCTTTTTATGTCGGCGAAGACAAGGCCGCGCGTCTCGCCCAGTGCTATGTGAAGTCCGCTGCGGGTGCGCTGGCGCCAGCACCCGGCCGCACATTTCGCGAGCCTCCCGCAGCGCCGTCGGGCGGCGGTGGACTGGTCTCGACGGCCAGCGACTACATGCGCTTCTGCGAGATGCTGCGCCAGGGCGGTGCCTTGGGCGATGTGCGCCTGCTGGGTCCGAAGACGCTGCAACTGATGCGCTCCAACCATCTGCCCGGTGGCCGCGAACTGGCCGATATGGCGGTCTCGATGTTCTCCGAAGCGACTTATGCCGGCGTGGGATTCGGACTGGGCTTTGCGATGACCACTGACGTGGCAAAGACCGGGCTGGCCGGCTCGGTCGGTGAGTACTGGTGGGGTGGATTGGCTTCGACGGCTTTCTGGATCGATCCGGTGGAGGACCTCTGCGTCGTGTTCCTCACGCAACTGATTCCGTCCAGCCTGTATCCGATCCGGCGCGAATTGCGCACCATGATCAATGCCGCCGTCATCGACTCCAGGGCTTGAGACGAAGACGACTTACGCCAACGAGAATGCGGTCATGCGCGGCAGGGTGCGCTCGCCGGTTTTCTGCAGGTGCTTGCGGGTGCGCGCCTCCGCCTTGGCCTGGTCGCCTTCGAGAATCGCCTCGGTGATGGCGCGGTACTCGGCCACCATCGAACGCAGGTCGGCGGTGGTGAGGGACTGATAGAACTGCGCCCGAAAAAGATGGGCGCGTGCTTGCGGCAGCACGCGATTCAGCTCGCTGCTGTTGGCGATGTCGAACATGACCTTGTAGTAGTTGGCGCGCTCGTCGAGCACGCGGTCGAGCGCCTCGGGCGTGTTGGCCTTGATGAGCTTTTGCGCCGCCGCCTCGAAGCGCTTGGCGTTGTTGCCGATCTGGATATTGGCGGCAGCCAGGCGCGCTGCCAGGCCGGTGAGCACTTCGAGCACACCCAGCAGGCTGGCTGCATCTTCGTGGTCTAGCGAGCGGATCACGGCCCCGCGGTGCGGCGTGAGGTCGACCACGCCGCTCGACGCCAGGATGCGCAAGGCCTCGCGCACTGTGCTGCGGCTTACGCCGAGATCGCGCGTGAGGTCAGCCTCGACCAGTCGCTGCCCGACGGTAAAGCGGCGCATCAGGATGCCTTTGCTGATTGCGTCGGCCACGCGGTCGGGCGTGCTGCGCGGATGCTGCGCAGCGACCGGCGCTGGCGCTTTGACGGCCTTTGCTGCGCCAGCACGGGTCGCGCGGGCTGTTGGGGTGTCTTTCATTCGGGCTCGGGCAGTACAAAAAATGGGGGTCGGGTCGGCAGCGACAGACTCTAGAAGAGTGCGTCTGTCGCGTCGGCTCTGCTAGGGAAACCACAGCGACTAGCGAATTAATTGTCTGGCAATATTTGCAGACACTTGTGCCAGGCGGAATCAGGTTCAACCCTGCCGGGTGTACGGCTCAGCCCGGCCGTCTCGGGTCGGTCCTCCGTGTTTCCCTGAGGGCATCAAGGCAGGGTCGCAGCGTGTCGACACAAGACTGAGCATCGGGTGCTGCCTAGGCTCTAGGGACGTTGCAACACGCCGCCCTCCAAAATGCGGTCCATATGACCGATGAAACCTCAGCCCCATCGCCAGCCCGGCCTCCGCTGACTTTCCGCGAGGCCTTCGCTTACTGGCTGAAGCTCGGCTTCATCAGTTTTGGCGGACCGGCGGGGCAGATCGCACTCATGCACCAGGAACTGGTCGAGCGGCGCCGCTGGATCTCGGAGGGGCGCTTTTTGCATGCGCTCAACTACTGCATGCTGCTGCCCGGGCCGGAAGCGCAGCAACTGGCCACCTACATCGGCTGGCTGATGCATCGCACGTGGGGGGGCGTCATCGCAGGCGGACTTTTCGTGCTGCCTTCGTTGTTCGTGCTGATCGGGCTGTCGTGGGTCTACATGGCCTTTGGTCATGTGCCGGCCATCGCCGGGGTGCTCTATGGCATCAAGCCCGCGGTGACTGCCATCGTCGTCTTCGCGGCGTACCGCATCGGCTCGCGTACGCTGAAGAACGCGTGGCTGTACGGCATCGCGCTCGCAGCGTTCGTCGCCATCTTCGCGTTCAACATGCCGTTCCCGCTGATCGTGCTGGCGGCTGCCGTGATTGGCTATGTCGGTGGACGGAGGGCGCCGGGCAAGTTTTCGAGCGGCGGTGGCCACGGGCAAGGCGCGGTTTCATCGGCGCCGGCATGGATCGACGACGACACGCCGGTGCCGTCGCACGCCATCTTCAGCTGGTCGCGCATTCGACGGGTCACTGCGGTATCGATCGGCCTGTGGGTTGCCACCATCGGCGCGCTGACCGTGGCCTACGGATGGCATGCGGTGCTGACGCAGATGGCGTGGTTCTTCACCAAGGCCGCGCTGCTCACCTTCGGCGGTGCGTACGCCGTTCTTCCCTATGTTTTCCAGGGCGCGGTCGAGACGCAGCACTGGTTGACGGCGTCGCAAATGATCGACGGGCTGGCGCTGGGCGAAACCACGCCGGGTCCACTGATCATGGTCGTGGCATTCGTCGGATTCGTCGGTGGCTGGAGCAAGGAGATCTTTGGTGCGGGCTCGCCGTTTCTGGCCGGTGCAGCCGCCGCGACGCTGGTCACGTTCTTTACTTTTTTGCCGTCGTTCTTTTTCATCTTCGTCGGCGCGCCCTTCATCGAATCGACGCACGGAAAGATCAAGTTCACCGCGCCGCTCGTGGCGATCACCGCTGCCGTGGTGGGCGTCATCGTGAACCTGGCGGTGTTCTTCGCGGTCCATGTGCTGTGGCCGCTGGGAGTGGCGGGGCGCTTCGAATGGGCGGCGGCAGTGATCGGCGTGCTGGCGGCGATCGCGCTGTTCCGTTTCAAGGTTGGCGTCATCAAGGTCATCGCGGCCGCCGGGCTGCTCGGCATGGGGTGGCAATTGATGCGCTGAGGCCCGCGTTTTGCGCCGGTCAGCCCGTTCGGTAGATGCCACGCATATCTGTCAGGTGTCGGACAAACCCTAGTTGATTGTCGGACAATCTCTTCGTACCATTTTGGCATGCAAGGTCGTGCGTAATGAATGGTTTTGGTGACTTCGATGTCGCACGGCTCGAGGTCTGGATGCGCGAGCGCATCGACGGCTTTCGCCCGCCGCTGACGCTCAGTCGATTCAAAGGCGGGCAGTCCAATCCCACCTATCTGGTGCTCGACGCGACGGGCAACCGGTATGTTCTGCGTAAGAAGCCCGAGGGCGCGTTGTTGCCCTCGGCCCACGCGGTCGACCGCGAATTCCGTGTGATCGATGCGCTGCGCGGCAGCGATGTGCCGGTCGCCGGCGCACGCGGGTATTGCGACGATGCCAATGTCATCGGCACGCCGTTCTATGTCATGGACTTCGTCGATGGCCGCATCCTTTGGGACCCAGCGCTGCCGGGCCTGGCCAATGTCGAGCGCACCGCGATCTACGACGACATGAACCGCGTGGTCGCCGCCTTGCACCGCGTCGACTACAAGGCAGTCGGCCTCGCGGACTATGGTCGCGCCGGCAACTTTTTCGATCGCCAGATCGGCCGCTGGACAAGGCAATACCAGGCCGCCGCGGCCGACGATCCGATCCCCGCGATGGAGCGGCTCATCGAGTGGTTGCCGTCACATGTTCCACCCGGTGCGCAAGACGAGACGTGCATCTTTCATGGCGACCTGCGCATCGACAACATGATCTTTCACCCGACCGAGCCGCGTGTGCTGGCGGTGCTCGACTGGGAGCTGTCGACGCTCGGCCATCCGCTTGCGGACTTCGCGTACCACGCACTGCCGTGGCGCCTCACGGCAGCTGAGTTTCGTGGCATGGCCGGAACCGACTATGCAGCGCTTGGCATCCCTGATGAAGCCACCTACCTGATGACGTACTGCAAGCGTGTCGGACGCGAGCCGATCGACCCGGCGCATTGGGAGTTCTACCTGACGTACAGCATGTTCCGGCTCGCCGCCATTCTTCATGGCATCTCGAAGCGTGCGCGCGATGGCACGGCCTCCAGCGCCGAAGCCATTGAAACGGGAGCGCGGGCACGGCCGATAGCGGAGGCGGCCTGGCGACAGGTCGAAGCGCACTTTTCGCGCGGCGAGCGCTAGCGGCACGCCATAGAAAACGCATCAGGTTCTTCAGTCAACGTTGTTGTTTGCAACACCCTCCGAAAGGTTCTAGTGTTCGAGTTTTCCCCCAAGGTCCAGGATCTCCAGAAGCGCCTTTCGGCCTTCATGGAAGAGCACATCTATCCCAACGAGAAGCGCTATTACAAAGAGGCTGAAGAGTTGGGCCCGTGGAAAGTCGCGCCGGTGCTCGAGGAGCTGAAACCCAAGGCGCGCGATGCCGGGCTCTGGAACCTTTTTCTGCCCGAGTCCTCGCATGGCGCGGGCCTGACCAACTTCGAATACGCGCCGCTCTGCGAGATCATGGGCCGCTCGCATCTGGCGCCCGAAGTCTTCAACTGTTCGGCGCCCGACACCGGCAACATGGAAGTGCTGGCGCGCTACGGAACGCCCGAGCATCAGGAGCGCTGGCTCAAGCCCTTGCTCGCTGGCGAGATCCGCTCGTGCTTTGCAATGACCGAACCCGACGTTGCATCGAGCGATGCGACCAACATCGAGTCGAGCATCGTGCGCGACGGTGACGACTACGTCATCAACGGCCACAAGTGGTACACGACCAACGCGACCGACCCGCGTTGCAAGATCGCCATCTTCATGGGCAAGTCCGACCCGGACAATGCCGATCGCCATAAGCAGCAATCGATGATCCTCGTGCCGCTCGACACCCCCGGCGTGACGGTGGTACGTGCCATTGCCGTCTTCGGTTTCTACGGCGTGCCCGACCGTGCTTCCGAGGTCACTTTCGACAATGTGCGGGTGCCGGCGTCCAACATGTTGCTGGGCGAAGGTCGCGGTTTCGAGATCGCTCAGGGCCGCCTCGGGCCCGGCCGCATTCACCACTGCATGCGCCTCGTCGGCCTGGCCGAGCGCATGCTCGAGAAGATGTGCAAGCGCAGCCTGTCGCGCGTGGCGTTTGGCAAGCCGATCGCGCAGCAGGGCGTGACCATCGAGCGCATCGCGCAGTCGCGCATCCTCATCGAGCAGGCGCGACTGCTCACGCTCAACGCGGCGCACCGCATGGACACCGTGGGCAACAAGGTCGCCAAGGCCGACATCGCGATGATCAAGGTGGCGGCGCCGCAGATGGCGTGCCAGGTCATCGACTGGACCATTCAGGCCTTTGGCGGGGGCGGCACCAACAACGACGAAGGCATCGCGTCGGCCTATGCCACGGCGCGGCTGCTACGGCTCGCCGACGGCCCCGATGAAGTGCACCGCAACCAGATCTGCAAACTCGAATTGGCGAAGTACCGTTAATCTTCGACCGCGCGGAAACGCGGATATCGATCAGATCAAAACGAAGGAGACAAACATGCAACAGATTCGAATCGACGCCCCGACGTCCCTGCGGACTTCGGCTTCTTCATCGTCTGCGTCGGAGCGCGTGATGTGGCTCAACGCCGATCGCGTTCTTTACGTGGGGCTGCATGGCGAACCGTCGTTGCGCACACTCGGTGCGATCTCCATCTATGTATCGCTCAAATGTCCGCACAAGATCTGCATCGATGGTGAGACGTGGCGAGAGACTGAGTTTTCTGTGGTGCCGGCCGGTATGCCGCATCGCATCGCATCGGGTGAACGCATGATCTGCAATGTGCTGATCGAATCGGAGACAGTGGATCTCCAAAGCTTGCCTGACTACATTCGCAACGGTCGCGGTGCGGTCGATGCGCCAGCGGCCCTTCGAGCCATGCGCGACGCGCTGGATCGCTTCAAGCGCTGCGCGCTTCGGCAGTACGGGCGAACTGAAGATTTCGATCGCAACTTCTTTGGATGTGCCTTGCCGACGCGCCCGATCGATCGCCGCATTCGTGCGGTGCTGGAGCGCATCAAGCAAGACCCGAACAGTCACACCTCGGCTGAAGATTGCGCGGTGGCGTCGCACTTATCGGTGTCGCGCTTTCTGCATCTGTTCAAGTCAGAAGTGGGGTCGCCGTTTCGGAGTTTCAGAACCTGGCAGCGTGCGCGCAGTGTTCTTTACTACGTGACGCAAAGCGCGAACCTGGCCAACATCGCACTCGATGTCGGCTACCCGGACTCGACGCATTTCAGTCACTCGATCCGGCAGGTCTACGGGCTCACGCCCAAGTCGATTTTTGCCGGCTGCCGCAAGCTCGCGCTGTACGGCAGCGGTGCGGCAGCAACACCGCGCTACGGGTTCCCCTGAACCTGTGGCGCGGCTGCTCGACGGGCTTACTTGGCAATAGCAGGCGTGCTTTGCTGCGCTTGCACCGCCGGTGCAGGGCGCGCCATCGTCGAGAGCAAGCGGCTGTTGTACTTGGATCCACCGCTCACGTTTTGATCGGGTGCATGGGCGGTTGCGACCGCGCTTTCGTACACCGCGTCGGGGTTGGCGACCGGCCTGAAGGCTTCCGCACCGCGTGAGCCACGCGCCACGTTCTGGTTGGGCGCAGCCGCGGTGCTGACAGCTTCTGCATCGACGTCGGCACGGTTCTTCGACGAAACATGGGTGTGCACCCCGGTGTAATTTTCAGCCTGTGCGCCGGTGATGGCAAGCAGGGAGAGTGCGGCTGCGGCGGTGATGATCTGGAGCTTGTTCATACGGTCCTCGGAAGATGTTGTTTGACTGGGTTCGCTTCGACAGCCCTTGCTGACTGCAGGTCTGTGCGATGAAGTGTCCGGGCGTTCATGCGAATTGAACTCGACCGATCAGAGACACGGTGTTTCTGTGCGGGCAACAATCGATGCGGGTTTCGATGGCATTGCCGTTGCGCTTTGAACCGCGAGCGTCTTTCAGTACGCCGGTTTTCTGCATGCAGGCCTCATCGGCGCATTGCTCGATACCGCCTGCGGTTTTGCCGCAGCGACGACGACGTCGGGCCGCGCGCCAGCAGTCGTTAGGTCAGGGCCTGCGACGCTGACTGGTGCTCGGTGCAGGCAATTGCATCGGACTGGTCGCGAGCAGATCTTTGTAGAGCGCTTCGGTAGCGTTGAGCATCGTGCCGAGCGGTTGGGCACGGCAGTATTTTTCGATCGACTGCGCCATCGACTCCGGCGGCGGCAGCGCGGCACTCGTCATGATGAAGTCGAGTCGCGCCATGTTGGCGCCCGACAGGTAGCCTTGCACCCAATAGATCCACGGATCTTCCTTGCGCGCAGCTCGCGCTTGCAGGTACTCGTTGCAGCCTTTGACGGCAAAGCCCTGCACGTTCATTTGCTGGGCTTGCGCGCTGTTGGCACACACGGCGAGCATCGCCGTCAGCAAGATGGTCGACAACGCCGTTGCGGCCTTCGTCTTCAGCATGCGTCTCCTTGAAGTTCAATCTCAGTATCGATCATTCGCCCATCATTGCCTTGGCGGAGTCGGCTCGCGTGCTGCCAGTGCGAGCTGCAGCCGGTGCATGCATCGTCGCCGCGGCCCAGCGTGCGTCGTACACATCGTTGAGCCTGAGTCCTGACTGTTCCGGCGAGCCGCTCGCGGGTGATGCCGACAGCGGTTGGCGCGGGAAGCTCGATCATGCAGGCCCATGACAGAGTGAACTTCAACGTAGCGGATGCAAGGCTCAGGCCATGGTCGGCCGCACGGTCGGCTGAGTCACCATCGAAGTTCTTCTGGCGCGCCGCGCAGGGAGTCTGTCAAGTCGACTGGCATTTCCGAGCTCGCCGCGTGGCGGCCGAATGCGCGCGACAGGGGTGCTACGACGATGCCGGTCGTTGCGTGCAGCGCATCGAGGTCGAGCGCCCGGAGTGTCGTGTACTCGCGCCGGCGCGATTCATCGTGGGGCGTGGACTGGCCTTGCAGCCCATGCGGTGCGTCGCCGAGCGAAGGGTGGCACATCAGCACGTCGCCGCTGCGGCATTGCCGCAGCCATTCCGCAAAGGCGTGCTGGTAGTCGCCCTCTGTGGCGGGAAAGGGGTACACGCCGAGCAAGCACCGACTCATCGGAACGCCGTGCTGTTCCGCGAGACGCTGCAGCGCGCCCCCGCCCAGCGCATGGATCACTCTCGCCTTGGCGTCGGTCTTGCCCCGCGGCAGCCAGCTTGGCTCGGCAGGCGCCGTGTTGCGCAACCACGGGGGTGCCGCCCGGTACCGGCCCATCAGTTCTGCAATGAGCAGATCGCGCACGCCGGGCAACTGGTGCACGTGACGATGGCCGTCAACGAAGGCGGGCGCCCGACCCATGCGATCTTCGAAGCTGTTCAGCTGAAAACGGATTTCGTCGCGCAACCGGTTGCCGCGCAGCAGACCCAGATAGGCCATGGCGATGAGCGACACCAGGCTGCCATCGCGGCCGCCCGGCGCCGATGGAAAGTCCAGGTCGAGGTGCAGTCCGATGTCGACATGGTCGGCGTCCAGACGCCGCAAATTGCGAGATCCGGTGTGCCAGAAATTGCGCCGAACCATGCAGCCGATGGCGGAGATCTTTCGCTGCTCGGCGAGCTCGAGCGCTGCTGCATCGATGCCGTCGCTCAGGCCGAAATCGTCGGCGCAGATGCACAGGAATCGATCGTCGCTCATGACACGTCCCGCGTCGAAGATCGCGCTGGCGCGCCTACGGCGAAGCAGCCTGCATCCCCGCGCGGCGACCCCTCGAAGCGCCAGACAGCCGCCTCCTGGTTGTGCGTCACCAGAACGAAGCGTGGGTCGACCAACCAGGGCGAGGTCAGCACGGAGGCCGACGAGCCGACCAGCCAGGTGCGCCCAGGCATGCAAAGCAGGCGCGGCAGGTCCACTCGATTGACCAGCGTGGCGGCCGCCTTCGCGGGCTCGAAGCTGCCCGCGTCGCTCAGCTCATTGCGCCAGTTGTCGTGCAGCGGCAAGGAAGGGTCTTGCCAGTCGCTCACCACTGCGACTGTTTGCCTCAGCCTCCAGTAGAAAGGGATCTCGTAGTAGTAGGCGTCGAGCATCACCACCTGATCGTCCGCACCGATCTGCTCGTGGGCGGGCAGGTACAGGCGCGCACCGGGCGGCGTGCCCAGCCGGTCGGCGGCGATCACCGAAGCGACGCAGAGAAGAGCGGCTACGCCGGTCGTCCAGCGCAGCCTCGGGCTCGACGTCCATCGCGTGAGCGTTGTGGCGCGCAATGCCTTTGCGATGAACCAAGCGAGTGGCGGCAGGGCAGGCAGCACATAGCCGATGAGCTTGGACTTCGGCAGCGAGAAGAACACCACGATAACGACGAACCAGACGAGCATGAGCCAGTCGATGTCGGAGAAAGCGGAGGACCCTGCTGATGCTCCGGAAGACGATGCCCCCTGGACGCCTCGCCGTTGGGCAAGAGCTTGCCATCCCCTCCAGCCGATCCATGCGAACCACGGCAAGGTCAGCCCGACGATCACCGGCCCATAGAACCAGAACGGATGCGCGTTGTTGAACCCCGCTGCCGCGAAGCGCCTGAAGTGTTGCGTCACGACGAAGTAGTCGTAGAAGCCTGGGTAGCGCACCTGCATGGCAACAAACCACGGCGCTGCGATCAACAGAAAAATGCACCAGCCAGGCCACCACGCGAGCATTCCTGCGGCGCGAAACCGGCGGGTCACGATGCACCAGGTCACGAAGATAGCGCCGGGAAGCACGAACCCGATCAGCCCTTTCGCCAGCACGCCCAGCGCTGCCATCGCAAAGGCCAGGGCGAGTGCGCCGCGCCAGGCGCCACCGCGCTCTTTTGCGAGTGCAGCGTGCGCCGCTGCGAGCACCGTCGCGGCGATGCAGCCTGCCACCAGCATGTCGAGGTTGGCAAACTGCGCACCGACGTAGAAGAACGGCATCGTCAACAGCACGACCGTGGCGACCGATGCGCTCACGCCGTCGGCCCAGCGCCGCGCGAAAATGAGCAGCGCGCTGGCGGCCAGCGTGGCGCCCAGTACCGATGGCAAGCGCGCCGGCCACTCCGACACGCCGAAGACCGACATCGACGCCGCGCTGATCCAGTAGAACAACGGCGGTTTATGGAAGAACGGAAGGCCGTCGAGCCGTGGCACCAGCCAGTGGCCCGTTCTCAGCATCTCGAGCGCGACGCCGGCGTAGCGGCCTTCGTCCGGTGCGGTGAAGCGCCGCAAGCCCGCGGTGGCCGCAAGCCATAGGAAGATGATCGCGATGGAGAGGAGGGTGCGGTGCCAGGAGGACTGTCGGAGTGAGTTCTGGATCGACCGCATCACTTCTTGTCGCCTTCCAGCCCGGTGCCTGTGACGCTCCTGACGATGTAGAGCGGCCGCCCTTTCACTTCTTCGAAAACCCGGGCCACGTATTCGCCGACGATACCGGTCGAAATCATTTGCACGCCGATGAAGAACATCAGGCTCACCACGATGGTTGACCAGCCCGAGACGGCGTCCCCGACCACGAAGTGATCGATGATGAGGAACACGCCGTAAGCGAATGCAGGCACAGCCATCAACAGCCCGAAAATGCTGACCAGCCGCAGTGGCCAGGTGGTGAAAGACGTCAGTCCATCGACTGCCAGATGTACCAAGCGCAGCATGTTGAAGGTGCTGACGCCTTGCGCCCGAGGCGCCGGCGTGTAAGGCAACGGCACCGCCTTGAAGCCGACCCATGCATACAAGCCCTTCATGAACCGGCTGCGCTCGGGCAGGCTCAGCAGCGCATCCACCACCTTGCGATCCATCAACCGGAAATCGCCGGCATCCTCCGGCAGTTCGAAGCGACCAGACGAGTTGACCAGCTTGTAGAAGAGCTGGCTGCCCCAGCGCTTCAGAGCCGCCTCGTCGGTGCGTGCTTCTCGCACGGCGTAGACGACATCGGCGCCGGCCGACCACTTCTCGATCATCGAGCCGATGAGCGATGGCGAATGCTGCAGATCACCATCGAGCAGGATGACGGCGTCGCCCCGCGCTGCTTGGAGGCCTGCGGTCAACGCTGCCTCCTTGCCGAAGTTGCGTGACAGCGAGACACAGCAAAAGCCTTCGAGCTCGCACCATGCGGCAACCACCGAAGCGGTGTTGTCGGTGCTGCCATCGTCGACAACGATGATCTCCCAGCGCAGACGCGTGGCCCACAGGATTTCTTCGAGGCGGGGCAACAGCACGCGCAGATTGGCCGCCTCGTTGAAGCAAGGGATAACGCATGACACGCTGCGTGCTTCGGATGCGTCGATGTGTTGGGGAGCCGGCGTTACGTCGGTCTTCGACGCGGCCGCGTCGATGGCGTCGATGGTGACGTCGCGGACCAGTCTTGGCCCGACGTGAATCGGCGGCCTCATGAAGCCCTCCACTCGGCATCGTTGGCGAGCTCGCCGGGACGCGATCGTCGTGCAACAAGACGGGCCGCCATCAACGCCGCCAGGCGCACCTCCAGCAACGCGAGCACGCCGGTGAGCGAAGCCGCCAGTGCCATGCCTGCAGCGATGTCGATCGGCGAGTGAACCCCGACATAGATGCGCGCCCATCCGGTCAGTGCTGCCAGAACCAGCACCACCGCACCGACAGGACGCAACGCGGCGCGCAACATGAAAGCGAAGCCGATGAAGAACATCACGGTCGCGTGCGTGCTCGGCAGCGCGGCGCTCGGGCCATGCACGATGTAGGCGGGCACGAGTCCGGCCACGAACGGGCGAGGCATGTCGAGCCAGGCCGCGATCAGATGCGAGAGCAGGGATGCCAGTGCCGCACCGACGACCACTGCTGCAAGGTAAGGCCGCTCGGCGCGCGCATGCCAGCCGGCCCACAGCAGGGCCGCGGCGCACAGCGCACTGCCCCACAACGCGAAGACACTTCCCGCAAGGAGTGCCCATGAATTGGGATCGTCACCTGCGGCGATCCATTGCAACAACGCCGTGTTGGTGGCATTCATCATCTCGAAACCTTTCGACCGAAAACAAGGAATCTGTCTGCACGCGCGCGCGGACAGGAGTCGACGTCAGGCGACGTCGCTTGTCAGGTCGTCACAGGTGGGGCGGTGTGCGGCGGCTGGGTCCGCCAGAGCACAGTGGGCGGCGGCGCGCCGCTGGTGTAGGGCACGCGCTCGACAATCGTGCGCTCGATGGGGACGAGCAACCGGACCAGCGCGACTGCAAGCGGCAGCAGCAAGAGCACCAGAGCCATCAACACATCGAGTCCATGCGCAAAGGCATTGGGCACATCGATGTGCGCGGCGGCCGGGACATACAGCGTGGTCTCCAGCTCCTTGCTGTGATCGTCCCGATCGTCCGGCGAAAACAGCGCCATCGCTTCGACGTTGCGCACGCGAAAGCCCGGCTCGTCTTCCCAGCCGTCTTGCCGGAAATGAGTGAAGAGAAAGGGCTGCAGAACGGTCAGTACGACACCCGCCAGGCACCACCACACGAAGTGTGTTGCGACAAGGCGACGAAGAAGAACGGTGGGCACGCAGAGATTCTATGAGGCACTTCCAATTAGTACCTGAACGTGCTAGTCAGCTTGGGAAATAAATTTGCAGAGATTGCTGGTGCCGGCTTAGGCCGTCTGCGCGCCTTCAGCTGCGGCAGTTGCGCTAGATGAGCCGGTTATGCCGCGACCCCGAAGAGTGAGCCGATACCGAAGGTAATGGCCATCGCCAAACCCGCCCAGAAGGTCACGCGCCATGCCGCAGTCAGCACCGGCGCCCCGCCGGCCCGCGCCGACACTACGCCCAGCAGCGCAGAGAACGCCAGCGACGCCAGGACCACCAGCGCGATCAATAGCGCAGGCGACGCGAGCCAGGCGACCAGCAGCGGCAGCGCCGCACCGATCGAAAAGCTCGCCGCCGACGCGAGAGCAGCCTGGACCGGCCGGGCGCTCAGAGTGGTCGAGATGCCCAACTCGTCGCGCGCGTGAGCGCCGAGCGCATCGTGTGCCATCAGCTGGCGCGCGACTTCTGCAGCGAGTGGCCTGTCGAGTCCGCGCCCGACATAGATTGCAGCGAGTTCGCGGTGTTCGGCGCTCGAATCTGCATCGATCTCGGCCATTTCCTTTTGCAGGTCGGCGGCTTCGGTGTCGGCCTGCGAGTGCACTGAAACGTATTCGCCGGCGGCCATCGACATGGCGCCCGCGACCAGGCCGGCGAGCCCGGCTACCAACACGCTGTGAGGCGTTCCGTGCGCTGCGGCAACGCCGAGGATCAGGCTCGATGTAGACACGATGCCGTCATTGGCGCCGAGCACGGCGGCACGCAGCCAGCCTATGCTCTCGCTCCGATGCCGTTCGTGGTGTCGAGTGAATGCCTTCATGCGCCCACCTTGTCTTCGGAGCGCAGAAACGGAAGCATCCGCCGCAACGTGCCGTCGCGTCGCAGGTAGTGATGAAACAGTGCCGCGGCGACGTGCAGACCGATCAAGTAGTAGCCGATGACGCCCAGCGTCTCGTGGATTTTTTCGATCTGGTGCGCCAGCGTCTTGTCGGGTCCGATGAGCGGAGGAAGGGTCGCGCCGAAGAACGGGATCGTCTGGCCCGATGCGCTGAGCGTGAGCCAGCCGAGCACGGGCATGGCGAGCAGCAATGCATACAGCGCGAGATGCGTCACGGTCGCCACGGCGTTCTGCCAGCGAGGAATTCCCGGCAACGCTTGGGGCACAGGGCCAGACAAACGGTTTGCGACTCGCAGCACGGCGACGGCGAGTACCGAGAGCCCAAGCATGTAGTGCCACATCAGCAGCGCTTGGCGCGGGTCGCTGTTTTCGGGGAAGAAGTCGGTGAGATTGATGCAGGCGTAGACCGCGATCAACTGGAGCACGATCAGCCAGTGCAAAGCGATCGATAGCGAGCCATAGCGTCGGGTGGTGTTTCTGAGGATCATGAAATTCGAAGCCTGAAAAGAGGTGTGGAAAGGCGCGCGCGGGGGCGCGCCGCTGGTATGCGGAACGCGCTCGCAAGAGATGCGTCCGGCGGAAACAGCCACCGCAGTAACGCGATGGCGAGGTGCAGCAGCAGCGACACCAGCGCCATGAAGAAGCCCAGCCCATGCTCGAATGCATGAGGCGTGTCGAGGTGCGCGCTTGCCGGAACATAGAGCGTGGTTTCGAGCTCCAGGCGGTGATCTTCGCGATCGTCGGGGACGAACTGCGCCATGGCGCTCACGTTGCGAACGCGAACGCCTGGCTCGTCTTCCCATCCGTCCTGACAAAAGTGCGTGAAGAGGAAGGGCTGCAGCGCCGACAGAAGCACGCCGGCAAAGCACCACCAGAAGAAGTGGGTTGCGACGAGTCGACGAAGTCGGGCGGTGATCACCGGCGGATTCTAGAAGCGGGGTGGTACCGCGCGAGCGTGATGCCTGTTGATCCAATCGACGTCACCGCTTCATTTCCAGACGATCGGTGCGAAGCCGCTGTCGACTGTCGGTGACTGCGCGCGCCGCCAGGTACACGGCGCCGGCCGATGCCAGTCCCCCCGCGCCGGTTAGAAGAAAGAGCAGCAATATCTGGTACTTCACAGCCTCGATCGGGTCCATGCCGGCGAGCAGTTGGCCGGTCATGATTCCGGGCAGCGTGATGATGCCAGCGGCCGACATCTGGTTGATGATCGGAATCATGCCGCGCCGGATGGACGATCGCGTCAGTTCGCCCAGCGCCTCGCGCATGGTGGTCCCTAACGCCAGCTGCGCTTCGATGGCTTGCCGGCGATTCACGACGCCGTCGAAAAAGCTGTCGAGCCCGAGCGTTGCCGAATTCAGAACGCTGCCCAGCACAATGCCCATCAACGGAATGGCATAGCGCGGGTCGTACCAAGGCTCCGGCCGGATGGCGGTCATCAACGCCATCACAACTGTTGCCACGCTGGAGATGCCGACGACAGCAAGGCCGATGCGGTAGTTGCCATGTTGCTGCAGACGGCGCTCTGGCCGTACCGCCACTTCACGCGCTGCGGCACCGATCATCAGGAGCACCACGACGACAGTGACGGTCGGCGACTGCAGGCGAAAGACGACTCGCAAGAGCAGCCCTACCAAAAGCAGCTGGACGACCATTCGCGCGGCCGCCCACAGCACCTGTCGATGCAGGCGCAGCCGCAGAACCATCGAAGCAACTGCATTCGCCAACACCAACACGGCTGCGAGCGCCACGTCGGTCAACTCAAGGTGGACCGTGGTCATGACGTGCGCAGCTGCCGTTCGACGACCGCATAGTGGCGTTGCGCCACGCGATGGGCCTGGTCCCGTGAGTGCGTGACCCACAGCACCGACAAGCCCTGGTTCACATACTTCTGCAGTAACGATTCCATTGCCATCGTCGAAGTCGCATCCAGTGACGCTGTGGGTTCATCGAGCAACAGCACTTTGGGCTCGCGCGCGAGCGACCTGAGCAGCGCAATGCGCTGACGTTCGCCGGTTGACAGCCGGTCGACATCGGCATCGAGCGTTGCGTTCGGAAGCCCAAGCAGGGGCTGCAGCAAACGCATCGCGTCGAGCATGGGCCGCGGAAAATGCGCAGCCACCTTCGGTGCCCACCAGACCGGCTCGGCGGTTTGGTACACCACCTTGCTGCGCCACTGCGGCGCAGTCCACGTGTCGCGTTCACGGCCGTTCAACCGAACCTCGCCGACGCCCGGGTCCAGATCGGCAACCAGGCGCAAGAAGAGAGTTTTGCCCGCGCCTGAAGGGCCCATGAGCGACACACATTCGCCGCGGTCGATGTGCAGATCGAAAGGGCCGCCATGGGCCGAGCGCAAGCCGCGCACGCTCAGCTGCGGTAAAGGCAAGTCGGTCATTCCGTTTCAACTTCAGTAAACCTTAAGCAAAGCAGAGCGAACATTCCGATTCGCCGAGATCGCAGTTGCCCAAAAGCTGCGCTGGCTTGCCATAGGAAACCGATTTGACTTCGACAACCCTCGTCCGTATCGCATCCATTCTCGAAAAAGATTTCCATGCCGACCCGCTGCTTGTACTGCCGTCGACTGCGCTTGCTGAACTCGGCCTGGATTCGCTGGCACTGATGGAATTTGTCTTCGCGGTGGAAGACGAGTTCGAACTTCGCATTCCAGAGGATCGCCTCGATCCACGTGAGGCGGGCATCACGTTGCAGCGTTTGTGCGAAGTGATCGACGGGTTGGTGGCCGCACGACCAGAGCCTGCGACAAAATCCAAATGACCGACTGACGGTAAGTTCGCCGGACTTTGCATGAGCTTCTTGCTCACCGCGTGATGCGCTCCGCACGTTGCGGCAGCAGGACAACGCAAACAAGGATGAAGGCAGCCAGTGCGGCGGTCGCGGTGTAGCGGCTCATTTCGAGGCCACCGGCCGCATGGGGCTTGTCCAGCAGGTCGCCCACGGTGGCGCCCAGTGGCCGCGTCAGGATGAACGCCACCCAAAACAAGGCCGTGCGCGAAATACGCGTCCAGAAGTAGGCCGCTCCGACGAGCGCCAGCCCCACCGCGAACACGATGGCGCCGCCTTCGTAGCCGAGGCCCAGTCCGGCATTCGGATCGGCCGCCCAGTCACCGAGCGCGGTGCCCAGCGTCTGTGAAAACATGATGGTTGCCCAGTAGAACACCTCGGCTTTGCGTGTCGTGATGGCTGAGACGGAAACCGATCCGAGCGCCCGATGCCACAGCGCCAAGGTGCCGATCACCAGCAACAAGAGAATCGTGGACCCACCGAGGTATCCGATTCCCAGCGATCGATCGAGCAGGTCGGCGAGGGTGGTTCCTGCGGTCGTGGTGGCCACGATCACGCCCCAGAACAGGAACGGATGAAACCGCGTTGTCCTGATCTGGGCGGCCACCGCGACAACGAAGATGGTCGCGAAGATGGCCGTCCCGACGAGGTAGCCGAGGTGCATCGACATCGTCACGGCGTCGCCAGCCGTTTCCCCGAGGGTCGTCGCGGCGATCTTCACCACCCAGAACCAGAAGGTGACCTCGGCAACTTTTCCGAGTTCGATGTGGGGAGGCTGGTTCATGGATGGTTCTTTGCGAGCGGTCGGCCCAAGGCTGGGCGGAGCATCCAGCTTCGTCGACCTGTGCTTATGGAATGCTTAAGGCAACCCATTCCGGCTTAAGGCGTCCTTAATGATTCTTGCGGGACCATCGTCGCCATGCTTCTTCAAAGATCGGAATGACGCTGGACAACCTGGCTGTCTTCGAGTTGATGTCCGCGGGCTCGCACGCCTCGGCGGTCACGCTCGCCTTGGCTTCTGTGCTCGCGCGTCTTGCGGACTGGAGCTTGCCTCTCGCCGGAGTGATTGCGTGGAGGCGAGGGGACAGACGGTTGCGCGTTGACTTGCTGTGTGTGCTGCTTTCAGCAGCAATAGCCTACGCAGTGGTTCTCGTCATCCGCACGAGCGTTTGTGTGCCCGGGTTGGCGAGCGCCAGCTGGACCGCCTTCTCAGGATGCTGGATGGGCCCGGGATCTCCCAACGCACAGGTCGTGCTCTGGTGGAGCGTCGCGCTGGCCTTGGTGCCGTTCGGCCGGCTCGCCTGGCTGAGTTTCCCGCTGTTGACGGTCGGGCTCGGCGCGGGCTGGAGCCTGGTGTACCTAGGGCAGGTCTTCCCGCTCGACGTGCTGAGCGCGTTTCCGGCTGCCGCGGCCGGAGCGCTCGTCACGTGGGCTCTGCGCGCTCTGGTCAGGCCGGCCTGTCATCGTCTGGTCCGTCGCTCCCTTGCATTGACTGCCTGGCGCCACGCCTGAAGGTCGATCCCCGATACTGCGACCATGCGACTGCTCGTTGTTGAAGACGACCCGATGATTGGACGAGCGATACGTCAGGGACTCGTCGCGGCCGGCTATGCAGTCGACTGGGCGGAGGACGGGCGGATCGCGGAGCTCGCGCTGGCCAACGGTGTCTACGACCTGGTGGTACTCGATCTGGGTCTCCCCGCACGCGATGGCATGACGGTGCTCGAAGAACTCCGTCGCTCGGGCAACCATGTTCCGGTCATCATCGTGACGGCCAGGGACGCCGTGGATCAGCGCATTGCCGGACTCAATGCGGGTGCCGACGATTACCTGTTGAAGCCTTTCGATCTGGATGAACTGGTCGCCCGTGTGCGCGCCCTGTTGCGACGACGCGCCGGCGTCGGTTCATCGCTTTTGACGGCAGGCGCCTTGAGTCTGGACACCGTGCGCAAGTCCGTCACGAAGGAGGGCGCTCCAGTGTCGTTGTCGGTGCGGGAGTTCGCTTTGCTCGAGGTCCTGATGCAGCAGCCCGGAGCGGTGCTCTCACGCGAGAAACTCGAGGAATCCATCTACGGATGGGACGACGATATCGGCAGCAACGCGATCGAGGTTCACCTGCACAACCTTCGGAAGAAGCTGGGAGCACAAGCCATCGTGAACGTGCGTGGCGTTGGCTACAGGTTGGCGGAGTAGCCCGGTGAGATCACTGCGTGGCGACCTGATGAAGTGGCTGCTCGGGGCATTGGGCTTCGGCTCTCTCGTGCTCGTGATGGTCGCGTACGTCGTGACGCTCGGCGAAATGAACGAGGTGCTGGACGAAAACCTGAGAGAGGTCGCCGAGGCGGTGGCGCAATACCACGCGAGCGCGCAGGTGACAGCCAAGCCGCTGCCCGCGATGCCAGGCGGCCAAAGCGACGATGACGGCGACCTGGTGAGCCTGGTCTGGCAACGTGACGGCACACCCGTTTTTTCTTCCAATCCGCGCTTCGCTTTGCGTTTCACGGATGTGCCGGGGCCGGGCCGTTTCGAGGTCGCTGGCCAGGAATGGCGGACCTACACCGTCGTGCTGACCGACACCGTGGTGCAAGCTGCGCAGCGTACGACCGCGCGTCACCAGATGGCCGTTGAATCGGCGTCGAAACTTTTCATTCCGTTGGTTGCGCTGATCATCTTGCTCGCCGGACTCATCGTTGTAGCGCTGCGGCGTGGCATGCGTCCATTGGACGAAGCCACCGGCCAGATCGCGCGGCGCAGCGCGCTCAGTCTGGAGCCGATCGCCAGCGAAAACATGCCGCGCGAGATGCAGCCGTTGGTCGCCGCGTTCAACGAACTGATGCAGCGGCTGTCCGATGCCTTTTCAATGCAGCGGCGCTTCGTGGCGGATGCTGCGCACGAACTTCGCTCGCCCGTCACGGCGCTGCGGCTGCAGCTCACCTTGCTGGACCGCGCGGCCGATGCTGCGGGGCGCGTCGCCGCGTCCGCTGATCTCCGGCTGGGCATCGAACGCTCCGAGCGTCTGGTCGAGCAACTGCTGCAGCTTTCACGCGCACAACCCGATGTGGACCTGCACCATGTCGAGCGTCTGAGTCTCGGCGATCTGGTGCGCTCCGTCGTCGCAGAATTCCATCGTGAGGCCGTGGCACGCGGCATCGACCTCGGCGCGTCGACGACCGAAGGCATCTCAGTGGATGGCGACGCCATGCAGCTGAGAGTGTTGCTCAACAATCTGGTGCGAAACGCCTTGCGGTACTCACCCGACGGCAGCCGTGTCGATGTCGTCGCCGCCATCGAAGAGGGGAGACCGGTGCTGCGGGTGATCGACAACGGTCCTGGTATTTCGGCGACTGACCGAGACCACGTCTTCGAGCGCTTTCGTCGCGGCAGTGCATCGCATGTGCGCAAAGGCGATCCCGCTGGCAGCGGCCTGGGCCTGGCCATCGTGCATGCCATCGCGCTACGCCATGGCGCCATCGTGAGTCTGCACTCCAGCCCGGAGGTGTCGCCGGGCCTCGAGGTCCGGGTCACGTTCGGTTAGCCGCTTGTCGTGCCCTCAATGTTGCGCGTCGTTCGCCTTGAGTTCGAGGTAGGTCGCTCGATCGATCTCGTGCAGCTGCCGCGGATACTTCTCAGTGCCTGAGAACCATGCATTGCGCGCGCTTTCGGGGTCCTTGGTCGCATTGACATGGGCGTCCAACGCCAGAAAGTAGCGCATTGCATTGCGCTCGACGAGCCCGTGGGTTCCGCCGACGTACTCGGGCGTTCCTTCGGGGGTCTGTCCGATGACGGTGAAGCCGACCTTCGATCTCCCGAACGTCGCGAGGTATGCCTGCATGGCGGTGTGTGCCAAGAAGTTCTCCTCATACGAATACGAGAAATGCAGAAAGCTGTGTGATGCATCGGCGGGCACGGCCTCCACCACGATGCGATAGTTGCTCGTCCCCAAAGGCCCGGAGTTTGCCGCGAGCCGCACCTCCAGATGCTGCGCCGTTTTGTCGATGAGGTTGAATACGAACGGGAGCTGAAATGCCTTATCGACAGGCTGGTCGTACTTGCGGACAACGCTCAGAGTGATCTCCGCGCCCGAGGGACCACTCGCCACAGTGCACTTGCGATTGTTGATGTGCAACAGCATGGTTTCGCACCATTGAGTAGGCGTCCCCAGCAACGTCACAAGCGCTCCCATGGGCTGATCGACGATGGCATAGACGTCGCCTTTAAGCCCGTCAGATGTCTCGCTGGACTTGAGCAGCATGGGCCGCTTCAAGGACGAGCCGGCCAATTCGGCCCGCATCAAACCCAGTAAGGTCGAAAGACGCGCCCCATCGGAGGCACGAACAGGCAGAGCCAAGGCGCAGACCGCGCACGCGACGATGGCACCGGGCCAGCGTCGCATCGGTCTGCGGTCTAAAACGGGGCCAGTTCGACACAGGAACGCAAGGACTCGCATTGAAAGTAAAAAGGGACAGACATGAGGGCTGGGCAGTGTCGGAAGCTTCGGCTTAAGGAACACTTAATCTGCCCGCCGTGTCTCATCCCTGCTCTGCTCCCACAACTAGTAGCCGGACAGATACAGAGCATCCTGTCCCACGACGACAAGGGAGGTTAGGGAGCACGCTCCGGTTTGACAATTAGAGGAAAAAAGAATGGCTGTTAAACCCGATCGCATGTCGAATGAGCGACTCCATCGTCATTTGGCAGCGTTCAATGCGAGTCGTTTGGCGCCAGGCCTGCCGTCATCGGACTGGGAAGACGATCTCCATCGGGAGCATTCGCATCGCGTCGCTGAAGGGCGCGATCTGGAAACACTGCGTCTTGCAGTCGAACCGCTAGGTTTCGAATCCGCAGGTGACACCGACCACTTTGTTCGTTGGTTCGAGAATCTTGCTGTCGTCGGTCCTGGGCAAGGACACCCGCTTTTCGCCTGGCTTGCGGAAAAGGCCGACCTTGCGCAAATGCGATGGTTCCTCACGCAGGAAGCGTCTGGCGAGGCGGGATTCGAAGACCTGCTTGCCTACGCGCAGGTGAAGCTGCCGGCTCGAGCGAAGCTGGAGTGCGCCCGCAACTTTTGGGATGAAATGGGCCACGGCAAGCAAGGCGCCATGCACAGCCAAATGCTGGACAACATGGTGAACGAACTCGGTCTCCAACCCGCCGTTGCCACGACCGTTTGGGAATCCCTTGCGCTGGCCAACACGATGGTCGGTCTTGCGACCACGCGCCGCTATGCGTACCACGCGCTCGGCGCGCTCGGGGTCATCGAACTGACTGCGCCAGCTCGCGTGAAGCAGGTGGCAGCTGGCATGCGGCGTCTCGGATTGAGCGGCCACAGCCGCGCCTATTTCGATTTGCACGCAGCGCTGGACATCTCGCACGCAAGGGCGTGGATTCGCGAAGTCATCAGTCCGTTAGTTGAGGCCAAGCCGGCGTGCGCGCAGGCGCTGGCTGAGGGTGCATTGATGCGGCTTCGGTGCGGCGAGCGTTGCTTCGAGCGCTATTTTCAAGACTTGCGTTGTGACAAGCAGGCTGGCCACGCGCCTGCGGTCGGGCTTGCCCTGTGCTGAGCACCATAAGCGCAGCCGCTGTGCTGCGTCTGGTTGCGGACAGAGGCTACCGTTTTACCGCGGTCACACCACTCACCCATCAACGCGTGAAAGACAAGCGCGGCGCGGATCCCGGCCAGACCCTGCGGGACGTCTTCGGTTGGAACACGCCCTTCTCGGCGCGAGCCCTGCCTCCGGCGCTTTTCAGCGAGATGGGCCGCGCAGGCCTGCTGCAGCAGGTGGGTTCGCTCTGGCGCAGTACTCTCCGAATCGCCAGCATCGACGACGATTTGTTTCTGCACTCGGCTTACCCCACTGTCGGGGCTGATGCTGTGTTCTTTGGACCCGACACCTACCGGTTTGCCCGTTTCATGAGACAGGCGCTGGGTCAGCGTGTTGCGAGCATGCGCCGTGGCACGCTCGTGCGCGTATTGGACATTGGTTGTGGCAGCGGTGCCGGGGGCATTGTGGTGTCGCGTGCACTGGCGGCAGCGGGGATGACATCGACGTTGACCCTGAACGACATCAATCCGGCCGCATTGGCTCTCACCGCCGCAAATGCAGAGGTTGCCGGCGTCGCGGTGACGCTGGCGCTCGGCGATGCGCTGTCGGCGGTTGAAGGTAATTTCGACCTGATCGTGTGCAACCCGCCGTACCTGGACGACGAAGGACAGCGAAGCTACCGTCATGGAGGCGCAAACCTTGGTCGCGCGCTCGGGCTGCGCATCGCGGCGGCCGCGCTGCAGCGGTTGGCGCCTGGCGGGCAGTTGCTCTTCTACACCGGGGTGGCCATGGTCGACGGGGAAGACCCCTTCCTGGCTGAGATGGTTCCATTGCTGACGGCCGCCCGCTGCGATTGGCGTTACGAAGAAATCGACCCGGACGTATTTGGCGAAGAAATCGAACGGCCAATTTATGCGCACATCGACCGCGTTGCGGCCGTCGGCCTGGTCGCCACGTGCCCGTCCGAGCAGGCCAATTGACGCGCGTGATTGCCACTGAGCATGCGCCGACGAACGGCGCGGATGCGCGCGTCGCCGAAACATCGGAGTGCAGTTTGCTCGAGCGCATGCCCAAATGGCTTATCTGCGTGCCTATCGTTGCGCAGTGGCTCTGGCTGTCGTTTCGGTACGGCAGCGCTACGCTGCCCTCGGCCGCCAATCCGAACATCACCGCAGGCGGTCTGGTCGGCGAAGGCAAGCTCGAGTACTTCAAAGGCATGGGGCCGTTAGCGAGATCCGTCATCGCCCCGCACTGCGCGGTGTTCAACGACGGTGCGCTCTCGGAGTCGTCGTTGGCGATCGCAATGAAGAGTGCCGGCTTGTTCTTTCCGATCGTGGTCAAGCCGGATCTTGGGCTGTGTGGTTATGGCGTTCAGCTGCTTGAAGACATGACTGCGCTCAGGACCTATCTTTCGCGATTTCCCATCGGAGAAACCGCCGTGCTTCAGCGCTACTTGCCGCAAAAGGGCGAGGCAGGCATTTTTTATGCGCGCGATCCCCTCAGTGACCGCGGCCGCGTGATCGGCTTGGCACTGCGTTATTTTCCTCGTGTGACTGGGGATGGGTACAGCACTGTGGCAGAGCTGATCGCGGCGGATCCACGTGCACAACGGGTCAGATCTTCGCCGCGACATGTATGTCCCGTGCCGCTGACGGCGGTGCCATGCGCTGGTGAAGAGGTGCGTCTGGCGACCATCGGCTCGACTCGTGTCGGCGGACTGTATCGCGACGGTGCAGCGCACATTACGCAGCAACTCACGAAAGCCATCGATGCGGTGGCCCGCGACATGCCCGAATTTCACTTCGGACGCTTCGACGTGCGATTCGACAACTTGGAGGAACTCTCTGCCGGGCGTGGTTTTACTGTCATGGAGATCAACGGCGCAGGATCAGAAGCGATCGAGGCATGGGACCCCGGCACGGATGTGCTGCAAGGGTTTCGCATGATATTTGCCAAGCAGCGACTTTTGTTTGCGATTGGTGCTGCGCAGCGCAATGCCGGAACACGGCCGATCGGCCTGTTGGAACTTGCAAGACTCAACCGGCGCCAGATCCGACTGATCAGGCTCTATCCGCCTTCTAATTGAGTGCCGAGTGCCGACCCACGCCACCTTGATCACACAGTGGGCCGACTCCGAAGCCGAAGTTCGGGAGGCTCAGCGCCTGCGGTATCTGGTGTTTGCACAGGAAATGGGCGCGCGCCTCACACCACCGGAAGGCACCCCGTCCGGGGTCGACGCGGATCGATTCGATCCTTACTGCGACCACCTGCTGGTGCGTGCAGTTGGTTCCGACCATGCCGCAGGGCTGCTCATCGGAACCTACCGCGTGCTGACGCCAATGGCCGCTGAACGCGCCGGCGGTTTCTACACTGACATCGAGTTCGACCTTGCACCGTTGCACGCGCTGCGCAGTCGCGCAGTGGAACTCGGCCGCTCGTGTGTGCATCCGGCCTGGCGTTCTGGAGCCGTGATCATGGCCTTGTGGACTGCGCTGGGACACTACATGGTCAGGCGCGGACTGGACACCATGATCGGTTGCGCCAGCATTGGCCTCGATGACCACGGCGCGACGGCCAGCCGGCTGTGGCGCCGTCTGTGTCATACCCATCTGGTCGAGCAGCAGTGGCGAGTCCAGCCGCGCGTTCCCTTGCCGCTTGCCGATGCAAACGACGGCGATCGCAGCGACGCGCCCTGCGATGCGCCGCCACTGATCAAAGGGTATCTGAGATGCGGGGCCCGTCTGCTCGGCCCTCCCGCATTCGACGTGAAGTTCAATACCGCGGACCTGCCGTTGATCCTGCGAATGGATGACGTGACGTCGAGGTATCGCCGGCACTTTTTCGACATGACGACAAGTGCGCCCTTGTGAAAAAGCGGGTGCTGCTGCCAGTGTTGCTGGCGCAATTTTTCAGCTCACTCGCGGACAACGCACTGCTGACAGTTGCCATTGCGCTACTTATCTCGCGAGGTGCACCGGACTGGATGACACCCGCGCTCCGCGTAGCTTTCTATGCTTCTTATGTGTTGCTGGCGGCTTTTGCCGGAGCAGTGTCGGATGCCGCCCCAAAAGGCCAGGTCATGCTGATCACCAATCTGGTCAAACTCGGTGGCTGCGGACTTTTGGCTTGGGGCGTACAGCCGCTGCTTTGCTATGCGCTGGTGGGCCTTGGGGCCGCCGGCTATGGACCGGCCAAATACGGCATCCTGCCTGAATTGTTGTTGCCTGAAGATCTGGTTGCGGCGAATGGCTGGATCGAGGCGACTACGGTCGTATCGATCGTGGCCGGTCTGGCACTGGGCGGAGTGCTGGTCGAGACGCAAAGCGCGTTACCGGTCATTGCTGCAATTTTCCTGGCGTCCGCCATCGTCACGGTCTTGATTCCGCGAAGCCACGCCCGAAATCGCGCAGCGCTGGCAAATCCACGCCAACTGATTTTGTGTTTTGTCGATGCACTTGCCCTGCTGTGGCACGACCGGCAAGCACGCACCTCGCTGGCCGTCACCAGCCTGTTCTGGGCGGCGGCGGCGGTACTTCAATTCATGGTGTTGCGCTGGGCTGGCGAACGACTAGGGCTGCCCCTTTCACGAGCCGCCTTGTTGCAACTCGCCGTAGCGATCGGAATGGTGGCTGGAGCCATTGGAGCGGCACGTTTCGTAACTCTGAAGCGAGCGATGCGCACACTGCCACTCGGCTTGCTGCTCGGCGCACTGGTCACGCTCATGGCGTTCGCGTCAGATGTCACTGTCGCTTTCGGATTGCTGTTGCTGATCGGAGCGTTGGCCGGGTTGCTGCTGGTGCCAATGAATGCCATGCTGCAGAGCCGCGGCTTGCTGCTAATGCAACCCGGCCAATCGATCGCAGCCCAAAATTTCTATGAGAGCCTGGCGTCGTTGTTGATGCTCGGGCTCTACGGGCTGCTGGTTGCGATACAACTGCCACTCATCGGCATATTGGTGGGCTTCGGCGCATTGTTGATCGTGGCGTCGACTTGCCTGATTTTCGCCGGCGCCGATTCCAGCCGCGCTATCTGCTAACGACATGCCCGTGCTCGCATTCAGGCTTGGCAGGCCCACGGTGGTGCGTTTTGCCTTGCCTAGCGCCGTCGCCGATCCAGCACATTGATCAGGTCTCGAAAACTTCGCCACATTCATCTGGCAACTGAAATACCGTGTGGCTCGCTCTGTCGATCTGGTGCGCAACAGCGTGATTGCAAGAAGTCGTGTGTGTGACGATGCAGGAGGCAGGGCTGCAGTCTTATATCCAGCCTGTTGTGCAAGCTCACATGCCTGCTGGCCCCAATGGTTTTCGCTGACGAGTTTCCCATCCGCAGATCGAGCTCTCCGCTCTTGATCCCTATCGGAGTGTCGCCGTCCCGGGCCGAACTGTCTGTCCCATCACACGCGTGTTCGCTTGCTCTCCTTCAAACTGCTTGTTCCGTTGTCTTCGTTCTGTTGGTAGTCCGCGCGCAGGTAAGCATCGCTGCGCTTGCTGATTCCCAGCTGCGCCACCCGTCCACCGGTGCCGGTCTGGCGAGGGGCCAGTCCGACCCACGCTGCAAACTCCCCGAGCGCGACGGCTTCGCCTGGATGGAGCTGCGCAAAGTGCCAATATTGTGCGCGCAAAAACACCGAGGCGGAGCAGGCCATCTGTATGGTCTGTGTGTGTGCACGCTGACCGATCGGTGCCCTGCCGCACAGACAGGAGCACCGGGAAGTCGCAGTCTGGTTGCTTGCCGTTCTGCCCCTCTCTAACCGACGCCTTCATGTTTCAACGAAGTGCTCTCGTTGCCGAGGTCGCCGAGGCTTACCGTTTCGCGCTTGATAGCCTCAGGCGTTGCCTTTGCGAGGGAAAATCCGCCGCCGTGATCAGCCCTGGCAGCAGCGCCGCATGCAACATGGCGACCGAGACGCTGCGTCGGGAAGGTTTCCCGGGGGCGCGACCAGAGCAAGTTCCGGCAATGCCAGCCTCCGGCAGGCGACCAAGGATCGTTCGGCACTACTCGCACTGGTGCGGTCGCAGCCTGCGCGCTGAAGTGAATACCTCGGTGTACGCAGCCAATCAAATGAAGGAGCTGGCATGAGCGGCGCGCCCCGGATCCCGCACACACACGATCCCTTGGCCGCGAAGCTGAGCGCCGCCGATGATCGCGTCCTGCTTACGAAATGGTTGCCGCCACAGGCAGGCGTCGTGCCGAAGGTTCGATTCGGCCGGCATTGGGTGAATGCGCTTTGGGCTTTGCCGCTGGTCTTCGTGCTGATCGTCATTGGCGTGGCCGCGTCTCAAGCATTGCGACACGTCCCGGTGGTGCAGGAATTTTTAGTGCGCTATCCGGGCATTTCGACCTCCGCATTGCCGGTTACTACGGGCTTCCCAGCCTGGTTACGCTTGCTGCATTTCCTCAACCTGTTTTTCATGGCTTTCATCATCCGTGCCGGCGTGCAAATTCTTGCCGACCACCCGCGGCTGTACTGGAAGCGCGACTGCACACCCGGGACCGAATGGTTTCGCTTCCAGGCCGCAGTACCGACCGGTCGAATCTGGACCGCGAAGGACGACTCGGTCACCTTGCCTTCCTGGCTTGGTATACCCGGCATCCGTCACTCGATAGGCCTCGCGCGCTGGTGGCACTTTTCAGTGACGCTGCTCTGGATGATCAACGGAATCCTTTACTACGTTCTTCTGTTCACCACTGGCCAGTGGCTGCGCATCGTGCCGACGACATGGAGCGTTTTTCCGAACGCCGTCTCGACGGCGCTGCAATACCTCTCACTGACGTTTCCCGTCGATGAGAGTTGGACTCGGTACAACGGCTTGCAGCAGCTCGCTTATTTCATGACCGTATTCGTAGCTGCACCCACGTCTATCGTTACCGGCTTGATGCAAAGCCCGGCGATCTCGAACCGGCTCGGATGGTTCGGCCGCGTACTGAACCGGCAGAAGGCCCGCTCAATCCATTTCATCGCGCTCTGGTGGTTCCTGCTCTTTATCCTGGCCCATGTGACGCTGGTCTTCATCACCGATGCTCGCGTCAACCTGAACATGATGTGGGCGGGTGTGCGCGACAATTCGTGGAGCGGCTTCGCCATCTTTGTCCCTGCCATCTCGCTGGTTGCTGTCGCCTGGTGGTGGGCCTCGCCATTTACCTTGCGCCATGCACGGCTCGTGCAAAGGATCGGCGAATTCATGAGCCGGCCGTTCGGTGTTGCCACCCAGTCGTGGGACGCGAAGAGCCAGCTCACCGAGCAAGACATTTCGCCGCACTTCTGGCCCAACGGAACGATGCCAAACTCGACCGAGTTCGATGCGCTGGTCGCGACTGAATTCGCCGATTACCGGCTGCGGATCGGCGGCCTGGTCGAAAACCCTGTCGAGCTGTCTTTCGCCGAGCTGAAGGCGATGCCCAAGCAAGAGCAGATCACGACCCACTTCTGCATCCAGGGCTGGTCGGGCGTAGCCAAGTGGGGTGGCGTGCCGGTGCGCGACATCCTCGATCTCGTCAAGCCGACACCCGAGGCCCGCTACGTCGTTCTCTACTCGTTGGCCGACGGTGGCGACGGCGGCCGTTACTACGACACACACAGCTTGGCGAACATGCGCCACGAGCTGACGATCCTCGCCTACGAAATGAACGGCGCCCCGGTCAGCGTGCTGCATGGCGCACCGCTTCGGCTGCGCTGCGAAAACGAGGTCGGCTTCAAGATGGTCAAGTGGATCGCGGCCATCGAGCTCGTGCACGATTTCGCCGATCTCGGCGCGGGCCAAGGCGGCTACAACGAAGACCACGAATTCTTTGGCTACCGCGTGCCGATCTGATTGGGTCTGACGCCGCGTCCGTAGCGTCAATTTCTGGTCGCCCAGAGCGGATATCGTCGTGCTTCGCGGCCAACGCGTGCCAGCTCTGCTAGTCGATGAGCATCAAGCGGCTATGGGTGCCCGATGGTGCTGAAAATCTTGATGCAAGACGCCAGGAATAAGCTCGGCCATTGATCAAAGAAAAAGCCTCCTTGCGGAGGCTTTAAGAAAACGAAAAAAACGCTCTCTTGTGAATTTACTAGTACCCGTTTAAAGGTTAGCGATCACTATCGCGGTTTCTCGCGTATTTGTGGTGCCGGAGAGATGAATCGAACACCCGACCTTCTCATTACGAATCCGATGTAACCGCAATAGAGCGCTTCAGAAAAACAAAAAGTTCAATCAATACAATGACTTAGCGTTCTCGAACGTTTGACCAAAGCCGCGAAGTTTGGGCATTTTTTTGCACAAATGTGACGTAGGTGTGACGTGAAAACGCATCGTCAACTGCGACGATGCTCAGTCCCACGTGTTCTGGGATAGTCACGTAATGAAATCTGAAAGCAACCAGTATTGGGCATGGGAGTTCTTACGCAGAAATCATGTCTATCGAGACGCGTTTGCCCTTGCAACGAGCGTCACATCCGAGCAACAGGGATCGCTACAAGGCACAGCGGACCGCGTCTTAGCGCTTTCGGAAATCGACCCAAATCTGCCATACCGTGCTTTCTTCGCGCCTTTCGATCCGATGTGTGATTGGGATGACGATCACGAAATGGCTGATCGGGTGCTAGAACTTGCATTCGACTGGTCCGTTGGAGAAATGCTTGAACTGCTAATCCCCGAGGCAAGAAGCCGCAGCGTCGTAACGCTTCTCGACGAATGCAATCTTGAGAGTTACGCCCTTGAAACGTGGGTAGATCCAACATTGCCGGCAAGCAATGTTGATGAGAATATTTTTCGGCCTTCGATTGGGCGAGGATTCGGACTATCGAAGATCGAAGCTCCTGAAAAGACGCATGAAGGTGCGACGAATCCTGATGGTTTTCGGCTGCAGACGTTTACGATTCCCGATGCCCGGCGTGTGTACCACAGCAAACGTGAGGCACGACCCAAGCAAAAAGTAGACGGATCCTTTGGCTACCAGGGAAAAAATGGTCAACACTTTTCTCGAGGGAGTAAGGTGATTGTTGCCCTTAGCCCTACCGACGTTGTTTTCAAGCTTGCGCTGGCCCTCCCGCTGGGGCCACAGTTGGAACTAGTCGAAAAATGTGCGGCAGAGCATTTGGAAGACCTAAAGGCTGCAGGTATTTGCGAAGAGTTAAATGCTCGCAGAAACGGTGACTCCTACAACGACTACCTCATGCTCTTAGACGGTATCGACGAGGGGGTGACGGGCGGCGAGCTTGCGGAGCGGCTAGGGCGAGCGACGTTGAACACGATGACGGGTCTATATGAAGCCGAAGGATTTGTTTGGAATAAGGCTCCCAACGCCCGAGACAATCTGCGACAGATGACGCGAAGAGCTAGAGCGCTCAGAGACTATCAATTTTTAAACTTGGCGTTGTCGTAGCGCCCGGCGCTTTTCGCTCGAAACGCGTCATCGAAGCCTCATGGCCCGAGCGGCTCGGCGCTTGCGACATCGGTCAAGCGGTGAAGAGCGCATTCGACCCATCCACCATAAATGACGCTCACTGCTTGCTTGCGCAGACAAAGCGTGCAGAACGCTTGAGGCGGATTGACCTTGCCCCTGGAATCCGTACCCCATAGCCGAGTTCATGAATTGACCTGCGTTGATTGATTGGCAAGCCAGTCCTGCTCGAACTGCATCGGGCTGACGTAGGCCAGCGTCGAGTGCAGTCGGGCTCGGTTGTACCAGAGCAGCCAGTCGATGGCTTCGTCCTTGGCCTCGCGCCGGCTCTTGAAGTGCTGCCCATGCAGCCGCTCCACCTTCAACGACCCGAACAACGTCTCGCTGCAAGCGTTGACGCTCCTATGTCAAGCGGGACGTGCGGAGTCGGCCAGGTCAGCCAGAATCAGCGGGTACAACTCACGCACGATGTAGCGCTTGAGGCAGCGATGGATCTCCTTTTTCGATAGGCCCTCGGCGGTGCGTCTGGCGACGTATTTCAGGGTGCGCGCATCGCTCCTCATTCGGACCATGGCGATGGTCCACAGGGCGTTGTTGGCCTGCCTCTGCCCACCTCGATTGAGCCGATGACGGCTCGTCTTTCCGGAAGACGCCTCAAGGGGACTGACGCCGCATAGCGCAGCGAGCGCGGCCTCGTTGCGCAATCGGGTCGGGTTATCCCCGGCCGTGATGAGCAATGTCGCCGCGGTCTGAGGCCCGACGCCGAAGCGACCCAGAATTCTGGGGGCGGCCAGCTTCGTCAAGCGGGTGAGCTGCTTGTCGAGTTCGTGCAGTTCCTCGTGCAGCGCATTCCAGCGTCGCGCCAGTAGCCTCAACGTCATCTTCAAGCTGGCCAGGACGAGGTTCCTCTCATCGTCCTCCGGAAGGATTGCGCAGGTTGCGACACAGTGCGCCGTGTTGACCTTCAGCAGTGCGCCTCGAATAGATGAAGGCGCTCTGACGAGTCAAGCTCGAAGTTGATTCACGGCCTGCGTCTTGGCTTTGACGGCGCTGCGACGTGCAACGCTCAGCGTCCGCAGGGCCTCAGCCATCCCGCTCTGAGCCTTTGGAACGCCGGTCGCATCGGCGGCTAGAACCGCGCGTGCGGCACTCTCTGCATCGGTCGGATCGCTCTTGCCTCGGCTGCGTCGACGAGAACGATTCGGCCGGTTGATCTCGATAACCACGACCTGTTGGCGCCGACCGGAAAATGAGCCAGTTATGCGGGTAGCGCCGAATTAAAAGTGAGCCAGGTGTTCAACCTACCCTGCTGTTTATTTGAGCAG
>NZ_JBJXIA010000011.1:0-208752 GCF_046115955.1 Variovorax sp. GrIS 2.14
GCCGCAGCCGGTGCTGCCGGCGGCGCAGCGGCTGGCCCGCAAGCGGCAAGCGCGCCGGCCGACGACAACGTCGTCGACGCCGAAGTCAAGGAAGTGAAGAAGGGCTGATCTTGTTGCCCTGATCTGCGCGGAAACCGGGCTGGATCACCTTTGCGGGTGGTCCAGCCTTTTCCGCTTCAAGCCGCCTGCACCGACCGAACCCGCGAACCCTGCGAACTCCGCCCATGGCCACCAAACGCGACTACTACGAAACCCTCGGCGTTCCCAAGAATGCCAGCGAGGAAGAAATCAAGAAGTCTTATCGCAAGCTTGCGATGAAGCACCACCCTGACCGAAATCACGGCGACACCACCAAGGCCGCCGAGGACAAGTTCAAGGAGGTCAAGGAAGCCTACGAAATGCTGTCGGACAGCCAGAAGCGCGCGGCCTACGACCAGCACGGTTTTGCCGGCGTCGACCCCAACATGCGCGGCGGTCCCGGCGCAGAAGGCTTCGGCGGCTTCGCAGAGGCCTTTGGCGACATCTTTGGCGACGTCTTCGGTGGTGCGCGTGGGCGCACCAGTGGCGGGCGCCAGGTATTCCGCGGCGGTGACTTGAGCTACGCCATGGAAGTCACTCTCGAAGAAGCAGCCGAAGGCAAGGAAGCCCAGATCCGCATCCCGAGCTGGGACGAGTGCGGCACTTGCCATGGCAGCGGCGCCAAGGCCGGCACCAAGCCGATCGTGTGCACAACCTGCCATGGAGCAGGCGCGGTGCAGATGCGGCAAGGCTTTTTCAGCGTGCAGCAAACCTGCCCGACCTGCCACGGCACGGGCAAGCTCATCCCGGAACCCTGTGCGGTGTGCCATGGCCAGGGCAAGATCAAGAACAACAAGACGCTCGAGGTCAAGATCCCTTCAGGGATCGACGACGGCATGCGCATCCGCAGTACCGGCAACGGCGAGCCCGGCACCAACGGCGGTCCGCCAGGTGACCTGTACATCGAGATCCGCTTGAAGAAGCACGAGCTCTTCGAACGCGATGGCGATGACCTGCATTGCGTCGTGCCCGTTGCGGTGACCACGGCAGCGCTCGGCGGCGAGATCAAGGTGCCGACCTTGAAGGGTGCAGCCGCCATCGATATCCCCGACGGCACGCAAAGCGGCAAGCAGTTCCGGCTGCGCGGCAAGGGCATCAAGGGCGTGCGTTCCAGTTACCCGGGGGACTTGTACTGCCATGTGCGTGTCGAGACGCCGGTCAAGCTCACCGAGCACCAGCGCAAGTTGCTCAAGGAGCTCGACGAGTCGCTCAAAAACGGAGGCGACAAGCACAGCCCGACAGACAAGGGCTGGATCGACAAGGCAAAGGAGTTCTTTAGTTAATCGAGCGGAAGCAAGCGGCCCCAGAGGCCGCTTTTTTTATGTGCTCATAGCAAACTAGGCTGTCTCGTTTCAGAGACGCTCTCCTGCGCCAACGAAGAACTTTTCACAACACAGTACCTTCTTAAAAAGGGTGTCTGCGAAGGCCGCCTACTGCAGGCGCGCTCTTTGCTTTAAGCTAATTGAACGGATTTGGCGACGAAGTTTTTTCTGCGCAGCCCCGCATTTCGGACCACCGGTAGCCCGATTGACGCGTTATGTGCAGTACGGTAAGTCCGTGCAGTGTTTTCGCTCACTCGATGGAGGTGTTCTATGGATGTGATCAGCAGTTATGCCGCCCGCTACGAACGCACACGCGAGGAAGTCCTTTCGCTATCGGACTACCTCGACATATGCAAACGCGAGCCTGTTGCGTATGCCACCGCCGCAGAGCGGATGCTCAAGGCGATCGGCGAGCCCGAGATGGTCGACACGCGAAATGACTCGCGTCTGTCGCGGATCTTTGCCAACAAGGTTCTGAAGATATACCCGGCTTTCAAAGAGTTCTACGGCATGGAGGAGGCCATCGAGCAGGTGGTGTCGTACTTCCGCCATGCCGCACAAGGGCTCGAAGAAAAGAAGCAGATCCTGTACCTGCTCGGCCCCGTTGGCGGCGGCAAGAGTTCCATCGCAGAGCGGCTCAAGCAGCTCATGGAGCACGTGCCGTTCTATGCCATTCAAGGCTCGCCAGTCAACGAGACCCCGCTCGGCCTTTTCGATGCAGCCGAAGACGGCGAGATCCTCGAAAAAGAATACGGCATTCCGCGCCGCTACCTGAACCGCATCCTGTCGCCGTGGGCTGTGAAGCGCCTCGAAGAATTCGGTGGCGACATCCGTAAGTTCAAGGTGGTCAAGCGGTACCCATCGGTGCTGAGGCAAGTGGCTGTTGCCAAGACCGAGCCAGGCGACGAAAACAACCAGGACATCTCGTCATTGGTGGGCAAGGTAGACATCCGCAAGCTCGAAACATTCGCGCAGGACGACACCGATGCGTACGCGTATTCAGGCGGCCTGTGCCTGGCCAACCAGGGCCTGCTCGAGTTCGTGGAAATGTTCAAGGCGCCCATCAAGGTGCTGCATCCGCTGCTCACCGCGACGCAAGAAGGCAACTTCAAGGGCACTGAAGGTTTCGGCGCTATTCCGTTCGACGGCATCGTGCTGGCGCACAGCAACGAGAGCGAGTGGAAGGCCTTCCGCAACAACAAGAACAACGAGGCTTTTCTCGACCGGATCTACATCGTCAAGGTGCCCTACTGCCTGCGCGCCTCCGAAGAAATCAAGATCTACGAAAAGCTCGTGCGCAATTCGTCGCTGGCTGCGGCGCCCTGCGCGCCAGGGACGCTTCGAATGATGGCGCAGCTGTCGGTGCTCACGCGCTTGAAAGAGCCCGAGAACTCCAGCATCTTCAGCAAGATGCAGATCTACGACGGCGACAACCTGAAGGACACCGACCCCAAGGCCAAGTCGTTGCAGGAGTACCGCGACTACGCCGGTGTCGACGAAGGCATGAGTGGCGTGTCGACACGCTTCGCCTTCAAGATCATCTCCAAGGTCTTCAATTTCGACAGCACCGAAGTCGCGGCCAACCCGGTGCACTTGATGTATGTGCTCGAGCAACAGATCGAGCGCGAACAGTTCGCACCCGAGGTCGAGCAAAAGTACATCAGCTATATCAAGGAGCTGTTGGCACCGCGCTATGCCGAGTTCATCGGCAAGGAAATCCAGACGGCGTATCTCGAGAGCTACAGCGAGTACGGGCAAAACATCTTCGACCGCTACGTGACTTACGCCGACTACTGGATTCAGGACCAGGAGTACCGCGACGTCGACACGGGCGAAGTGTTCGATCGTGCGTCGCTCAACGGCGAGCTCGAGAAGATCGAGCGGCCGGCCGGCATCGGCAACCCGAAAGATTTCCGCAACGAGATCGTCAACTTCGTGCTGCGTGCACGGGCCGGCAATGCAGGGCGCAATCCGGCATGGACCAGCTATGAAAAGCTGCGCGCGGTCATCGAGAAGAAGATGTTCTCCAACACCGAAGAACTCTTGCCCGTTATCAGCTTCAACACCAAGAGCAGTGCAGACGAGCAGAAGAAGCACGAGGACTTCGTCGATCGCATGGTGGCCAAGGGATACACCGCGAAGCAGGTCCGGCTGCTGTGCGAATGGTATTTAAGGGTACGCAAGAGTTCCTAGAGTCCCCGATTTCACCGCACAAGGAGTTGCGAAACAGTGGCCATCCTGCAGCAGATCATCGATCGGCGTTTGTCGGGAAAGAACAAGTCGATCGGCAATCGCGAGCGCTTCCTTCGGCGTTATCGCGGGCAAATCCAGGAGGCCGTGCGCAAGGCGGTCAGTGGCCGAAACATCCGCGATCTTGCGCAGGGTGAAGACGTCACCCTGCCGCGTCGCGACGTGTCCGAGCCGGCCTTCGGGCATGCGCCAGGCGGCAACCGCGAATACGTACACCCCGGCAATCAGGAGTACCTGAAGGGTGATCGCATCAAGCGGCCGCCGGGCCAATCGGGCGGCGGCAGTGGGAGCGGTGAAGCGGGCGACGGCGGCGAAGGCGAAGACGACTTCGTGTTCCGCCTTACCCGCGAAGAATTCATGCACGCGTTCTTCGAAGACCTGGCGTTGCCGCACCTGATCCGAACGCAAATTGCCGAAGTGCCGGAGTGGAAGAGCCATCGCGCCGGCTTTACCAGCGACGGCTCACCGACCAACCTGCATGTCGTGCGCTCCATGCGCGGCGCCCTCGCCCGCCGCATCGCGCTCGGTGGCGAGCCACGCAAAGAGTTGCGCCGGCTCGAAGCGCACTTGTTGGCGTTGCGGGCGCATCCGCACGCGGTACCGTCCCTGGTGCAAAAAGAGATCGAAGAAATCGAAGCGCAAATCGAAGAGCTGCGCCGTACCGCGCGTCATGTGCCGTACATCGACCCGATCGACCTGCGTTACCGCAATCGCGTAAAGACGCCGGTGCCGAGTGCCAAGGCGGTCATGTTTTGTTTGATGGACGTTTCGGGCTCGATGGACGAATCGCGCAAGGACATGTCCAAGCGCTTCTTCATGCTGCTCTATTTGTTCCTGACGCGGCATTACGAAAAGATTGATCTGGTCTTTTTGCGGCATCACACGCAGGCCGAAGAAGTGTCCGAGGACGAGTTCTTTCATGCGACCGAAACGGGCGGTACGGTCGTGTCGAGCGCTTTGGTGCTGATGGACGAAATCATTCGGGCGCGCTACCCGAGCGGCGAGTGGAATATCTATGGCGCGCAGGCAAGCGATGGCGACAACTGGCATCAGGACAGTGGGCGCTGCCGCCAATTGCTCGACGAAAAGATCTTGCCGATGGTGCGCTACTACGCCTACGTGCAAGTGGCACAGGCCGAGCAGAACCTGTGGCAGGAGTACACGCAGCTGCAAGGCATGCGGCCCAACTTCGCGATGCGCAAAGTGGCTGACGCGCAAGACATCTATCCCGTCTTTCGCGAACTGTTCAAGAAGGAAGGAATCGCCAGATGACCGACCTGCTGATCGAGCCCAACCTCGAACGCGCGGACCAGCCGCTGCCGAGCCCTTCTGACTGGACCTTCGAGCTCATCGAGCTCTATCACACCGAGATCGCGCGCACGGCGCGAGGCTACGGGCTCGACGTGTACCCCAACCAGCTCGAGGTGATCAGTTCAGAGCAGATGATGGACGCCTACTCCAGCGTCGGCATGCCGATGCTCTACCGGCACTGGTCGTACGGCAAGCAGTTCATCCTCACCGAGAAGAACTACCGCCGCGGCCACATGGGGCTGGCGTACGAAATCGTCATCAACTCCGACCCGTGCATTGCCTATCTCATGGAAGAGAACACCATGGCGATGCAAGCCCTGGTGATCGCGCATGCGGCATATGGACACAACAGCTTCTTCAAGGGCAACTACCTGTTCCGGATGTGGACCGACGCGTCGTCCATCATCGACTACCTTGTCTACGCGCGGCACTACATCGCCGAATGCGAGCAGCGTCATGGCGTCGACTCGGTCGAAGAGCTGCTCGACTCTTGCCATGCGCTGATGAACTACGGTGTGGATCGTTATCGCCGCCCGCAACGCCGTTCGCTCGCGCAAGAGAGCCTGCAGCGCGCCGAGCGCGAGCAGCACATGCAGCAGCAGATCAACGACCTGTGGCGCACGCTGCCGCGCCGTGAAGGCCAGGCCGCGGAGGCGGCGGCCGCCAAGCGCTTCCCGGACGAGCCGCAAGAAAATCTGCTGTACTTCATCGAGAAAAACGCGGCGCTGCTGGAACCATGGCAACGCGAGGTCGTGCGCATCGTTCGCAAGGTCGCGCAGTATTTCTATCCGCAGCGTCAGACGCAGGTGATGAACGAGGGCTGGGCCACCTTCTGGCACTACACCCTGCTCAACACCATGTACGACCGCGGCTTGCTGGCCGACGGGTTCATGATCGAGTGGCTGAGTTCGCACACCGGCGTGATCTACCAACCGCCGGTCGGGCACCGTGCGTACAGCGGGATCAACCCGTATGCACTCGGCTTCGCGATGTTTACAGACCTGCGGCGCATCTGCGAGAAGCCGACCGAAGAAGACCGTCGCTGGTTCCCCGACATCGCGGGCAGCGACTGGGTCAAGACGCTCGACTATGCGATGCGCAACTTCAAGGACGAGAGCTTCATCGGCCAGTTCTTGAGCCCGAAGGTGATGCGCGACTTTCGCCTCTTCGCGATTCGCGATCATGAGAAAGACAGCGAGCTCGAGGTCGCCGCGATCCACGACGACAGCGGCTACCAAGCGCTGCGTGAGTCGTTGGCGCGGCAGTACGACATCAGCTGCCGCGAGCCGGACATCCAGGTCTGGAACGTGAACACCCGCGGCGACCGGTCACTGACCCTGCGCCACACGCAGCGCAATGGCTTGCCGCTGAACGACGGAGCCGAAGAAGTGCTCAAGCACGTCGCGCGGCTGTGGGGTTTCGACGTCCAGTTGGAGAGCGTCGACGGCCAGGGCAAAGTGAGCCGCAGCTGGAAAGCCGTCGCGCCTCGCCAGACCTGAAAAGAAGCCCGCAGGCGGACCGCTCAGTTCGCCATCGTCGGGTTGCGCTTCTCTTCCATCAGACGTTGTTGCTGAAGCACCGCTGTACAGGCCGGGTGCGCGCTGTGCTCGGCCTTCGCACATTGCGCTGCCATGCACCTCGATGCTGCAAAAAAACCCAGGCCGGTGCACTGCGCCTTAGGGTCGGTTGCCGCGGTTGCGGTGCTTGCCCGACTGCCCGGCGCTGTCAATGACACGGACGCCTTGGCTGGTGTGCGGGTCGCCGCGGGCGCAACCGCTGTGGCTGGCGGCGTCGTGGTCACTGCTGATCTGGATGTTGCGCGGTTGCCCGAAGCGGCACCGACAGCGGAGGTTGGAGGTACGACCTGAGCGGAAGGAGTTGCGGTCGTTGGCTCCGTCTGAGTCAAGGGGTTGAACGGAGACAACGGAGACAACGGAGACAACGGAGACAACGGAGCCAGCGGCACAACCGGCGCAGTCGCTACCGCAACCTCTGGTTCTCCGCCCACGCCCGAATGCCCGAACGCGTAGATGTACAACCCACCCGCACCGGCGACCAGCCAGCCGGCGGCGCCGATAACGAGCGCGATCGCGAAGGCCGCCACGCTGACCCACAGGCCCTTGCGTCCTTCGACGGTGCGTCGCGGACCGCTCGACAGTGGAGGTGTCTGCGACGCTGATGCGTTGGCTGAGGCGGCGGAGGTGGCGGAGGCGGCCGGCGTGGCTGATATCGCACCGGTCGCTGCAACAAACCCGGAAGCCCGAGGCAGCGCAGCGTCGGCGCGAATGTCAGGCTCCCTGAGGAACGTGCCGCGATGCGCAGCGTGCGGCATATGCGGCAATATTTCAGTCGCCGCAAAAACCGTCGGCAGCGATTCGATGCACTCGATGCAGAATTTCGCGACTGAACGGTTTTCAGTCCCGCATGCGGGACAGGTCACGCCCATTCAGTGCGCCACCTGGCAGATGCGCGGAGTTTCGATAAAAACACCGCCGCTCTGGGCGGACGACAGGTTCTTCTCAGCAGACAACACCAACGCTGCCTGATGCGCCGAGCGGCTGGCGGTCTTGACGTGCGAGATCAGTACCCGCCACTCCTGGGTGAGCTGATCGGACGAATCGTCTTCGGGTGAGCGCAGCAGCGTCTGGCCGGCGTCGACCAAATTTGCAGCGGCTGTCAGGCAGATGGTCAGTGCTTGCTGGGCGGCAGTGGATGCCGGGCGGCGCGCGTCGGGCCCACCGTCTACACGTGCCAATACTTCTTCGATGGCGATCAGGGCGCGTTCGAGCAATGCACGGTCGGATAGGGTTGTCATCAATTTGTCCCGGAATGTTTCCGAATTCAAACTCGATGGTGCCAGCCCTCTCTCAAAACGCATGTGCACTTTGGCACAAGCAGATACAAAAGTTTCTAAATGTGTCGAGGGTTCGAGCGCTCAACTGTTCAGCCGGACCAACGCCTCGATCGCCAAGGGATACCCTTTCACGCCCAGCCCCACGATGATCCCGCGGGCGGCCGGTGAAATATAGGAGTGATGGCGAAATTCCTCGCGCGCATGAACGTTCGAAATATGCAGCTCGATCAAGGTCACGTTCGCGCCCTTGATGGCATCGTGCAGCGCGATCGATGTGTGCGTGTAAGCACCCGGATTCATCACCACGCCGATCATGTTGCCAGCAGAAATTCCGCGGCCGGCCTCGTGAATCCAGTCGATCAGCTGGCCCTCATGATTGGACTGGCGGCACTCGACCGCCACGCCGAGCTTGTCGCCCGTTTCCTTGCACATGCGCTCGACATCGGCGAGCGTTTCATAGCCATATTGCGCGGGCTCTCGCGTGCCCAGCAAGTTGAGATTGGGGCCGTTCAAAACGAGGATTTTTTTCATGGGATGCAGCTCCGGTCGCGGGCATCTTATAGTGACCGGCTGCCTCATTGCATCCGCACGAATTCCTTCCTCAATCTCGATCACTTCTCTTCTTCTGACATGAAAACCAAAGCCGCCGTCGCCTGGAAATCCGGAGCCCCGCTCACAATCGAAACTGTCGACCTCGACGGCCCGAAATTCGGCGAAGTGCTGGTCGAGATCAAGGCCACCGGCATCTGCCACACCGACTACTACACGCTGTCGGGTGCCGACCCGGAAGGCATCTTCCCGGCAATCCTCGGCCATGAAGGCGCGGGCATCGTGGTCGACGTCGGCCCCGGCGTGACCACGCTCAAAAAGGGTGATCACGTCATCCCGCTCTACACGCCCGAGTGCCGCCACTGCAAGTTCTGCCTGTCGCGCAAGACCAACCTGTGCCAGCAGATCCGCACCACGCAGGGCAAGGGCCTGATGCCCGATGCGACGAGCCGCTTCAGCATGGACGGCAAGCCGATCTTTCACTACATGGGCACCTCGACCTTCAGCAACTACACGGTCGTGCCTGAGATTTCGTTGGCGAAGATCCGCGAAGACGCGCCGTTCGACAAGGTCTGCTACATCGGCTGCGGCGTGACCACCGGCATCGGCGCCGTGATCTTCACGGCCAAGGTGGAAGCTGGCGCCAATGTCGTCGTGTTCGGCTTGGGCGGCATCGGCCTGAACGTGATTCAGGGCGCCAAGATGGTGGGCGCCGACAAGATCATCGGCGTCGACCTGAACCCGGAGCGCGAGGCGATGGCTCGCAAGTTCGGCATGACTCACTTTCTGAACCCGAAAGACGTCGAAGCGGCCGGCGGCAACATCGTCGACGCCATCGTTCAGCTGACCGACGGCGGCGCGGACTACAGCTTCGAGTGCATCGGCAACACCAAGGTGATGCGTGAGGCGCTCGAGTGCACGCACAAAGGCTGGGGTCGCAGCATCATCATCGGCGTGGCCGAAGCGGGCGCCGAGATCAGCACGCGGCCGTTCCAGCTGGTCACCGGGCGCAAGTGGGAAGGCTCTGCCTTCGGCGGCGCGCGGGGACGGACAGACGTGCCGAAGATCGTCGACTGGTACATGGAGAACAAGATCAACATCGATGACCTGATCACTCACACCATGCCGCTCGAAGACATCAACAAGGGCTTCGAGCTGATGAAGAGCGGGGAGTCGATTCGGGGTGTGGTTCTGTACTAGCTCACCCATGTGTCCGTTTGGAAAGACAACTGGCACCCCGCCGCGACAAGAACGGAGATAACCCTGTGGCCCGACCCATGCATCCGTTGAAGCACATCGAGGCCGGAGTACTCGACATTGCCTACTTCGAAACCGGCGCTGCCGACGGAGCGCCGGTGTTCCTGATGCACGGCTTTCCGTACGACATTCACACTTACGCCGAGGTCGCACCGATGCTGGCCGACGCAGGTTGCCGCGTGATCGTTCCGTACCTGCGCGGCTACGGCGCCACGCGTTTTCTCGATGCGGCGACACCGCGATCGGGTGAGCAAGCCGCGTTAGGCGCCGACCTGCTGGCGCTGATGAACGCGTTGCACGTTCCACGCGCCGTGCTCGCTGGCTACGACTGGGGCGGCCGCGCTGCGTGCGTCGTCGCGGCGCTGTGGCCTGAGCGTTGCGCCGGCCTCGTCTCCTTCAACAGCTACAACATCCAGAACATTGCCAAAGGCATGGAGCCTGAGAAAGCGGAGAACGAACATCGGTATTGGTACCAGTACTACTTTCACAACGAGCGCGGTCGTGCCGGGCTCGAAAAAGACCGCCGCGGCATCACGCGGCTGTTGTGGAAGCTCTGGTCGCCGACCTGGACCTTCGACGATGCGACCTTCGAGCACAGCGCGGCCGCGTTCGACCATCCTGATTTCGTCGACGTCGTGGTCCACTCGTATCGGCATCGCTTCGGCCTGGTGCCGGGCGATCCGGCTTACGACTACATCGAACGCCAACTCGCAGCGCAGCCTCCGATCGCGGTGCCGACCATCACCTTCGACGGCATCGACGATGGCGTGCGTGAGCCCGCCGATGCCTCGGCGCACGCCGCCAAATTTACCGGGCAGCGCTCGCACCGCTTGGTGCCGGGCGTCGGCCACAACATGCCGCAAGAAGTGCCGCGCTTATTCGCCGATGCCGTACTCGAACTGACGCCCAACCTCCATTCATGAACGACTCGACCCACTCTGCTTCAGCGCTGCGCAACCTGTCCGAACACCGCTGCTTCGGCGGCACACAGCGCTTCTATGAACACGCATCGACAGAAATCGGCTTGGCGATGCGTTTCTCGATCTTCCTGCCGCCGCATTCGAACCACGGCAAGGTGCCCGCGGTGATGTACCTCGCCGGCCTCACCTGCAATGAAGAAACATTCATGGTCAAGGCCGGCGCGCAGCGCATGGCAGCTGAACTCGGCATCGCATTGATCGCGCCGGACACCAGCCCGCGTGGCGCCAACGTCGAAGGTGATAGTGCAAGCTGGGACTTCGGCGTGGGCGCCGGCTTCTATCTCGATGCGACCGAAGCACCTTGGTCGACGCACTGGCGCATGGAGAGCTACCTCATCAACGAGTTGCTTCCACTCATCACCCTGACGCAGCCGATCGACGGCGAGCGCATCGGCATCTTCGGCCACTCGATGGGCGGCCATGGCGCACTCACGCTGGCATTGCGGCATCCGGGCGTGTTCAAGTCGCTGTCGGCGCTGGCACCGATCTGCGCGCCGAGCCGTTGCCCATGGGGCGAAAAGGCTTTCACCGGCTATCTCGGCAGCAGCCGCGAGACATGGTCTTCGCACGACGCTACCGAGCTGATGGAAGCGCTGGCCGGCGCAAAAGAGAAAGCGCCGTACCCGGACGGCATCCTGATCGACCAGGGCCTGGCCGACAAATTCCTGACTGATCAATTGCATCCGCACCTGTTCGAAGCCGCATGCGCCGATGCCGGGCAGCCGCTCGACTTGCGCCGCCACAAAGGCTACGACCATGGCTACTACTTCATTCAAAGCTTCATCGAAGACCACCTCGCGCACCACGCACGCAGCTTGCGGGCCTGAGCCGATTTGCTCTGACGTCACCCATGTCCACCTCAGAGACACCCACGCTCCGTCTTCGACCGCGCGACTACGCACCGGGTGAAAACGCAGTGCTCGCCGGCATCTGGCGGCGCGCGTGGATCTCGGCACAGCGTGGCGAAAAGACGGTGGCGCCGATCGGGCTTTGGCTGTCTCGCGTACAGGCCGAGTTCGTGCCGCCGGCCGATGTGCTGCTCGCCGAGCGCGACGAACAGATCGTCGGCTTCATGATGGTGCTTGCGCAGCGCAACTATGTGGCGCAGCTGTTCATCGAGCCGCACCTGCAACGCGAAGGGCTGGGCCAGTCACTGCTCGATGAAGCATGCGTGCGCATGCCGACAGGCTGGAGGCTGCACGTCGCCACAGCCAACATTGCGGCGCAACGTTTCTACGAGCGCTACGGACTGGAGCGCGGCGTGGTCGATCGGCATCCGTCCAACGGCCGCGAGCGCGTGGTCTACCACTGGGCACCGCGCATTGGGCGCTCGATGAACCGGCCATGAACAGACCATGAGCGGTCTCGCCGAAAGCCTGCCCGAAGTGTTCGAAAAGCTCGGCCGCATCCAGGCGCGCCGCATGTTTCGCTGTGGGAGGCTCGCATGGGAGGCGGTCGTACGATCGGGCAAGCCATCCCGCGTGAAATCAGCGCAGCCCCCGCCAAAGAAAAAGAAAGGATCCGCCCGTTGATCGACGTCCAACACCCTCACGTCCTGCCGATCTCGGAGTTGCCCGAGCGCGAGCAGATCGCGCTACTGGCGCCCTTCGACGGACTCGACCTGCAAGACATCGTGGTGGTCGGAACGGTCGACGATGCGGCCCGTGCAGCAGCAGATTTGCTGGCCGCGCGCATCGTCGGATTCGATACCGAATCCAAGCCCACCTTCGCGAAGAACGAAGTCAACACCGGCCCCCACCTCGTCCAGTTCTCGACAATGACGACCGCCTATCTGTTCCAGTTGCATCGCACCGACTGCATCCCGACAATGCAGATGCTCATCGACTCAACGGCGTTGCTGAAGGTCGGGTTCGGCCTGTCGACCGATCTCACACTGATCCGCAATCGCCTCGGCACCGAGCCGCGCGCAGTGTTCGACATCGACAACGAATTTCGGCGGCGCGGGTATAGGAAATCGGTTGGCGTGAAGACGGCCGTCGCGCTGGTGTTCGACCGACGCTTCATGAAGTCACGCAAGGCGACGACGTCGAACTGGGCGAACAAGCAACTGACCGATTCGCAGATTCGCTACGCTGCGAACGACGCGTATGCATCGATCCGTGTGTACGACGCGCTGGGCTTGCGACAGCGCCCGTGACGGTGACGGTGACGGTGACGGTGACGGTGCGATCGATGAACCGTTGCATGTGAATGTTCCCCTGTGAATTGCGACGACTGACAAGGCCGCAAGCCTTGCGCGACTGCGGCGGCAGTGCGCGTTTTCTGCATGCGCGGCAAAATGGCCGACAGAACACAACCGCCGAGCACCCTCCGTGCCCCGCATGAAAGACGCCATGAGCAGCAGCACCTCCGCAGAAATCAAGAAGAGCGATTTCGGTTTGATCGGCTTGGCCGTGATGGGCCAGAACCTGGTGCTGAACGTCGAGAGCCGCGGTTTTCAGGTCAGCGTGTTCAATCGCACGACCGACAAGACCGACGAGTTCGTCGCGAAGAACCCGGGTAAGAAGCTGGTCGGCTGCGACACGCTAGAAGCTTTCGTGCAGAGCCTCGCGCTGCCGCGCAAGATTCAGATCATGGTGAAGGCCGGTGCGCCGGTCGACCAGGTGATCGAGCAGCTCATTCCCTTGCTCGCCAAGGACGACATCGTGATCGATGGGGGCAACAGCCTCTACACCGACACCGAGCGGCGCGATGCCTACCTGGCCGGCAAAGGCCTTCGCTTCATCGGCGCGGGCGTGTCGGGTGGTGAAGAAGGCGCGCGCAAGGGCCCGGCCATCATGCCCGGCGGCCCCGCGTCCACTTGGGAAGTAATGAAGCCGATCTTCGAGAGCATCGCAGCCAAGGTCGATGGCGAGCCTTGCGTGATCCACATCGGCCCCGGCGGCGCCGGCCACTACGTGAAGATGATCCACAACGGCATCGAGTATGGCGACATGCAGCTGATCTGCGAGGCTTACAGCCTGTTCAAGGCGGCCGGTTTCACCACCGACGAGATGGCTGCGATCTTCACCGAGTGGAACGAAGGCGACCTGCAGAGCTACCTGATCCAGATCACCGGCAAGGCGCTCGAGCAGAAAGACCCCGAGACCGGCAACGCGCTGGTCGACATGATCCTCGACAAGGCCGGGCAAAAAGGCACCGGGCAATGGACGCTCATCAACGCGGCCGAGCAGGCGATCGTCATAAGCACCATCAACGCTGCCGTCGAGGCGCGCGTGCTGTCGTCGCAGAAAAAGCAGCGCGTGGTGGCGAGCAAGCTTTTGCAGGGGCCCAAGCCGGCCTTCAGCATCGAGAAGAAAGCGCTGGTCGACAAGGTGCACGATGCGCTCTATGCATCGAAAGTCGTGAGCTACACGCAGGGCTTCGACCTCATCAAGACGATGGGCGAGAAGAAGCAATGGGGGCTCGACCTCGGTGGCATCGCATCGATCTGGCGCGGCGGCTGCATCATTCGCGCGCGATTTTTGAACCGCATCACCGACGCCTATCGCACGGACAAGGCGCTCACCAATCTGATGCTCGACCCCTTCTTCAAGGACCTGCTCAACAGCACGCAGCAGAACTGGCGCGAAGTGGTTGCAATGGCGGTGAGCAACGGCATTCCGGTGCCGGCCTTCAGCGCGTCGCTGGCGTACTACGACAGCTACCGCGCCGAGCGTTTGCCGGCAAATTTGCTGCAGGCGCAGCGCGACTTTTTCGGGGCTCACACCTACGAGCGCGTCGACAAGCCCGAAGGCCAGTTCTTCCACACCGCCTGGCCTGAAGTCATCGGCTGAGCCCAGCGAACGCGTACTCCCGCGATACCAACGCGTCACGGCAATGACCCAGCCTTTCGGCCGCTATCCCGCCCATCTGGTCGAGGACTGGCAGCTGAAAGATGGAACACCAGTGCGCATCCGGCCGATTCGGTCCGACGATCTGGCCATGCACACGCACTTCGTGCACGGCCTGTTACCGCACACCGGCTATGCGCGGCTGCTGTCTCCACGCATGCCGCAAGAGGCCGAGCTGCGGCACATGACCGACATCGACTACGAGCGCGAATTGGCGTTGATCGCCACGACGCCCGTCAACGGTCACGAGCATCAGATAGGTGTAGTGCGTTACGTGCGCGGCGATACGCCTGAAACCAGTGGCATCGCCGAGTTCGCGATCGTTATCGGCGATGCGTGGCAGCGCCGTGGACTGGCCGAGAAACTGTTGCAACGCCTGATCGATGCGGCGCGCAGCGCGGGTGTCAGCACGCTGGACGACATCACGCTCTACGACAACCGCGGCATGCTGATGCTGGCGCGCAAGCTGGGATTCACGCTGCAGCGCGATGCGGGCAACCCCAACGTGACGAAGCTGCGGCTGTCACTGACGGCATGACTTAGAACAGATCGCCCTGACCCACCACACCCGGCGGCCGGAACGCCGACAGATCGAGCTCGACGCGTTGCCGATTGAAGCCGATGCGGTTCGTCGCCTTCTCGAAGCGCTGGCGAATCAGGTCGGCCCACAAGCCAGTGCCTTTCATGCGCGTCGCGAAGTCGGCGTCGTAGTCCTTGCCGCCCCGCATCTCGCGGATGCGCGCCATGACGCGCGCGGCACGGTCCGGGTAATGCACTTCGAGCCATTGCTTGAAGAGCGGCGCGACTTCCCACGGCAACCGAATCACTGTGTAGAACGCGCTGCGTGCGCCCGCCTCCCAAGCGGCTTCGAGCACGTGCTCCATGTCTTCGTTGATGAACGGGATCTGCGGCGCTACGCTCACGCCCACCGGCACGCCGGCATCGACCAAGGTCTTGATGGTGCGTAACCGCCGATGCGGTGCGGCGGCGCGCGGCTCGAGCTTGCGCGCCAGTTCGCCATCGAGCGTCGTCACTGTGATGTACACCGCGGCCAGCCGATCGGCGGCCATCGGCGCGATCAAATCCAGGTCTTGCTCGACCGCGCTCGACTTGGTCACAAGGCCGAACGGATGCCGCGTTTCCTTGAACACTTCGATGACCGAGCGCGTCAGCCGCAGCTCGCGTTCGATCGGTTGGTAGCAATCGGTCGCGGTGCCGATCGCGATGTGGCTCGGCTTGTAGCTCTTGCGGCCGAGTTCGGTGCGCAGCACCTCGGCGATGTTGCGCTTGGCGATGAGTTTGGTTTCGAAGTCGAGCCCCGGCGACAGGTTGAGGTAGCTGTGCGTCGGTCGTGCGAAGCAATAGATGCAGCCGTGCTCGCAGCCCCGATACGGATTGATGGAGCGATCGAACGGGATGTCCGGCGAGTCGTTCTGGTTGATGACCGACTTGACGTCTTCGAAGCGCACTTCGGTTTCGATGCGCGCCGGCGGCTCACCGTACTCCCCCTCAAGCGTACCCCACCCGTCGTCCCACGCTTCGCGCGTGTCGCGCTCGAAGCGGTGCGCGAGACGGCTGGCGGCGCCGCGGCCTTTGAGGGCAGAGAGGGGAATGAAGGCTTCGGACACGGTGGCCTCGGATACTGTGATTGCATCCAGTATTCCACCGACACGCGTTCAGCGCAACCTGTCATTCGGCTGCTCATTCGACCAGCGCGAAAACGTCAGAACTCGGCGTCCAGCTCGTCGATTTCTTCGGGCTCGAGCTTGGCGTCGGCCACCCACTCTTTCATCGCGGGCAGCTCCATCACGCGCTTGCAATACGACATGCAGGCGCTGTCGAGCGGCACGTCGTAGCTCAAAAAGCGCGTGACGACCGGCGCGTACATTGCGTCGGCGATGCACGGCTGCTTGCCGAAGAGAAACGGACCGCCATAAGACTTGAAGCACTCGCGCCAGATCGCGACCACGCGGTCGATGTCCGACTGCGCTCGCGACCACACCTTGAAGCCCTTGAAATGGGCCTTGATGTTCATCGGCAACGCGCCGCGCATCGAGGCGAAGCCAGAGTGCATTTCGCCGCAGATGGCGCGGCAGTGGGCGCGCGCCGCAGCGTCGGCAGGCAGCAGGCCGGCCTTGGGCTTGATCTCGTTCAAGTACTCGCCGATGGCCAGCGTGTCCCATACCTTGATGCCGCCATGTTGCAATGAAGGCACCAGCATCGACGACGAGAGCAGCAGCATCTCGGCCTTCATGGCCGGATCGTCCGGCGGAATGATGGTCTCGCTGAAATCGAGCCCGGCAAACTTGCACATGAGCCAGCCACGCAGAGACCACGCGCCGTAGTTTTTGCTGCTGATCGTGAGAACGGGTTTGGCCATGCGATGACACTCCTTGGGACTGTAGGACTTCGATCTGCAAGGCCCATGCCACCACCGCATGGCCCGCAACTTGCCTGCAGCAGCGTCATGCTCTACCGGCTCTATCAAACCCAGGCCGACATGATGTCGCCCGCCCGTCTCTTCGCCCAGTTCACTGGAAGCGCGTTGTGGCAAGACGGCTCCGAGCGAACCATGGCCCGCAAGATGGCCGCCAAGCTCGAAGTCTTTTCGCGCATGCGCCTCACGCATTCGCGGCCCGACTACAACATCAAGAGCGTGCTGGTCGACGGCGTCGAAACGGCGGTGACCGAAGAGAAAACGCTGGTAGCAGACTTCGGCACGCTGCTGCACTTTCGCAAGGACACGAAAGCGGTGCACCCGCCTGTGTTGCTGGCCGCACCGTTGTCGGGCCATTTCGCGACACTGCTGCGTGAAACCGTGCGCACTCTGCTGCGCGACCACGACGTGTACATCACCGACTGGCACAACGCACGCGATGTACCGCTGTACAAGGGCGGCTTCGGCCTCGACGAATACACGCTGCAGTTGATGAGCTTCATGGAAGCCATCGGCCCCGGCGCGCACATGGTGGCGGTGTGCCAGCCCTGCGTAGCCGCGCTCGCCGCTACGGCACTGATGTCTGAAGACGACAACCCCGCCACGCCGCGCAGTTTGACGCTGATGGCCGGCCCGGTCGATTGCCGCATCAACCCGACCGGCGTGAACACACTGGCGGTGAGCAAGCCGATCAAGTGGTTCAAGGACAACCTCATCAGCCGCGTTCCGTTTCCGCACCCCGGTATGGGGCGCAAGGTGTACCCCGGCTTTCTTCAGCTGTCGGCCTTCATGAGCATGAATCCGGAGCGGCACAAGAAGCAGTTTGAAGATCTGTACACCCATCTGGTCGAAGGCGAGACCGAAAAGGCCGACGCCATTCGCAATTTCTACGACGAGTATCTGGCGGTCAACGACTTGGCGGCGGAGTTTTATCTGGAGACGGTCGAGCGGGTGTTCCAGACTTACGACCTGCCGCGTGGCGAGCTCACCGTGGGCGATCGCAAGGTGAACCCGGCCGCCATCCGCAAGACGGCGTTGATCACGGTCGAAGGCGAGAGGGACGACATCTGCGCGGTCGGCCAGACAGTGGCTGCGCAGGACCTGTGCACCGGCGTTCGACCTTATCTACGGACCCACCATTTGCAGGCCGGCGTCGGGCACTACGGCGTGTTCAGTGGCAGCAAGTGGAATGCGCAGATTTATCCACGCGTGCGCGAGGCGATTCACGCGGCGGCCGACCTGCACTGAACCAACTCCCACTGAGCCGAATCGATCGGCTCAGTTGCCCGGCTCTTCTTCCGTGGGCCAGTCGCGGATGTACGCCTTGAGCATTTTGTTCTCGAAATTCTGGCTGTCGACCACCGCCTTGGCGACGTCGTAGAAACTGATCACGCCCATCAACACGCGTTTGTCCATGACGGGCATGTAGCGCGCGTGGCGCTCCAGCATGATGCGGCGGATTTCATCGAGGTCGGTCTCGACGGTGCAAGTGACGGGTGCATCGTCCATCGCCCTGCGAACCTGGCCGCCGACCTGACCGCCATTGCTGACGATCGCCAGGATGACTTCGCGAAACGTGAGCATGCCGACGAGGTCACCATGTTCCATGACGACGAGCGAGCCGATGTCTTTCTCCGCCATGACCGAAACCGCGGTCGACAGGGGCTCATCGGGCGTAACGGTAAAGAGGGTGCTGCCCTTGACGCGCAGGATGTCGCTGACCTTCATCTTGATGCTCCTCGGCTCGGCGGAATGCCAAATTGAATATAGCCCACAATGACCGGCGATCGACAAGATCAGCCTCGCGTTTTTGCCCAAGGAGACCCATGCCCGGCTATTCAGACCCCGGTTTCGACACGCTCGCGCTGCACGCTGGCGCATCGCCCGACCCCGCCACCGGTGCCCGCGCGACGCCGATCCATCTCACCACTTCGTTCGTCTTCGAGTCCAGCGACCATGCGGCCGCGCTCTTCAACCTGGAGCGCGCGGGCCATGTTTACTCGCGCATCAGCAACCCGACCAACGCGGTGCTCGAACAGCGCGTGGCGGCACTCGAAGGCGGCATCGGCGCCATTGCCACGGCCAGCGGACAGGCCGCGCTGCACCTGAGCATCGCGACGCTGATGGGCGCGGGCTCGCACATCGTCGCGAGCACGGCCCTCTATGGCGGTTCGCAGAACCTTTTGCACTACACGATGCGACGCTTCGGCATCGAGACGACCTTCGTGAAGCCGGGAGATTTCGACGGCTGGCGGGCCGCGATCCGGCCCGAGACCAAGCTGCTCTTCGGCGAAACCGTGGGCAACCCCGGCCTCGATGTGCTCGACATTCCGGCCGTGAGCGACATCGCGCACGCGGCCGGCGTGCCGCTGCTGGTCGACTCCACGCTGACGTCTCCGTACCTCATCAAACCCTTTGATTGGGGCGCCGATCTGGTCTACCACTCGGCCACGAAATTCCTTTCGGGGCACGGCACCGTGATCGGCGGCGTGGTGGTCGATGGTGGCAGTTTCGACTGGGAACGATCGGGCAAGTTCGCAGAGCTGACCGAGGCCTACGACGGCTTTCACAACATGGTCTTCAGCGAGGAAAGCACCGTCGGCGCCTTTTTGCTGCGGGCCCGCCGCGAGGGCCTGCGCGACTTCGGTGCATCGATGAGCCCGCACACCGCCTGGCTCATCCTGCAGGGCATCGAGACATTGCCTCTGCGGATGGAGCGGCACATCGACAACACGCAGAAGGTGGTCGAATTTCTGGCGGCGCATCCGTTCGTGTCACGTGTCGGCCATCCGCTGATCGAATCGCATCCGAGTCATGCGCTGGCGAAAAAGCTGTTGCGTCACGGCGCCAAGGGTGCCGGTGCAGTCTTCAGCTTCGACATCAAGGGCAGTCGCGAGCAGGGCAAGACTTTCATCGAAGCGCTGAAGCTCTTCAGTCATTTGGCCAACGTGGGTGACTGTCGCAGTCTGGTGATTCATCCGGCGAGCACCACGCACTTCCGGATGACCGACGAGGCGCTGGCGGGTGCGGGGATTTCTCAAGGGACGATCCGGCTGTCGATCGGGCTGGAAGACCCTGCTGACCTGATCGACGATTTGAAGCGGGCTTTGAAGGCAGCTGAAAAGGCGGGGGCCTGATGTGAACTACACAGTCAACGGCGACACCACGTATGCCTACACCGGCGGCAAGCCCTTCGATGCGGCCAAGCCGACGGTCGTCTTCATCCACGGCGTGCTCAACGACCACAGCGTCTGGATTTTGCAGAGCCGTTACTTTGCAAACCATGGCTGGAACGTGCTGGCTGTCGACCTGCCCGGCCACTGCCGCAGCGCAGGCGCGCCACCTGCGAGCGTCGAAGAGGCCGCGCAATTCATCGTTGCTCTACTCGACGCAGCCGGCATCGAGAAAGCCGCGCTGGTCGGCCACAGTTTTGGTTCGCTGATCGCGCTTGAAGCGGCTGCCCGCGCACCAACCCGCGTAACGCACCTTGCGATGGTGGGTACGGCCTACCCGATGGTCGTGTCACCGGCACTCCTCGAAAGCTCGCTCAACCAGCCGCTGCGCGCGATCGACATGGTCAACAACTTCTCGCATTCGATGTTGGCACCGCCACCCTCCTCACTCGGCCCCGGTACCTGGCTCTACGGCAGCTCGCGCGCGCTGATGCGCCGGGTTCTGTCGAGCAACCGCGACATCAACGTCTTCCACGTCGGCTTCAAGGCGTGCAACGACTACGCGGGCGGTGAGTCGGCGATTTCGGCGGTGCGATGCCCTGTCCTGTTCCTGCTTGGCGATGCCGATCAGATGACGCAACCGCGCGCCACCAAGACGCTGACGAGCAAGGTGCCGAATGCCAAGGTGGTGATGGTGCACGCAGGCCACGCGCTGATGAGCGAGGCGCCGGACGATGTGCTGTTCGCGTTGCGGGATTTTTTGCGCGGTTGACCGGTTCAAGCTCGGGGCATCGGCACCTTCACGGTGTACCCACCGAAAAAATCGCCGGCGAGGCTTCGAGTGCCTTCAGCAGCGCGGTCACCTCCGGCGCCGCGGGTTGGGGCGATTGCAACGCAGACAACAGCCGGCTCAGCGTTTCGGCGTGCGGCAACAACGGGCCGGCGAAACGCGTGCCGTCTGCACCAGCGACCAGCAGCGTCGGAAAAGTCTCGACATCGAAATCGTCGGCGATGTCGGCGTGGTCTTCGATGTCGACCCACGCAAATCGGAGCCCCGGATGCGCACGCGCGACCTGCTCGAACAGCGGCCGGTATTCGCGACACGCGCCGCACCATTCGGCGCACAAGCAGACGACCCACGGCACGCTGGCAATGGCCGGCGCCTGCGCAGGCGCGCCAGGCATGGCGAGCACGGCAGGGGCGTGGAGTGCGTCAGGCGAAGCGGTCACGAGAGGGGAGCTTGGCAATTTCGGGTTTGACAGGCAATGCGTTCGTCAAAACATCTCGCAATCGCAGCGAACGCAGCGGCCCTTTTTGCCACAGATTCTCCAGTGGCGCAGCACTCGGCATCAAAAGCTCCTTGAGCAAGGGCTCGAGCGGCGTGGCTGGGTCGGCCAGCAAGATGTAGCGTGCGTCGCCAGTGTCGAGTTCTTCGGCGATCGGCGCGATCCAGTCGAGTGCGACCAACGTTTCCAGCACAGGCGCCAACTGAAGCGCATCGACCTTCATCATCGCGACCAGTGCTTCGGCGCTCAGCCCGCGCCGTGCCATGCCTTGCGCGCGCGCTAGATGCTGCAGCGTTTCGACGGCGAGCTGCAGCGGCCAGCCGGCCGTATTGCCGCGCCGCGAGACGCCGGCGATCAGACTCGGCAAGTAGGCCGCGATCACCGCGCCGAGCAACACGATCACCCAGGCGACGTAGATCCAGACGAGCAGGATCGGCAGGGTCGCGAAGGCGCCGTACACCATCGAGTAGCTCGGCACCAGGCGCAGGTAGTAGCCGAGCACGCGCTTGGCGATTTCGATGGCGGCCGCCACGAAGAAGCCGCCGACCCAAGCGTGCGACCAGCGCACGTTGGTGTTGGGCACGTAGTGATAGAGCGACGCGATGCCGGCGGCCAGCAAGACGAATTCGAAGGTGTCGAACAGCAGCTTGAGGAAGCCACCGCCATCGCCGACGACTCCACGCGAAGCCGCGAAGACATACGACGTCGTCGACAGGCTGATGGCGAGGATCAACGGCCCCAACGTGATGGCCGCCCAATAGATCAGCACCCGCTGAGCGAACGGTCTTGGCGACCGCACGCGCCAGATGTTGTTGAGCGTCTTGTCGATCGTCAGGAAGAGAGCGATGGCCGTGACCAGCAGCACGAGCAGCCCGGCGATGCCGAGCCCGCTGGCCTTGCTGGAGAACTGGTTGAGATAGCCCAGCACCTGTCGCGCGATGTTGTCCGGGATTAGGCTCTGGATGAACCAGCGCTGCAGGCGTCCCTGCAGAGTCGAGAACATCGGAAAAACGGTGAAGAGCGCCAGCGCAACGGTAAAGAACGGGACCATCGCGATGGTCGTGGTGAAGGTGAGGCTGCTCGCGGTGAGCCCCAGCCGGTCTTCGCGAAAGCGCTCACCCAGCACCGCGGCGGTGTTGCGCCACGGAAAGCGGGCAAAGCCTTTCCAGAGCTGCTGTCGATCCATGGTCGGTATCATAGGAGTGAACCCTTGCGCGGCCCGAGGAACGCCGCTGGCGCCATGCACGAGGGGAGATCTCGAACATGAAAACCACCTCCCCGCAGCCCTCTTCAGCCGCCGCTTCCACCGCCGCTGTTCCCGCAGCACCGGTCAGTTCCAGCGTGGTCGCAACGCGCAGGCTCGCTGTCGGCAGCCTCGTGGGACTCATCTTGCTTGGCCTTGTGTGGGAGCTGTGGCTTGCGCCGATCCGGCCTGGCGGATCGCTGCTCGCGCTCAAGGTGCTGCCATTGGTCGTGCCGCTCGCCGGGCTGCTCAAAAACCGCATGTACACCTACCGCTGGGTCAGCCTGATGATCTGGCTTTATTTCATCGAGGGCGTGGTGCGCGCATGGAGCGACCGCAATGGCGTGGGTCAGATACTCGCGCTGATCGAAGTCGGCCTGTGCCTCTCTCTTTTCGTGGCCTGTGCCTGGCACGTGCGCACGCGCTTGAGCCAGGCCGCCGCTCTTCGAAACGTTGGCAATCTGGAGGGTTCAGCGCCTTGACCGCACTCATCGAACAACTGCGCGCCATCGTCGGCGCTGGCAACGTCCTTACAGAAGGCGACCTCACCGCATGGGAGCAAGACTGGCGCAAGCGCGAGCGCGGGAAGGCGCTGGCCGTTGTCCGCCCGGCCAACACGCAACAGGTTGCCGCAGTCGTCAAGGCCTGCGCCGCAGTCGGCACGTCGATCGTGCCGCAGGGCGGCAACACCGGCCTCGCGGTCGGGTCGACGCCCGATGCCAGCGGCACGCAGGTGCTGCTGAGCCTGCAGCGCATGAATGCGATTCGCGCCACCGACGCGGCCAATCTGACGATGACAGTGGAAGCCGGTTGCATCCTGCAAACGCTGCAAGAGGCGGCCGAGAAGGCCGGGTTTCTGTTCCCGCTGAGCCTCGCCGCCGAAGGCAGCTGCACCATCGGCGGCAACCTGGCGACCAACGCTGGCGGCACGCAGGTCGTGCGCTACGGCAACACGCGGGACCTCTGCCTCGGGCTTGAAGTCGTCACGCCGCAAGGCGAGATCTGGGAGGGGACCAGTGGCCTCCGCAAAGACAACACCGGCTACGACCTGCGCGATCTGATGATCGGCAGCGAAGGCACCCTCGGCATCATCACGGCCGCCACGATGAAGTTGTACCCACTGCCCGCCGCGCGCCTCACAGCTTGGGCAGCCGTGCCCTCGCTCGAACACGCGGTGACCTTGCTGGGCCTCGCGCACAAGCACCTCGGTTCCGGCTTGACCGGCTTCGAAGTGATGGGCAAGTTCGCACTCAGCCTGGTAGCCAAGCACATGCCGCAACTGCGCGTGCCCTTCGTCGACGATGCCGCCGTGCCGTGGTGTGTACTGCTGGAAAACTCGGACAGCGAGTCCGAGGAGCATGCGCGTGCGCGCTTCGAAGCGCTGCTCGAAACGGCCTTCGAAGACGGCTGCGTGACCGATGCGGTCGTTGCCGAGAACCTGACGCAGGCGCACCAGCTCTGGCACATCCGCGAGAACATTCCGCTGGCGCAGGCCGAAGAAGGCTTGAACATCAAGCATGACATCTCGATCGCGGTGTCGCGCATCCCAGCGTTCGTCGCGTCGACCGATGCGATGTTGAAGCGGGAGATTCCGGGCGTGCGCCTAGTCAACTTCGGCCACTTGGGCGATGGCAACCTGCACTACAACGTGCAGGCGCCGGTCGATGGTGATCCAAAGGTGTTTCTCAACGAGCAGGAAGGCCGCGTGAACACGCTGGTGTACGACGCGGTCGCTGAATTCGGCGGCTCGTTCTCGGCCGAGCACGGTATCGGCGGGCTCAAGGTCGACAAGCTCGAAAAGCACAAGTCACCGGTCGCGCTCGGCATGATGCGCGCGATCAAGCGCGGGCTCGACCCGCAGAACATCTTGAATCCTGGACGTGTGATCCGCGTCTGAAGCGCTGGGCCACGAGCGGAGCTGCGCCGACCCTCCGAGGTTTCAGCCGAAATCGGTTGCGCGCAATTCGATCGATTGCCCGTGCGGTGTCCGGTCGGCCGCGTGGTCCCAGGCGTGGCGGTAGGTCGCCAACTCATCGGTCGAACTAGCGCCTTTTTCGGCGACCAGGCTTTCGAGCGCCGCCAGCCAGTGACGGTAGTAGGTGTCGCCGGTGTCCGGATCGCCTGCAGCTTGCGCAGCTGCGATCTGCCGCGACAACGCGTCGGCCCACTCCACCCATGTAAATAGTCCGCGCTCGTGCAGCGCCAATGCCATTGCGAATACTTGCGCCTCCCACGGCTTGCGGAAGACGGGTCCGTCGGTGTCGCGCGGCAGTCCCGGAGACGACGCGAACAGATCGCTCATGCGGCCTCGTGCAAGTAGCACTCCCAGGCGTCGACCGATACGTCGGAGCCTCCACCGTGCTCCAGCGTCTGATCGGACCAAAGCTCCGCCGCGTCGAAGACCACCGTGTAAAGCCATTGCGGCGCTTCGCCCAGGCCCTGCGCATGGCTGTCGGCGAAGACATGGGTGCCGAGCACGCGCTCGATGCGGCCGCGCTTGCCGCGCACGTAGCCCGGCAAGCGGGTGTGGTGATCGACGGCCTCCGCACGGGCGCGAACCCACTGCCCGACCGCGAAGCGCGCAGACGTTGTGGCAGGGCGCTCGGTCGGCGTGCCTTTGGCCAACGCGGCGGTGACGCTGCCAGCCTGCAATGTGCGCAACACCGGTGCGGGGTCGTGCAGCATGCGGCCTGCAGCCATCTCGTCGGAAAACAGCTGGCCGCGCTGCAGCATGAGCTTTTCAAGGGCGGCGAACCAGATGCGGTAGTAGTCGAGCTGCGAGTAGTCGGGCAGGGTTTCGCGTACTGCCCGGCTGGCGTCGATGTTCCAGCTGCCGGTTGCGCCCATCGCCAGCGTCAGTGCCAACACGCGTGGCTCCCAATCGGCATGAAAGAGTTCGCCTTCGGGCTCGGGCAGCACTGCGCCGTGACCGGCCTGTCCGCCGAGATCGGCATGGCTGACGTACGGCGTCGTTTGCGGCATCGTACCCATTGTTGCGCCGCTCATGCCGACGTTCCCGGCGCGGGGGCCTGGGTAGCCGCATGCACGAGGGCGGTGCCGATCATCGAGTCGCGCGACACCAGCGCGGCGAGTTGCGCTTCGTCCAACGCTTCGGTGCCCGCGGGCCGCTCGGGGATCACAAGGTAACGCACCTCGGCCGTCGAATCCCAAATGCGAATGCGCGCGGCCTCGGGCAACGTCACGCCAAAATCAGCCAACACGCCGCGTGGATCCTTGACGGCCCGCGCGCGGTAGGCGGCGCTTTTGTACCAGGTGGGCGGCAGGCCCAGCACCGGCCACGGATAGCAACTGCACAGCGTGCACACCACCATGTTGTGCAGCGCTGGTGTGTTCTCGACCGCGACCATGTGCTCACCCTGCCGACCGCTGTAGCCGAGCGACGCGATGGCCGCACTCGCATCGGCCCGGAGCCAGTCGCGATACGCGGGGTCGACCCACGACCGCGCCACGACGAGCGCGCCATTGCGCGGACCGATGCGGGTCTGATAGGTATCGATCAATACGTCTAGCGCTGCCGGGTCGATGTAGCCCTTTTGCGTGAGCACGGTCTCGAGAGCACGCACCCGCAAATCCATGTCGCTCAGCTCGCTGTGCGCATGACCATGATCGTCGTGGTTTTGAGTCATGGGGCGATGCTACGCCGGGCACCAGAAATTTAAAACGCCTACCTCGCTACTGCTCTCACGCGGCAAGTGCGCGTAAACTATGCGCATAAATCATCCACGAAAAGAAGCACATGCTCCACTTCGATAACGCACCCAAGAAGGCAACCAACCTTTCGCTGAACAGCAAGGTGCTGGAAATGGCGCGCGAGCTCGGCATGAATGTTTCGCAAACCGTCGATGGCTTGCTGGCGGAAGAGGTGAAGCGCCGTTACTGGGAAAAGTGGGCTGAAGAGAGCCAACAAGGCGTCGCGGCGCACAACGCACGAATCGCCAAAGAAGGTCTGCCTTTGGCCAAATACAGAACCTTTGCGCGCAGCCTCGGCGATGGGAAGAAAGCCTGATGGCACGCTTCGATGTCTACGCGAACCCTGAAGCGGCCGGCCGCACCGCGATTCCTTTCATACTTGACGTGCAGAGCGACTACCTCGCTGGCTTTGAAACGCGCGTGGTCGTGCCACTTTTCGCTGCCGGCCGATACAGTACCCCGGTGCGCGGGTTGAACCCTCAGTTTGAAGTCGCGGGGAAATCCGTCGTCATGGACACGGCCTCGATCGGTGCTATTCCCACAGGAGAGTTGCGTCGACCCGTCGTCAACATTGCTACCCACCAACTTCAAATCCAGGATGCCCTCGACGCATTGTTCGGAGGCTATTGAAATGACAAGTCCTTATCCCGTTCGTTCCCAATACGAAGACTTCATGCGCCACGTCGACACGCACGGCGTGCACAAGAGCGACCGCACCGGCACCGGCACGAAGAGCGTGTTCGGCTACCAGATGCGCTTCGACTTGAACGAGGGCTTTCCGCTGATCACGACGAAGAAGGTGCATGTCAAGTCGATCATTCAGGAACTGCTGTGGTTTCTCACCGGCTCCAGCGACAACAACTGGCTGACCGAGCGCGGCGTCACGATCTGGAACGAGTGGGCACGCGAGGACGGCGACCTCGGCCCGGTGTACGGAGTGCAGTGGCGCAGCTGGCCGACGGCGGGCGGCGGCCACATCGACCAGATCGCCGACGTCATCAAGACGCTCAAGACCAATCCGGATTCGCGCCGCATCATCGTGAGTGCATGGAACGTGGCCGAGCTGTCGAAGATGGCGTTGATGCCATGTCACGCCTTCTTCCAGTTCTACGTGGCACCGCCGCAAAACGAGGGTGAGCGCGGCAAGCTGAGCTGCCAGCTCTATCAGCGCAGCGCCGACATCTTCCTGGGCGTTCCTTTCAACATCGCGAGCTACGCACTGCTCACGCACATGGTCGCGCAGCAATGCGATTTGGATGTCGGCGACTTCGTCTGGACCGGCGGCGACTGCCACATCTACAGCAACCACGCGGAGCAAGTCGCGCTCCAACTAAGCCGCACGCCGCACCCGTATCCGACGCTGGTGATCAAGCGCAAGCCCGAGTCGATCTTCGACTACCAGTACGAAGACTTCGCGTTCGAAGGCTACGACCCGCACCCGGCCATCAAGGCACCGGTCGCTGTGTGATGCGCATCAACCTCATCTTCGCGCGTGCGGCCAATGGCGTCATTGGCGCGAACGGCACCTTGCCCTGGCACTTGCCGGAAGACATGGCGCACTTCAAGGCGCAGACTGCCAAGGCGCCGGTGATCATGGGTCGCAAGACCTGGGACTCGCTGCCGCCCAAATTCCGGCCGTTGCCGGGCCGCACCAACATCGTGGTCACGCGGCAAGACGGCTGGTACGAAGAAGGCGCGCAAAGCGCTTCGAGCCTTCTCGATGCGCTGGCCCACGCCAAACAGACGCAAGCACCCGAAGTTTGGGTGATCGGCGGCGCGGAGATCTATGCGGAGGCCGAACCGCTGGCGCAGCGCGCAGTCATCACCGAGATTCATCGCGACTACGAGGGCGATGCGTTTGCACCTGCAATGGCGGCTGGTTGGCACGAGACCTCCCGCACTCCCCACACCTCGACGAACGGACTGCGGTTCAGCTTCGTCACGATGGAACGACCATGAAGATCGCCACCTGGAACGTAAATTCCCTGACCGCTCGCCTGCAGCACGTGCTTGACTGGCTTGCCGCCAATCCCATCGATGTGCTGTGCCTGCAAGAGCTCAAGATGAGCGACGAAAAGTTTCCGCTCGATGTATTCAAGGCGGCCGGCTACGACGCTGCGGTGTTCGGCCAGAAGACGTACAACGGCGTCGCGATCCTGAGCCGCCTGCCGATGCGCGACGTCGCGAAAAACATCGGTGGATTCGTCGACGAACATTCGCGCGTAATCAGCGCCACGCTCGACACGCCGATTGGCGATGTGCGCGTCGTCAACGGCTACTTCGTCAACGGCCAGGCGCCGGGCAGCGACAAGTTCGCCTACAAGATGCGCTGGCTCGATGGCTTGCGCGAGTGGCTTCGCGCGGAAATGGCCGCACACCCGAAGCTGGTGCTGCTGGGCGACTTCAACATCGTGCTGGAAGACCGCGACAGCTTCGACCCTATCGGGCTGGCCGAGACCATTCATCACACGACTGAAGAGCGCGACCACTTCAAGGCCTTGCTGGCGCTTGGGCTGACCGACAGCTTTCGGCTTTTCGAGCAGCCAGAAAAGAGCTACTCGTGGTGGGACTACCGGATGCTGGGGTACCAGAAAAACCGTGGCTTGCGCATCGACCACATCCTTGTCAGTGGTCCATTGGTACCACTTGCAAAGAGTTGCACGGTCGATCGCGTTCCCCGCAAATGGGAGAAGCCGAGCGACCATGCGCCGGTGACACTCGCGCTCGGTGGCTGAACCGATGCGTCGCTATTACCTTCTTTCAGGCCTCGTCCTGTCACTCGCGCTGTCGTCCCTGCTCGCGGGATGTGGTCTATTCAAGTCGGACGAGAAAGAGGCGGCCAAAGAAGGCACCGCGCCCGTCGTGGAAAAAGCGGCGGAGGCCAATTCGGATGTACCGACGGTGCGACTCATCAGTGCGCAGACACCAGCCATCAAAAGCTATCGCAAGATTGCCGCAGCGCACATCTACAAGATCTACCCAAAGCGCATCTTCAAGGGCAAGATTCCGCCGCTGGTTTACGCAGTGGTCGTAGTCGAGACTGATGTCGATGCGAACGGCAAGGTGATCAACGTTTTCTACAGCCGCGTGCCGAGTCACGCACCTGAGGTGCCCCCGAAGATCGCCGAACTCATCAAGGAGGCGTCGCCGTTACCGAGTCCCGGCAAGCTCGGCGCCCACACCTATGTCGAGACCTGGCTTTGGGACAAGGGCGGCAACTTCCAGCTTGATTCGTTGACGCTCGGCCAGCGCTCGCGCTAGCTTTCCATGGACCTCGTTTCCCTGGACCTCGCGACCAACGTTGCACCGATCAGTCACTGAGGCGACAGCGAGTCTTCGGGCAAACCTCAGTCGACGAGAGCGACCCCAGCTTCCACAATCGCGGGCCTGCGTTGTAGACGTGCTTTCGAGCGTCGCGCAGGAGTTGTGCAGGGGATCGATTTGGAACTTTTTTTTCAGCAATTGCTCAACGGCCTGACCGTGGGCGGCGTGTACAGCCTGGTGGCGCTCGGCCTCACGCTGGTGTACGGCATTCTTCACGTCCCTAACTTCGCGCACGGCACGTTCTACATGGCCGGTGCGTTCGTCGGCTACTACCTGATGACGGCGCTCGGGCTCAATTACTGGATCGCCATGCTCGGTGCCGCCGCGGCCGTGGCGGTGCTGGCAATGCTGGCCGACCGACTCGTGTTTCACCCGCTGCGCAACGCGCCAGAACTGCACGACATGATCGCGGCCATCGGCATCCTGCTGTTCCTCGAAGCCGGCGCGCAGGCCGTGTTCGGCGCCGAGTTTCATCGCATGCCAACGCCTTATGGACAGGTCGTTGAAATCTTTGGATTGACCGCGCCGCTGCAGCGTCTGCTGATCATCGCGGGCGCGTTCAGCCTGATGATCTTGCTGCACCTGTTCCTGAACTACACCGTGATCGGCTCGACCATCATCGCGATGGCGCAAAACCGCGATGGCGCCGCGCTGGTCGGCATCGACGCCACGCGCGTAACGCTGCTGGTATTCGCAATTTCAGGGGCGCTCGCCGCTATCGCTGCGGTGCTCTATGCGCCCATCAACCTGGTGTATCCGGCGATGGGAAACCTGGTGATCACCAAGGCCTTCGTCATCATCATCCTGGGCGGCATGGGCAGCTTTCCGGGTGCCATCGTGGGCGGCCTGATCATCGGCATGGCGGAGAGCTTTGGCGGCTTCTATTTCTCGACCGACTACAAGGACATCATCGCCTTCGTTCTGTTGGTGGTGATCCTGTCGTTCAGACCGCAGGGCCTCTTCACCCCCAAGGGAGCGCGCTGATGAAGCTGCTCGAAGGCAAAGCCGGCTGGGCCCTGCTGGCGGTGGTGGCGCTGATCTTTCCGCTCTTCGCGCAGAACAACTACCTGCTCTCTGTCGCAACGCAAGCCTTCATCATGGCGATCGCGGCACTGGGGCTCAACCTCATCACCGGCTACACCGGTCAGTTCAACTTGGCGCACGGCGCTTTCATGGCGGTCGGCGCGTACACGGTAGGCATCCTGACGGTCGATCACCAGGTGCCATTCTGGGTCGCATTTGTGCTCGCCGGCTTGGTGACGGCCAGCATCGGCTTCTTCGTCGGGCTGCTGTCGCTGCGGCTCAAGGGCCATTACTTTTCGATCTTCACGCTGTGCATCAGCTACATCATGTTTTTGCTGATCGAAAAGTGGGAGAGCCTGACACACGGGCCGGTCGGCATCATGGGCATTCCGGCGCCGAGCGGCATCGGCCCGCTGCAGTTCGGCACGCCGCTGTCGCAGTACTACCTGGTGCTTGCCTTCCTGGCACTGGCCATCTGGATCATGGCGCGCATCGTGCGCTCGCTGCTCGGGCGCAGCTTCATGGCGGTGCGCAACAGCGACGAACTGGCCGAGGCGCTGGGCATCAACCTGATGCGCACCAAGACGCTGTCGTTCGTGCTGTCGGTGACGTACGCCGGTTTTGCCGGCGCGCTCTACGCCGGGCAGGTGCGCTTTCTCGGTCCCGATCTCGCAAGCGAAACCGTGACCTTCGACCTCGTGATGTTCATACTGGTCGGCGGCATCGGCACGCTGCTCGGACCACTGGTCGGCACCTTCCTGGTCACCTGGCTCACACAGAGCTTGCAGTTCCTGCAGGACTACCGCATGGTCGTCTTCGGTCCAGTGCTGATCGCGCTCATCATCTTCTTGCCCAACGGCATCGTCGGCACCTACCTGAAGCGGCGTGCGCGGCGCGCCGATGCAGCGGAGTCTGCTGCGGCCGAAACCACGCAGTTCATCGAAACGACGGCGAAGGCAAAGCACCATGCTTGAGATCACCGACCTGACCAAGCACTTCTTCGGCCTCACCGCCGTCGACCACGTCACCACGCGCTTCGAGCGCGGCCAGGTCAGCGCCATCATCGGCCCCAACGGCGCCGGCAAGACCACCTTCTTCAACCTGGTGGCGGGCACGCACAAGCCGACGTCCGGACGCATCGAATTCAAGGGACAAGACGTCACGGGCTTGCGGCCCGATCAGGTGGCAGGTCTCGGCATTGCACGTACTTTTCAGTCGACTCACCTGTTCGACAACGCAACGGTGCTCGACAACCTGATCGTCGGCTATCGGTTGCGCACGCAGTCGGGTCTGTGGGATGTCGTGGTCAACAGCAAGAGGCTCCAAGGCGAAGAGCGCATGTGCCGCGAGAAGGCACGGGAGTCGCTCGACTTCGTCGGCCTCTCCCATATCGCGAACCGCATCGCCGCCGACATCACGCAAGAGGAGCGCAAGCGCGTCGCCTTTGCGCTGGCACTGGCAACCGACCCCGAGTTGCTATTGCTCGACGAACCCGCCGGTGGCGTCAATCCCGAAGAAACCGTGGGACTTGCGGCACTGATTCGAAAGCTGGTCGACCATGGCAAGACCGTGTGTCTGATCGAACACAAGATGGACATGATCATGCGGCTGGCCGACAAGATCGTCGTGCTCAACAACGGCGCCAAGATCGCCGAAGGAACGCCGGCCGAAATCCGCCGCGATCCGCAAGTCATCGAAGCCTATCTCGGGACCGATGCGGGAACCCATGCCGGAGCCGACCATGCTGCGGTTTGAAAACGTCGACCTTCACTACGGAAGCTTTCGCGCGCTGAGCGGCGTCACGATGCATGCGTCTGCCGGCGAACTCGTGGTTCTGCTTGGCGCCAACGGTGCCGGCAAGACATCGATCTTCATGGCGGCCAGCGGCATTCAAAAAGCGAGTGCCGGCAGCATTCGATTCGCCGACAGCGAGTTGGTCGGCAAGCGACCGGCGCAGATCGTCGGAGCCGGTGTTGTTCACTGCCCCGAAGGACGGAAGCTCTTTCCGATGATGTCGGTCAAAAAGAACCTGGTGCTCGGCGCCTATGTTCACCGCAGCGACAAAGCCGGCATCAAACGTTCTCTCGACGAGGTGTTTGGCCTGTTTCCAATTCTCGAAAAAAAGCAGAACGATCCGGCCGGCTCGCTGTCCGGCGGCCAGCAGCAAATGGTGGCGATCGGCCGCGCAATCCTCGGACGACCCAAGGTGTTGCTGCTCGACGAGCCGTCGCTCGGCTTGGCGCCGCTGGTCGTGAAGCAGGTGTTCGAGGTCATCCAGCGGATCAACCGTGCGGGCACCACGGTGCTGCTGGCAGAACAGAACGCGTACTCGGCGCTGGCGATCGCGCATCGCGCCTACGTCATCGAACGTGGCCGCATCACGCTCGAAGGCGATCGTGATTCATTGCTCAACAACGAGGCGGTGCGCGCTGCCTACATCGGCGCCTGATCGCATGAGCAACGTACGGCCCAACAATCACCTGCGCATGACCGCACGCGACAACGAGCCGCACCGCCTCCCTGCTACTTTCCTTCCATTCGTTTCAACCCTCAGGAGACTCTGACCATGAAGACCACGACCCTCCGCCGCCGCCTGGCCCTGCTGCCCATCGCTACGACCCTGCTCGGGGCGATAGGCGCCATGGGTGCCGGCTCTGCCTTGGCGCAAGACCTCGTCAAGATCGGCTACACCGGCCCGTTGAGCGGCGGTGCCGCGCTGTATGGCAAGAACGTGGTCAACGGCATAGAGATGGCGATCAAGGAGATCAACGCCGCCGGGCTCGAGGTGGCCGGCAAGAAGGTCAAGCTCGAACTCGTGTCGCTGGACGACAAGTACTCCCCGGCTGAAGCAGCCATCAACGCGCGTCGGCTGGTGCAGCAATACCAGACGGCGGCAGTGTTCGTGCCGCATTCCGGCGGCATCTACGCCATGCAGGCCTTCAACGAGCAAGAGAAGTTCATCGTGATGGCGTACTCGAGCACGCCCAAGATCACAGAAACCGGCAACAAGCTGACCATCCGCATTCCTCCGACGTTCAATTCGTACATCGAGCCCTTCACCAAATACGAGATGAAGAAGTACGGCAAGAAGGTCGGCATGCTGCCGGGTGACCACGACTACGCCAAGAACTGGAGCGCACTGTTCGAGCCAGCGTGGATCAAGGCCGGCGGCACGGTGGTCTCCAACAATCCCATGTCGTACAACCGCTCGGCCGACTTCTACAGCGGCGTGAGCCGGGTGCTGGCCGAGAAGCCCGACGTGCTGTTTGTCGGCGGCCCTTCGGAGCCGACCGCGCTGGTCGCCAAACAGGCGCGCGAGCTCGGGTTCAAGGGCGGGTTTTTAATCATGGACCAGGCCAAGCTCGATGAGATGTCCAAGGTCACCGGCGGGCTGGCCATGCTCGAAGGCTCCATTGGTGTGATGCCGGTTTCATACGACGAACGCACGGGGCCCAAGGCCTTTGCCGCGGCATACCGCAAGGCGTACGGCGCTGACAAAGACCCGACCACCGAATCTTCGTACAACTACGCCATGACGCACGCGCTGGCCGCGGCCATGAAAGCAGCGGGTACGACCACCGATGCGGCCGCCATTCGCGCCCAGATGAACGACGCGTTGATGAAGATGCCGAAGGAGCAGAACGCCGGCGAATTCAAGGGCGTCGATGCGGTGGGCGGCACCATCGTCGATCCGGTGGTTGTGACTGTCGAAGGCGGCAAGATCAAGCCGGTGAGCTTGAGCGAACTGCTGAAGTAAGGCACCCCGCCGCACACACCGGCATGCAGCAGGCCGGCATCACTCGATGCCGAGCTCCTGAATCTTGCGTGTGATCGTGTTGCGGCCGATGCCGAGCTTTTGTGCAGCCTCGATGCGGCGGCCGCGCGTGTTCGCCAGCGCCGTGAGAATCAGTCGAGACTCGAAGCGTTTCGACAAGACATCCCAGACATCGTTTCGCCCAGCTTCGAGCAGAGCCTGCGCCTCGCCTTCGAGCCCGGATTCCCAGCCCGCAGAACCCGCGGAGGTAGAAGCTTCCGTCATGGCGGTCAACACTGGCGCCGGCACTGCGATGTGCTCGACCGAATGGGAAGGCGCAACTGCCGCAACCTGCGGCTGTGCATGCGAAAGCATCGGCGCCTCGACCGGCACCACCGCCAGCACCTCGGGCGGCAGGTCTTTGGTTTCGACCAGCTGCGCGGGCGCCATGACGGTCAGCCAGTGGCAAATATTCTCGAGCTGACGCACGTTGCCCGGAAACGCGAAGGTCGCAAGCTGCGTCAGCGCGGCATCCGAGATGCGCTTGGGCTCGACGCCGAGTTGCTTGGCGCTCTGCTGCAGGAAGTGCCGAGTGAGCGCGGGCACGTCTTCACCGCGCTCGCGCAAAGCCGGCAGACGCAGACGAATCACGTTGAGCCGGTGAAACAAGTCCTCACGAAAGCCACCGATCTTGACGCGCTGCTCCAGGTCTTGATGGGTTGCGGCGATGACGCGCACGTTCGCCTTGACAGAGTTGTGGCCACCGACCCGATAGAAGTGACCGTCGCTCAGCACGCGCAATAAACGCGTCTGCAGGTCGAACGGCATGTCGCCGATTTCATCGAGAAACAGCGTCCCGCCTTCGGCCTGTTCGAAGCGGCCGCGTCGCATGGTCTGCGCTCCGGTGAAGGCGCCGCGCTCGTGACCGAACAATTCGCTCTCGAGCAAATCCTTGGGAATGGCGGCGGTGTTGATAGCTACAAACGGGCCATTGGTGCGCGGCGAATGCTTGTGCAACGCGCGCGCCACCAGCTCTTTGCCGGAACCCGATTCACCGGTGATCAGCACCGTCACGTTGCTCTGCGACAGCCGGCCGATGGCACGGAACACGTCCTGCATGGCAGGTGCCTGGCCGAGCATTTCGGGGGCGGCGGCCATGCGCTCTTCGGCCACTTCTTCGCGCTGGCTTTCGTCGACGGCACGACGGATCAACTCGACTGCGCGCGGCAAATCGAAAGGCTTGGGCAGGTATTCGAACGCTCCTCCCTGGAACGCGGAAACGGCGCTATCGAGGTCGGAGAACGCCGTCATGATGATGACGGGCAGGCCGGGGTGCTTGGCCTTGATCTTGTCGAGCAAGTCGAGCCCGGAGCCGCCGGGCATGCGGATGTCGCTCACCAGGACTTGAGGGCCCTGCGTTTCATCGTCGGCTGCCAGCTCGAGCGCGGCGAGCACTTCGCGGGTGTTGGTGAAGCTGCGTGTCGGCAGGTCTTCGCGCAGCAGCGCTTTTTCCAGCACGAAGCGGATCGACTGGTCGTCGTCCACTATCCAAATCGGCTTCATGCAGCTCCTTGTTGCCATCGCTGCGCTATGGCAGCGGTATCAGTATTTTGAAATCGGTTCGGCCCGGTACGCTGTCGCACTCGATCAGGCCGTGGTGCTGCTGCACAAATGTCTGCGCTAGCGTCAGCCCCAGCCCGGTTCCACCTTCCCTTCCGGAGACGAGTGGGTAAAAGATGCGGTCCTTGATCGCATCCGGCACACCCGGTCCGTTGTCGATGACATGCAATTCCAGTGCCAATCGATACCACTGCTTATTGAAGATCACTTGTCGGGCAACGCGCGTCTTGAGCGTGATGCGCGCGTCGCCGGCCGCGCGTCGCTCGGCCAACGCCTGCGCCGCGTTGTGAACGATGTTGAGCGTGGCCTGAATCAGCTGCTCACGATCGCCGCGAAACTCCGGCAGTGACGGGTCGAAATCGCGCTCGATGTCGAGGTCGCGCGGGAACTCCGCCAAGATCACCGAGCGTACCCGCTCGCACACTTCATGGATGTTGACGTCACCCACCACATGCGGCCGCCGATGGGGCGCCAGCAGCCGATCTACCAGAGTCTGCAGCCGGTCGGCCTCATGAATGATGACCTGCGTGTACTCGACAAGATCACGCGACTCCACCTCCATCTGCAGCAGCTGCGCAGCGCCACGGATGCCGCCGAGCGGGTTCTTTATTTCGTGCGCCAGATTGCGAATCAGTTCCTTGTTGGCCTGCGCCTGGTCGAGCAAACGCTCTTCGCGGTCTTGCCGCACTTGCTGCTCGATGGGAATCAGCTCGATGATGAGTTCGCCCGGCTTGTCGCCTTGCGCCAGGGTCACCTGCACCGGCATCATTTCGTGGCTGCCGCGGCGCAGCAGCGCTTCGTAGCGCAGCGTCGCGAAGTCGTTGCTGCGCGCACCATCGATAGCGGTGCGCAAGACGTTCGGCTCATTGAAACAGTTGCCGAACGGTGAACCTTCAAGCGTTCGACGCGACGTACCCAGCGCGTCTTCAAGCGCGGCGTTCGCAAACAAGACCGCGCCATCCATGCGGACGACGGCGATCAATGTCGAGAGAAGATCGAAGGTTTGAAAGCGCTTGCCGGTGCCGGCGGGCTTGCCGAAAACCATCCTCAGTTTCTAGCCGGCAAGCGGCCTATTTCGCGCCGGATGCCGGCGATGTCGCTTTCGTTGCGGGCAATCTCGGCCTTCATTTCGGCGACCCGATCGAGATATTTCTGGTAATTGCGACTCTCCGCGCCCTGCTTCTCGGGCTCGCCATTGTTGAAGTCCTTCAGCAATTCGGCTTGCCGGGACTCGGCCTTTTTGAGTTCGGACTCGAGCACCGAGCGGGCCTCACCATCGCGTGCGCGCTGGTCGGAGCCCTCGACGCGCGGGCTGCCGGCCGGTGCCTTTGCGGCCGAAGAGCCACCGGAGCTGCTGCCAACCGAAGCGCCACGCGGCGTCGTGCCTTGCACAATCGTCAGGTTGCCGCCTTCCATCACCTTGCAGCCGCGCTTGGCCGCGTCGGCTGCGTTGTTGGTGTATTCGTTGCCGCAGCGAAAAACTTTCTCCTGCGCGAAGGCAGATACGCCGGCCAGAGATGCGACGAACGAGGCAGCCATCAATAGAAAAGAAGCAGTCTTCATGGGGGTGGAGGTAGTGCGCATCAAGCTGACATTTTCGTGCAATTCGACAATACGACCTTCGGCTTGTTCCCCACAAAAAGAAAAGGACGGCCTAGGCCGTCCTTTTTTAACGCGTGAACCGGGTAAGCCGGTTTACAGCGAGTAGTACATGTCGAATTCGACCGGGTGCGTCGCCATGCGGAAGCGCGTGACTTCGGTCATCTTCAAGTCGATGTACGCATCGATGTACGAATCGGTGAACACGCCGCCCTTGGTCAGGAAGGCGCGGTCCTTGTCGAGGTGCTCCAGCGCTTGGTCGAGGCTGTGGCACACGGTCGGGATCAGCGCGTCTTCTTCCGGCGGCAGATGGTACAGATCCTTGGTGGCGGCTTCGCCCGGATGGATCTTGTTTTCAACGCCGTCGAGGCCGGCCATCAGCAATGCGGCAAAACCCAGGTACGGGTTCATCAGTGGATCAGGGAAGCGCGCTTCGACGCGGCGGCCCTTGGGGTTGGCCACGAACGGAATACGGATCGAAGCCGAGCGATTTTTGGCCGAGTACGCCAGCTTCACCGGAGCCTCGAATCCGGGGACCAGGCGCTTGTAGCTGTTGGTTCCAGGATTGGTGATGGCGTTCAACGCGCGGGCGTGCTTGATGATGCCGCCGATGTAGAACAGCGCGAATTCCGACAGGCCTGCATAGCCGTCGCCCGCAAACAGGTTCTTGCCGTCTTTCCAGACCGACTGGTGCACGTGCATGCCGGAACCGTTGTCGCCAACGATCGGCTTGGGCATGAAGGTCGCGGTCTTGCCGTAGGCGTGGGCCACGTTCTGGATCACGTACTTCTGCAACTGGACCCAGTCGGCGCGCTGTGTCAGCGTGCTGAACTTGGTGCCGAGTTCCATCTGGCCCGCATTCGCGACTTCGTGATGATGCACTTCGACCGGAATGCCCAATGCTTCGAGCACCAGGCACATTTCGGAGCGCATGTCCTGGAAACTGTCGACTGGCGGAACCGGAAAGTAGCCGCCCTTGGTTGCGGGGCGATGGCCGGTGTTGCCGTGTTCGTATTCCTTGTCGGTGTTCCACGAAGCCTCTTCGGAATCGATCTTCACGAAGCAGCCCGACATGTCGTTCTTCCAGCGAACGCTGTCGAACACGAAGAATTCTGGTTCCGGTCCGAAGTAGGCCGTATCGCCCAGGCCGGAGGCCTTCATGTAAGCCTCGGCACGCTTGGCCAGCGAACGCGGATCGCGCTCGTAAGGCTTGCCGTCGACCGGGTCGATGACGTCGCAGGTGAGGATCAGCGTCGTTTCTTCAAAAAACGGATCGATGTTGGCGGTGTTCGGGTCGGGCATGAGCTGCATGTCCGACGCTTCGATGCCCTTCCAGCCGGCAATCGACGAGCCGTCGAACGCGTGGCCCGAGGTGAACTTGTCTTCATCGAAAGCGGAAACCGGCACGGTCACGTGCTGCTCTTTGCCTCGCGTGTCGGTGAATCGGAAGTCGATGAACTTGACCTCGCTTTCCTTGACGAGTTTGAGTACATCGGCGACGGTCTTTGACATCAGGTTCTCCTGTTGGGATAGTGGTTGGAAACGCGGAAGAAATGAATGCAGGTTTTGTGCCATTGTCCCCTGAGCCTGGCTGGGTTCTGCGGCCCATGAGTCCAAAAGAAGGCGGTCGCTCGCCTTCTTGGTGCAATCGCAATTAACGCACCAATTCAGGGCCAAGACGCGCATCAAAGGTGCGCAACCCTTCCAGAAGCTGTGAATACGCAGCCTCGATCTCGCCGGGATCGCCCTTGACGCCCAATTCGATGTGCCGCCCGTAGGTCGGATGGTCGACGCTGGGCAGGCTGAACACCTTGATGCCCGCGTGTGTGCGCTCGATCTCTTCCATCAGCGGGGTGAGGGTGGCTTCCATCGCACCGAAGACGATGACTGATTTTTCAGCCGCCGAGCCGTGCGCAAAAAGCCCAGCGTAGCGACTGTCGAGCACCGATTCGATCATCGGCCAAGCCATCACCGGGAAGCCAGGAACGAAGTGCACGTCGGCCACGCTGAAGCCCGGAATCTTGTTGTACGGGTTGACGATGATGTTCGAGCCGAGCGGGAACACACCCATGTTCAAACGGTGCACGTTGTCGGGGCGATCGGGCTCGTAAGGTACGCCCGACTCACGGGCCGTGTCTTGCATCCGCTCGCGGATCAGCACCTCGGCCTCCGGGTGCAGCGCGAGAGGCACGCCGAGCGCCGCAGCAGCGCACTGGCGCGTATGGTCGTCGGGCGTGGCGCCGATGCCCCCGGTAGAAAAGACGATATCGCCGGAAGCGAAAGCCCGGGCCAGCGCCGCCGTGATGCGCAGTGGCTCGTCGCCGACGTATTCCGCCCAAGCCAGCGGCAGGCCGCGCGCGGCAAGCAGTTCGATGACTTTGGGCATGTGCTTGTCGACACGTTTGCCCGACAGGATCTCGTCGCCGACGATGATGAGGCCGAAGGCGCGCTTGGCCCCGGGACTGGATTGACGGGTCATGGGGAACTCCATTGGGAAGCCGATGCAGCGGGAATCGAAGGAAGCGGAACAGCCGCAGTGTTGGCAGCCAGCGCCCCTCGCTGTGCCCGCAGCTGGTTGAGCGCATCGAGACAGTAATGTGCGAACCAGAGCGCAGAAAACGCAAACACGAGGGTATAGATCCAGATCGCGATCGGCACCAGCACGAAAAAAGCGGCCGCGAAAAGAATGCCGGACGCCCACACGATGCTCGGCGCCGCGCCGAGGTAACCGCACAGCACGCCGATGCCGAGCAACGGAAGCCGGTGGGTGCGCAGCAAGGTGGCCCGTTCTTCGGCACTGGCGTGTTCGGCCAGCGCGTCGAAGCTCATGACGCGGTAGGTGAGCCAGCCCCAGATCAACGGAGGCAGGATCAATACGAGCGGCGGAATCAGCCAAAGCGGCATCGACACGATAAGCGCGACGAGCGCCAGCAAAGTGACGCCGATGGAGCGCGCGATGCTACCGAGCATCGAGGCGCCCTTCTTCTGCTCCAGCGCCGGGAAGCGGCGCTCCGCCACGAGGCGTGTCAAAGCCGGCGCCATGAAGGCGGCCACGACGATGAGCGACACGAGGACCAACAACGGAGTGCTGGCGAGCACCACGGCAAGCGGCGCGAGGAACGTACGCGGGTCGGCCGAAAAGAGCCCGCCAATCCAGCCCCATACGCTGGACAACAGTGGCCAGGCGTCGAGCGCTTCACGCGTCCACGCAACGGCAGGCGCCCAGTAGAAATAGCCGATGCCGCCCGCCAGCACCGCCATCACGACAAGCGGCAGAAAGGACAGCAGCATCACGCGAGGCCGCAGGCAGTAAGCTACAGCGCGCCAAAAGGAATCGAGGAGTAAACGCATCGGCCGAGAGGATAACGCTGGCCAACGACCGCCAGCGTCAGCCGCGGCCCACCATGCGCTTCAGCGCGAACAATTGCTGCGCCCAGAAGCCGCGGCCGTAGTCGCGCAGCCGCCCGGATGCGTCAGGCTCGATCTGATCGCGAATGCCTGTCGCGTCGTAGCGCGGCTCGAAGTTGACGGTGCGAAATAGCATGTCCCACCACGGGAGCAGCACGCCGAAGTTGTGCCCGCCCAAAGTCTTTGCACCGCCAGACTCGTGCCCGAGACCGATGCTGTGATGGAGCCGGTGAAAGCGTGGGCTGATCCACAGCCGCTCGCCGATGGCGCCGAAGCTCAATCTCAAGTTGGCATGTTGCAGGCTCTCGCTCAGCTGTGTGAAAGCGACCACGGCAATGAACTGGCCCGGCGCCACACCGATCAGCTGCGCCACGACCACGATGATGATGTCGTGGATCACGTCGTCGAGCAGGTGGTTGCGGTTGTCGCTCCACATCGTCATCTGCCGCTGCGAGTGGTGCAGCGAATGCAGGCCCCACCACCAAGTGAAGCCATGTTGACCGCGATGGATCAGGTATTCGACGAAGTCCAGCACCACGAGGTACATCGCAAAAGCGATCCACGGCACGTCGGTAACGCCCGGCCACAGTTCATCGAGATGCAGCGTGCCCCAGCCGGACCCACGCAGGCTGCCGAGTGCATCGTCGAACACCGGCTGCAGCAAGAAGAAGATCGCGAGCCTGAAAAACCCGAGGCGGTGGATCAACGTGTACAGGATGTCGGTGCGAATGGCGCGCTTGTCGACCACCAGCTCGGCCGGCCGCCAGCGTTGCAGTGGCCCGATGACTGCCAGCAGCACCAGAATCTGGATCAGCCCGACCAGCAGCCAACCCGTTGCGTCGAAAGCGTCTTCGGTCCAGCCACCGAGACCGACGGCATAAACGAGTGGCTGCACGGCCGACTCGAAGAACCAGCCCTGCAGCGCCGAAAAGTGATCTGTCAGCCACTCGACCATGATGTCACCTGGTCAAGGATGGGCCGCGATCCAGGCGCGGTAATCCGGATGCTGACGCAGCGTTTCGAAGCAGAAGCCCTTGGTCTTGAGGCCGACGATGAGCGGCTCCAGATCGGCCGGCGCCCACGGGTCATTGCGCGACCAGATGCCCAGGTGCGCGAGCAGGATATCGCCCGGCTTGATCGTGGCGAGCGACTGCGCGAGCAGTTTCTCGTTGCTGAACGATTCGCTCGGCAGTTCGTCACCGAGGAAGCCTTCTGGCGCCCAGCCGACATGAGCGAAGCCGCAAGCGCGGGCTGCGGCGAGTAACTTCGGAGAGGTCTTGCCACCCGGTGCGCGAAACAACGGCAGCGGCTTCTTTCCCGTGATCAACGCCAATCGCTCCGACGACTTCGCGATGTTCTCGCAGTACTCCGCCGCGCTCCAGGTGAACTCACGCCCGGCGAGTGCGCCGGCCGAGGGCCGCACGCGGAAACGCGGTTCGACGCTTTTCTCGTCGCTGCGCCAATAGACGTGGTCATAGGTGTGCGAGCCGAACTCGTTGCCTTCGGCCGCCCTCGCCTTCCACCATGCGGCCCAATGGTTGTCGAGACTGTCGCCATCGGTCTGCGTGCGTTCGGCCGCGGCGAAGAACGTGACCCGCACGTTCTGGCGCTTAAGCACATCGGCTACCAGTGGGGCGATGCCCATGTGGCCGGTGTCGAGGGTCAGGTAGACGGGTTTTTCGCAGGTGTTCGGGGTGCCTGGAGTGCCCTGTGCTGCTGCACTCAGCGGCACCGCGCAGGCAGCGATGAGTGCGACGAAAACACTCGCGAACTTAGTAGAGCTTGGCATGGTCCAGCGTCCAGACACCGTGAGGCGAACGCCCCACGTTGATTTGCCGAATCACCTTGTGGCTCGCCAGATCGACGATGCTGAGCTTCTTGGCCCAGCGAGAAGTCACATACAAAGTCTTGCCGTCGGCGGACACGTCCATGCAATCCGGGCCGCCAGGCACGGGATATTCGTCGGTCACCTTGAGCGTTTCAATGTCGATACGGCTGATCGTGTTGGCCACGCGGTTGCTGATGAAAACACTGCGCCCGTCGCCAGCCGCGCGGAAGGCATGCGCTCCCTTGCCGGTCGGAATCTTGCCAACCAGTTTTGGTTCCGCACCCGCCACGTCGAACACCTGAACGCCATCGCTGCCAGTAAGCCCGACCAGCAGCGTCTTACCGCCATGGATGCCGAAAATATCGGCCGGCATGGCGCCCGTGGGTATACGCCAGCGGATGGCCTGCGTGGCGAGGTCGATCGAGATCAACTCGTCGCTGTCCTGCATCGTCACATAGGCGATCGTGCTGGTACCGTCGATCCAGATGTGGCTCGGCGTCTTGCCGGTCGGGATGCGCTTGGCAAGCTTCAGGTCCTTGCCGTCCCAGCGGTAGATATCGACGTGATTGAGGCGGTTACCGGCTGTGACGAACCACTTCATGTCGCGCGAGAACTGCAGCTGGTACGGATCGATGATCCCGTAGACGACGCGTTGCACTTCAGCTGTGCGCGGGTTCAAAAACGTCAGGGAATCGCCCGCCGAATTCGCCACGATGACGGACTTTTCGTCTGGCGTCATGTAGATGTGATGCGGCTCCTTGCCGGTCGTGATGCGCTGCTTTTCGGTCCAGTCGTCGGGACTGATGACGCTGACGCTGGCGTCGAGCGAATTCAGAACAAAGATAGGCGGAAGCTCGGCGGCGACGACCGGCTGAAAGAGGGGTGCCACGAGAACGGCACACAGCAACAAAAAGCCCGCGAAGCGGCCGGTCGGCAGGACAAGAGAGAGCAAAAGAATAAGTCCGAAATAAGGTCTTGTATTTTAACGGTCGACCCTGCCCATTGGCTGACGTCAGCGTGAGCTTCGAAGCGCCTCGACCTCGTCGGCGGCGAGCCAGCGCCACTGGCCCGCCGGCAAGGCGTCGGTCAACACGAGCGAGCCGATTCGCGAACGATGCAATGCCTCGACGCGGTTGCCGACGGCAGCGACCATTCGCTTGACCTGGTGGTACTTGCCTTCAGTCAATGTCAGGCGCAATTGCAGCTCGCCGGTGGCTTCACAGGCGGCCGCGCGCACTGGTTTGGGATCGTCGTCGAGTACAACGCCAGCAAGCAAGTTGTCGACCTGAGCGGCATCGACGGGATGCTTGGTCGTCACCTCGTAGACCTTGGGCACATGGTGCTTGGGTGAACCCATGCGATGGATGAAATGGCCGTCGTCGGTCATCAGCAGCAGCCCGGTCGTGTCCTGGTCGAGCCGCCCGACAGCCTGTACGCCCTGAACTGCGCCTTTATTGGGCCGAAGCCTCAAGGGCGAAGGCAGCAATGTGTAGATGCTCGGGTAGGTCGAAGGCTTTTGCGAACACTCGGTGCCGCTCGGCTTGTGAAGCATGAGGTAAGCCTTGTCGTGGTACTCCCACGCCTTACCCTGCACCGTGAATTGAAGGCCGGCGACGTCGATGTCGGCTGAAGGATCGACGATCACGGCGCCGCTGATGGTGACGTAGCCCTGCTGGACCAGCCCTGCGCAAACGCGCCGCGTGCCGAAGCCTTGGGTGTAGAGAATTTCTTGCAGTTGCACTTGTCAGTATCCGAGGGCCAAACCCGTGTTTCGTCGCGGGTCGTTGGCGCCATAAAAGCGGTTGTTGCCAACCGGTTTGCCGCCAAGCGACGGCGCCCCGACGAGGATGGCAGCCATGTGATTGGCAGGTTGCGGGGTGGTGAAACGGTGACCGATCTCGGTCAGCAATTTCAGGGTGTCCGGACTGAAGACGTAAGGTTCGGCGCTGGTCTCGTCGGGCATCCACTGCTGATGAAAGCGCGGGGCGTCGACGGCTTCCTGCACGTTCATGCCGTAGTCGATGATGTTCACGATCGTCAGCAATACCGCCGTGATGATGCGGCTGCCGCCCGGCGTGCCGAGCACCAGCACCGGCTTGCCGTCTTTGCTGACGATGGTCGGGCTCATCGAACTCAGCGGACGCTTGCCAGGCGCGATCGCATTGGCTTCGCCCTGTACCAGCCCGTACATGTTGGGCACGCCAACTTTCGAGGTGAAGTCGTCCATTTCGTTGTTCAGCAAGACGCCGGTCTTCGCGGCCGTGACCTTGGCACCGAACCAGTCGTTCAGCGTGTAGGTCACCGACACCGCGTTGCCCCACCGGTCCATGATGGAGTAGTGGGTGGTGTTGCTGCCTTCGTGCGGCGCCACGCCGTGCTTGATGTCTTGCGAAATGCCGGCCTTCTTCGGGTCGATCGCAGCGCGGATCTTCACGGCATAAGCCTTGTCGAGCAACCGGTCGAGCGGGTTCTTCACGAAGTCCGGGTCGCCGAGGTAACTATTGCGGTCGACGTAGGCATGCCGCATCGCCTCGATCTGGTAGTGCACGGCCTGCGCAGAGCGGTAGCCCAACTCTTTCAGCGGATAGCCTTCGAGCACGTTCAGCATCTCGCAGATGATGACGCCGCCGGAACTCGGTGGCGGCGCCGATATCACGTGGTAGCCGCGGTAGTCGCACTCGATGGGCGCCAGCTCGCGCGTCTGGTATTGGTCGAGATCGGCCTGTGTGATGAGCCCCTTGCCTGCCTGGCTCGACGCAACGATGGCGGCCGTGACCGGACCCTTGTAAAACCCGTTAGTGCCGTTGCGACTGATGGCTTTGAGCGTCGTCGCCAGATCTTTTTGCACGATCTTCTGGCCGACCGCAAAGGGCTCGCCGTGGTTGAGAAATATGGCTGCCGACGCGGCGTCTTTCCTAAAGGCATCGGTAGCCGTCCGAAGCATGTCGATGTCGCCCTGCCCCAGTGCGAAACCACGCTCCGCCAGCGCGATCGCCGGCGCGATCAGGGCGCCGCGCGGCATGGTGCCGTACTTCGAGCGCGCGAACTCGAGCCCCGACACGGTACCCGGAATGGCGACCGCCAAATGGCCGCGCGTGCTCAGCCCGTCGACAACATTACCAGCGCGGTCCAGGTACATGTCTGCGGTTGCGGCCAAGGGTGCTTTTTCGCGAAAGTCCAGAAAGGTCTTGCGACCGTCCGCCAGCTCCAATGTCATGAAGCCGCCACCCCCCAGGTTGCCGGCCGCCGGATAGACCACCGCCAGTGCATAGCCGACCGCGACCGAAGCATCGACAGCATTGCCGCCGCGCTTCAGCACATCGACGCCGACCTTCGTCGCCAGGTGCTGCGCCGAAACGATCATGCCGTTTTGGGCGGCTACCGGCGCTTGCGACGCCGCATCGGCTTGCTGCGCTGTTGCGCTCCAAAAGACAAGGACGGCGGCAACTGCACATCGCCATCTCGATCGCCTCAAGTCGCCTGTCGTCGCCGTTCGAGACACGGTACCGCTAACGCTCATGCGACGAGCAACGCCTTGCGCCGCAAATCCGCCAGCGCCAGCTCGACCTGCTTGAGCGTGAACTCCTTGAGAGCATGGGCATCGGTGATCGGCTTGTCATCCTTGATGAAGCGAAGCCTCTCGGCGCGCGCTTCGCTGGCGAGATGCTCGGCCAATGCTTCGTGGGAATTCGAGCCATCGAGCAGCGGCAACAGGCAGCGCTCGAGCAACGACAGCGCCACGGGTTCATGCCATTGGTTGCAGACGCTGGCAGCAGGTCCGGCGGTCAGCGCCAAGCCGGGTGCACGACGAATTGCCGCCAACGCGACAGGACGATCCGAGACAGCCTTGGCCGCCGTCTTGGAGCCTCGCCGTATCCGCACCGCACCGAGAATCAGCAACTCTTCGAGCATGCCCGCGACAAAGGGCTCAACAGAGGTTCGCAGATCACCTGTGCGCTCGGCTACCGCAGCGATGAGCGCGTCGGTCGACACCGTGGCGGGATAGCTTTCATCGAGCACTTGCGCGACCGCCTTGTGCACTGGCAGGCGCAACGTCACCTTCAGGTTGCGCATCGCATTGCAGGGTTGCTCGCGGTTGTCGAGGGTCAGCGGCGTGCCGTCTTGCGCGCTGAAGGTCCCCGCATATTCGAGCTTGCCGTTGCGTTCGGGATCGAGGCGGTACCGAATATCGCCGGCCCGGTCCTGCTTGACCAGCAGCGTCTGCCTGAACGTCCGGTTGACCAGAAAGTCGAGGTACTGCTCCATCAGAACCTGGCTGCCGCCGCACTCTCGCAGCAGCGGATCGCGAACCTTCTCGCCGTAGTTCTGGACGAACATCGACGAGGGCTCGGCATCGGCCAGGTAAGCCAGACCGTGGGCACCGGCACGCTCGACGAACTGCTTGAAATAGCACGGCGCATTGCAGGGCTCGAGAAACTCGTGCAGCAGATACGAGCTGTTCGCGCTGCGAACGATCGGCATCGTCTCTTCGAGCGTCTTCTTGAGCACGCTGTCGGGCCGAGCCGATTGCTCCAGAAACTCCAGCATGCCGCGCGCATAAGAGAGCTTCTCGTCGGGCTCGTCACGCGGCGCGCCGCGCAGAATCATCGCGTCGCGCACGATCTCACGCGCCTTCCAGCCCGGATAAACGTTGTAACTGATGTATGCGACGCCATTCGGCGCGAGATTCTCTGAGCAGACGCGAAGAATGGCGTCCTGCACTTCGGGCGGCACCCAGCTATAGACGCCGTGGCAGACGATGTAGTCGAACTGTCCGAACGAAGCATCAATGGCGGCGATGTCGAATGCGCGCAGCGTGACATTGGCAAGGCCCGACAGCCGGATCGCGTCGACACCCTGCGAGATCTGCACCGTCGACAGGTCGATGCCCAGCGCAGTGGCTTCCGAATGCCTGGAAGCGAAAGGGATGAGGTTGCCGCCCGAGGCACAACCGAGTTCGAGCACGCGTGCGTGCTCCGGCCGCGGCGCATCGAGTCCGAACATGTACGCCAGCGCTTCGAGGTGTTCCACCGCCGTTTGGGGAAACGGGTGGGAGTCGTACGGCACCGAGTCGTAGTACCGGGTGAGTGCGGAGGTCAGTGTTTCCGACATGGCGATCCTGGTCATCGAGGTTGGCGAGGAACCCCGCCGAAACCCGACCGACTATAGCCGCGCTAAACCGCGGCTCATCGAGGCTATGGAGGACGCGGTATCAACGGATCCCCGGCCGCGCCACGAGAAAGGGCCAACCGGTAAGAGTTGGCCCATCAAGGAAAGTGGTGGAGCTGGGGGGATTTGAACCCCCGTCCGCAAGCCTTCATCGCGCAGATCTACATGTTTAGCGATCTGATTTAAGTCTCGCCACCGATGTCGCGCAGTCGCACGCTACACCGGCCGCCAGCACCCTATTTTCTTGCCCCAACCCAAGGTACCCGGATCGGAGCCAGCCCATGTAATTATCTTTGCAGCCGGGAGGCTCTAGATTGCTCTAAAGCCCCCTTGCCCAGCCCATCGGCCTGCTGTTGCAAAGCTCACCGGCAATTAAGCGGCGAGTGCGAAACGTTCGTCGTTTGCAGTTAGTTTGTTTGAATCTGTTTTACGAGCGCATTCAGCTCGACATGCACCACTGCGATTCCGAACCCACGTCGAAACCAGTGCAGCCCCAAGTGTCGTATTTTAGGCCTTATTCGCCCGCTGCAAGAGCGCCAGGAGCGCCATTGGAAAAGAGATGGTGGCATCGGCCTGCCAAAGCGTCACGTCAGCTTGCGCGCCCATATAGCCGTACGTCGCCGCTACCGTCCACATTCCCGCAGCGCGGCCTGCGACGATGTCGCGCTCATCGTCGCCCACATACACGCATGCAGCCGGGTCTACCCCCAATCGACGGGCCGCTTCGAACAATGGCTCCGGATGCGGCTTGGAGAACGGCGTGGTGTCACCGCTGACGACAGCACCCGCAGTTGCGAACAATGGCATCGCGCCGGTGAGAGGACCGGTAAAGCGCGCCGACTTGTTGGTCACGACGCCCCAGGGAACGCCTCCAAATGTCAGCGCTGCGATGAGCTCGGGCACCCCGTCGAAAGCCAGCGTGTTCCTCAGCATCCGGTTTTCGTACTTGACGAAAAACTCTTCCCTCAAGGTAAGAAACTCCATCGCGTCCGGTGTGATGTCGAAGGCCACACCGAGCATGCCGCGGGCACCGGCGCCCGCCATTGGGCGGTATCGCTCCAATGGGATCGATGCCATGCCGCGGTCGGTGCGCATCTCATCAGCGGCAGCACCGAGATCAGGCGCGCTGTCGATCAACGTGCCGTCCAGGTCGAACAAAACGGCCTGGATATCGCTGGTCAACATCAGGCTGCAACCGCCAACGGCTTTTGCGTAGCGAACATGTAGTTCACGCTTGTGTCGGAGCTGAGCCAATAGCGACGGGTCAGCGGGTTGTGTTCCATGCCGCGCGTCTGCCGGAGATCCAACCCGGCCGCCCTGCAATGTGCCGCCAACTCGCTGGGGCGGATCATCTTCTGATACTCGTGCGTGCCGCGGGGAAGCAAACCCAGCAAGTATTCGGCTCCGACGATGGCGAACAGGAAAGACTTCGGACTGCGGTTGATCGTAGAGAAAAAGACCCAGCCGCCCGGCTTTACCAGGTTGGCGCAGGCTTGCACGACCGAGCCGGGTTCAGGCACATGCTCCAGCATTTCCATGCACGTCACGACATCGAAGGCGCCCGGCTGTTCTGCCGCGAGCGCCTCGGCGCTGACTTCCCGGTACTGGACGCTTCGGGTACCGGCTTCCAACGCATGCAATTGGGCGACTTTGAGTGCCTTTTCGGCAAGATCGACGCCAAGCACATCCGCCCCTTTGCGGGCCATCGAGTCGGCAAGAATTCCACCTCCACAGCCGACATCCAGGACTCGCTTGCCGCCAACGGGCACGATTGCATCGATCCATTCGAGTCGCAATGGATTAATTTCGTGAAGCGGTTTGAATTCGCTCTCCAAATCCCACCAACGGTGCGCGAGCTCCGAGAATTTGGCGAGTTCGGCGGGATCGGCATTCACTGTTTCGGTCATAACCAGATTATGAAGCGGCACAAACGTGTGGCCGTCAGGCATAAAAAAAACCCCGCCAAGGCGGGGTTCGTTTTCAGCCGATTCTTTCGAATCAGTTGGCGCGGGTACCGACCACTTCGATTTCCACGCGGCGGTTCTTGGCGCGACCTTCTTTGGTCTTGTTGTCAGCAACAGGTTGCGACTCGCCCTTGCCTTCGGTGTAAACGCGGTTGCGTTCGATACCTTGGGAGACCAGGAATGCCTTGACAGCTTCGGCGCGGCGAACCGACAGACGCTGGTTGTAAGGCACGGTGCCGATCGAGTCGGTGTGACCGACAGCGATGATCACTTCGAGATTGACGCCACGGATCTTGGAGACCAGGTCGGTCAGCTTGGCGCGACCTTCAGGCTTCAGGACCGACTTGTCGAAGTCGAAGAATGCATCAGCAGCGAAGGTAACCTTCGATGCGGCAACTGCCGGCGGAGCCGGAGCTGCGCCAGGCGCTGCGGGCACGACGCCAGCAACAGGAGGGGCAGCGGGGACGAGCGCGCCATCGCAACCCTTGGCAGCCGTTGCGGGCGTCCAGTTGGCATCGCGCCAGCAGAGTTCGTTGGTGCCGTTCTTCCACACCAGTTCGTTCGTGCTGTTTTGCCAGTTGTCGATCACGGCACCACCATCAGCAGCGGTAACACGCGTCTGCGCGCCGGCGGCCGTGGCGAGCGCAGCGACTGCAAACGTCATCGCCACTTTATTCAGTTTCTTCATGGTTCTCCTCTTGGGGAAAAAGCCGCAGCCGCGCTGCGAATCAAGGACGTTTTAAGTGACCACCACCCAAAACGTTGAGGCGATTGTGCCATAGGGTCTTTGGCAAACAGCTCGCTGGCGCCCTTGGAATCGTAGGACAGAGGCCGAATAGCCGCCTTGTGTTGCGGCGGTGCGACACCCCTTGAAGCGTAAAATTTCGCCTCCTTGCTGTCTGCGTGCCACCCATGACCTCGTTCGCCAAAGAAACCTTACCTATTAGTCTCGAAGAGGAGATGCGCCGCAGCTACCTGGATTACGCGATGAGCGTGATCGTCGGTCGCGCACTGCCCGATGCGCGCGACGGCCTCAAACCAGTGCATCGGCGCGTGCTCTTCGCGATGCACGAACTCAACAACGACTGGAACCGGCCGTACAAGAAGTCGGCCCGTATCGTCGGCGACGTCATCGGCAAGTACCACCCGCACGGCGACCAGTCGGTCTACGACACCATCGTTCGCATGGCGCAGAACTTTTCGATGCGCCACATGCTGGTCGACGGCCAAGGTAATTTCGGATCGGTCGACGGCGATATGGCCGCGGCAATGCGATATACCGAAATTCGGCTCGCAAAAATTGCGCACGAAATGCTGGCCGATATCGACAAGGAAACGATCGATTTTCAGGACAATTACGATGGCTCCGAAAGAGAGCCTGCTGTTCTGCCGAGCAAGCTACCCAATTTGCTGGTCAATGGCGCCGGCGGAATTGCAGTGGGTATGGCCACCAACATCCCTCCGCATAACCTGAACGAAGTGGTCGACGCCTGCCTGCATTTGCTGCGCAACCCGACCGCCTCGATCGACGAGCTGATGGAGATCATTCCGGGACCCGACTTCCCTACCGCCGGGATCATCTACGGCATCAACGGCATCAAGGACGGGTACCGCACCGGACGCGGCAAGGTCGTGATGCGCGCCCGCTGCCACTTCGAGGACATCGACCGCGGTCAGCGGCAGTCGATCATCGTCGACGAGCTGCCTTACCAAGTGAACAAGAAGACGCTTCAGGAGCGCATGGCCGAGCTGGTCCACGAGAAGAAGATCGAAGGCATCAGCCACATCCAGGACGAATCCGACAAGTCGGGCATGCGGCTGGTGATCGAGCTCAAGCGCGGTGAAGTGCCGGAGGTCGTGCTGAACAACCTCTACAAGCAGACCCAGCTACAGGACACTTTCGGGATCAACATGGTCGCGCTGATCGACGGTCAGCCCAAGCTGTGCAGCTTGAAGGATCTGATCGAGGTCTTCCTGACGCACCGCCGCGAAGTGGTGACGCGCCGCACCGTCTACACCTTGCGCAAAGCCCGCGAACGCGGCCATGTGCTGGAAGGCCTTGCCGTCGCACTCGCGAACATCGACGAATTTATTGCGATCATCCGCAATGCGCCAACGCCGCCGGTGGCCAAGTCCGAGCTGATGGCGCGCCCGTGGGACAGCAAGCTCGTGCGCGAAATGCTCACCCGCACACGCGCCGACGGCGGTGTGATCAACGCCGACGACTATCGGCCTGACGGGCTGGAAGCCGAGTTCGGCATGGGCGGCGACGGTCTGTACCGGCTGTCTGAAACGCAGGCCCAGGAAATCCTGCAAATGCGCCTGCAGCGCCTGACCGGCCTCGAGCAGGACAAGATCGTCTCCGAGTACAAAGAAGTGATGTCCGAGATTGACGACCTGCTCGACATTCTGGCCAAGCCGGAACGCGTTTCGACCATCATTGGCGACGAACTGGCGGCCATCAAACAGGAATTCGGACAGACCAAGCTCGGCGCGCGCCGCAGCCAGATCGAGCACAGCGCTTTCGACCTGTCGACCGAAGACCTGATCACGCCCACCGACATGGTGGTTACGCTTTCGCACAGCGGCTATATAAAGAGCCAGCCTCTCGGCGAGTACCGGGCCCAGAAGCGTGGCGGCCGCGGCAAGCAGGCCACGGCGACGAAAGAGGACGACTGGATCGACCAGCTCTTCATCGCCAACACACACGACTACATCCTGTGCTTCTCGAACCGAGGCCGACTGTACTGGCTCAAGGTCTGGGAAGTCCCGGCAGGTTCACGCGGGTCGCGCGGACGACCGATCGTCAACATGTTCCCGCTGCAAGAAGGCGAAAAAATCAACGTCGTGCTGGCGCTGACCGGCGAAAAGCGCACCTTCCCTGCCGATCAATACGTTTTTATGTCGACCTCGATGGGAACGGTCAAGAAGACAACGCTCGACGAGTTCAGCAACCCGCGCAAGGCCGGCATCATTGCCGTCGACCTCGATCCGGGCGACTATCTGGTCGGCGCCGCACTGACGGACGGCAAGCACGACGTCATGCTTTTCTCAGACGGCGGCAAAGCGGTTCGCTTCGACGAAAACGACGTACGCCCGATGGGCCGCAATGCACGCGGTGTGCGCGGCATGATGCTCGAAGACGGCCAGGGCGTTATTGCCATGTTGGTGGCGGAAGACGAGCAACAAAGCGTGCTGACGGCAACAGCGAATGGTTACGGAAAGCGCACAAGCATTACCGAATACACGCGTCATGGTCGCGGAACCAAAGGCATGATTGCGATTCAACAGAGCGAGCGCAACGGCAAGGTGGTTGCCGCCACTCTGGTGCACGCGGACGACGAAATCATGCTCATTACCGACAAGGGCGTGCTCGTTCGCACCCGTGTCGCCGAAATTCGCGAACTCGGTCGCGCGACGCAAGGCGTCACGCTGATCGGCCTCGATGAAGGCGCCAAACTCAGCGGTCTACAACGCATCGTCGAAAACGATGCCGTGGCCGAGCTCGAGCCCGGCACCGACGACACTTCCTCATCTTCAACGGAGAATCCCAGTGAATAAATTCAAACTCGCGCTGCTGACCACGGCGCTGGCCGCCAGTTCCATGGCCATGGCCCAGGACAAGGCGCCGCTCATCAAGCAGTTCATCGAGCTGCAACGCCCCGGAATCGAATCGCTTGCGCGCGGTTTGGTCGAACAGTCGAGTGCCCCAATCGCTCAGGCCGGTTCCGCTTACCTTCAAACTCAGGTGCCCGCCGACAAGCGCGAGGCTGCCGCAAAGGCTGCCGATGCCGAGCTCAAAAAGTATTTCGACGAGTCGTACCCCATCGTGCGCGACAAGGCCGTCGCACTCGCCCCTGACGCGCTCGGCCCCCTCATGGACCAGAGTTTTACCGCCGACGAGCTGAAGCAACTGGTCGCCTGGATCAGCTCGCCGTTGAGCAAGAAGTACCAGGAACTGAATCCGAAGATGCAGACCGCTCTGACCGAAAAGCTGGTTGCAGAAACGCGTTCGACCATCGAGCCGAAGATGAAGACGCTCGACGAGAACGTCGCCAAGGCTCTGGGCGCTCCGGTCGGAGGCGCTGCACCGGCCGCCAGCCGCCCTGCGCCACCCGCCAAAGCGCCTGCCAAGAAGTAATCAGAACCCGCTCGATAGCGATGACGCGCCCCTATAACTTCTCCGCGGGTCCGGCCGCGATGCCGGAGACGGTGCTCCAGCGCGCCGCCGAAGAAATGCTCGATTGGCACGGCAGTGGCATGGGCGTGATGGAGATGAGCCATCGCGGCAAGGAGTTTGGTTTGATCGCGACGCAGGCGGAGGCGGACTTCCGCACGCTGCTCGCGGTGCCCTCCAACTTCCACGTCCTATTCATGCAAGGTGGCGGTTTGGGTGAAAACGCGATCGTTCCTCTGAACCTTTCGCGTGGTACGACGGCCGACTTCGTGGTTACTGGCAGTTGGAGCGTGAAGTCGCACAAAGAGGCGCAGCGCTACTGCAATGCGAACATCGCTGCCAGCAACGCCGCGGACGGCCACACGCGACTTCCCGAGCCATCGACCTGGAAGCTCACAAGCGACACTTCGTACGTGCACGTGTGCACCAACGAAACCATCAATGGCGTCGAGTTTCAGGAATTGCCCGACTTGGCGGCACTCGGTTGCAAGGCGCCGCTCGTCATCGACTTTTCATCGCACGTCGCGTCGCGCAGCGTCGACTGGAGTCGCGTCGGCCTCGCGTTTGGCGGCGCGCAAAAGAACCTCGGTCCGGCCGGCCTGACAATCGTCGTGGTGCGCGATGACTTGCTCGATCGCGCGCTGAATATCTGCCCGAGCGCATTCAACTACAAGACGGTTGCCGACAACCATTCGATGTACAACACGCCACCGACCTGGGGCATCTATGTCGCGGGGCTCACGTTTCAATGGCTGCTGCATCAAACCGAGGGTGAGTTGTCGGGCGTTGCAGCGATGGAGCAACGTAACGCTACCAAAGCCCGCTTGCTCTATGACTTTGTCGACGGCTCGGCGTTCTACGACAACAAGGTCGACGCGAGTTGCCGTTCGCGCATGAATGTGCCGTTCTTCCTGCGCGACGAAAACCGCAACGAGGGGTTCCTGGCAGGCGCTCGCGACGCCGGATTGCTGCAGTTGAAGGGCCACAAATCGGTCGGCGGGATGCGCGCCAGTATCTACAACGCCATGCCGCTCGCGGGCGTGCAGGCGCTGGTGGGCTACATGCGAGAATTCGAGCGAACGCACGCCTGATTCAGCTGCGAATTCGATTTGATGACCGCCTCTGCTCCACCGTCCGACCCTTCCGTTCCCAATTCCGAAAGCCTTTTGGGGCTGCGCGTGCAGATCGATTCGCTCGATCAGCAACTGCTCGGACTGCTAAACCAGCGTGCACACGTCGCCGAACAGGTGGGTGAGATCAAGAAGCGCGAGGGCACGCCCTTTTTCAGGCCCGATCGGGTCGCGCAAGTCATCGAAAAGATGCAGCACACCAATGCGGGTCCGCTGAAGGATTTGCATGTGGCGGCGATCTGGCGCGAAATCATGTCGGCGTGCCTGGCGCTCGAATCGCCCCAACGCGTTGCCGTGCTGGGGCCGGAAGGCACGTTCTGCGAACAGGCTGCCATCGAATACTTCGGCGGCGCAGCCGACCTCGTTTACTGCGCGAGCTTCGATGAGGTCTTTCATGCGACTGCTGCGGGCAGCGCGCAGTACGGCGTTGTCGGGGTTGAAAATTCGACCGAGGGTGTCGTTACGCGATCGCTCGATCTGTTCTTGCATTCGCCCGCTCATGTCGTGGGGGAAGTAAGCCTGCTGATCCGCCACAACCTGCTGCGCAAGACCAATGTGCTGGACGACATCGAGGTCGTGCTGGCGCACCCGCAAGCGCTGGCGCAGTGCCAGACATGGCTTTCCAAGCATTTGCCAAATGCCGAGCGTCGCGCGGTGTCCAGCAACGCTGAAGGTGCCCGGCTGGCGTCAACGAATCCGGCCTGGGCTGCTCTCGCGAGCGAGCGCGCGGCGACGCGGTTCGGCTTGCACATCATCGCCCATGCTATTCAGGACGACGCCTACAACCGCACGCGCTTCGCCATCATCTGCCTGCCCGAAACGCTGGCGACACCGCCCATCTCGGGGCGCGACTGCACGAGCCTCGTGGTGTCCGTCACCAACCGTCCTGGCGCGCTGCACGACCTGCTGGTGCCGCTCAAGACCCACGGTGTTTCGATGACCCGATTCGAGTCGCGCCCTGCGCGCACGGGCCAGTGGGAGTATTACTTCTACATCGACCTTGACGGTCATCCGCTGCAACCCAATGTCGCCGCCGCACTTGCCGAACTGCGCACCACGTGCGCGTTCTACAAGATGCTGGGCGCCTACCCTGTGAACGCCTGACGCCGCAATGTTCGAGCAACTCGGTTTGGTCGGCTGCGGACTCATGGGCGGCTCGTTTGCGCTGGCGTTGAAACGCGCCAAGCTGGTAAAGCGCGTGGTCGGCTACAGCAAGTCACCGTCAACCACGGAGCGTGCCAAACAACTCGGCGTCATCGACGTTGCAGCGCCCTCCGCGCTGCTCGCCGTATCGGGTGCTGATCTGGTGCTGATCGCGGTGCCCGTCGCTGCATCCGAGGCCACTTTCAAAGCGATCCGTCATGGCCTCTCGCCCGACACGCTGATCATGGACGTCGGCTCCACCAAAGGCGACGTGATCGAGGCGGCGCGGCGCGGGTTGCAAGACCAGTTTTCGAGCTTCGTTCCAGCGCATCCGATCACCGGCAAGGAAGTGGCCGGCATCGAGCATGCCGACGCGGGGCTCTACGCTGGTCGGCAGGTCGTGCTCACGCCAGTGAAGACAACGCTCCGCTCGAAAGTTCAGTGCGCGTCTCAGGTATGGACCGACATCGGCGCGCACGTCGTCACGATGACCCACCAGGATCATGATTTGGCTCTCGCCGCGGTCAGCCACTTGCCGCATCTGGTCGCTTTCGCTTTTACCAACGCGATCGCGGCCCACCCGCATGGCGCGCGCTTCATGGCGCTGGCTGGACCGGGTTTTCGCGACTTTTCGCGCATCGCCGCCAGCGACCCTGCCGTTTGGCGCGACATCTTGCTGGCCAACCGCGAGCAGGTGCTGTTGCAGTCGCAGGCCTTCCGAAAGCAGCTGACGCAATTCGAGGCGCTGATTGCTTCGGGCGATTCTCAGGCGCTGGAAAACGCGATCGCCGAGGCAAGCCGAACGCGGGCGCAGTGGCAGCCGTCCGGCTCCTCTTCCGGCAACTGACGCCCGATGTTTTCGACGCCATTTCTCGACCTGCCCCCGCTGGTCGCCGCGGCAGGCACGGTGCAACTGCCAGGATCCAAGAGCATCTCGAATCGCGTGTTGCTGCTGGCCGCGCTCGCGAGCGGCACGACCACCGTTCACGACCTGCTCAATTCAGATGACACCCGCGTGATGCTGGACGCCCTGGTCCGACTCGGGTGCGGTGTGCAGCACGACGGCGGCACCACGCGCATCGAAGGGTTGGGCGGCGAACTCGGCGTCGCTTCGGCGGCCCTCTTTCTCGGCAATGCCGGCACCGCCATGCGGCCGTTGACCGCCGCGTTGGCGCTGCTCGGCGGCGAGTTCGAACTGAGCGGCGTGCCGCGAATGCACGAGCGACCGATCGGCGACCTGGTCGACGCGCTCACGCAGTTCGGTTGTCGCATCGATTACCTTGGCAACCCGGGCTACCCGCCGCTGCGGATTCATCCAGTCGACCACGTCGCGCTGGCGCTCGACACGCCGATCCGCGTGCGCGGTGATGTGTCGAGTCAGTTTCTGACGGCCCTGCTCCTGGCGCTGCCGCTGGCCGCGACGCGCGACATAGTGATCGAGGTCATGGGCGAACTGATTTCCAAGCCTTACATCGAAATCACGCTCAATTTGCTTGCGCGCTTCGGCATCTGTGTGCGCCGCGATGGCTGGGAACGTTTCACGATTCCTGCCGGCAGCTGCTATCGCTCGCCAGGCGACATTCATGTCGAGGCCGATGCTTCGTCTGCCAGTTACTTCATTGCTCTGGGTGCGATCGCGACCGGAGGCGCGAAAGCCGCGGATGGCCCGAGCAGCGCAGTGGCCTCGCTCCGCATCGAAGGGGTCGGTGCCGACTCCATCCAGGGCGACATCCGCTTCGTCGAAGCCGCGCGGCAAATGGGCGCCGACATCACGAGCGGCGCCAACTGGCTCGAAGTGCGGCGCGGCGCCTGGCCGCTGAAGGCAATCGACCTCGACGCCAATCACATCCCCGATGCCGCCATGACGCTGGCCGTGATGGCGCTCTACGCCGACGGCCCGAGCACGCTGCGCAACATCGCCAGTTGGCGCGTGAAGGAAACCGATCGTATCGACGCGATGGCGAACGAACTGCAGAAGTTGGGCGCCACCGTAGAGGCCGGACCGGACTTCATTCGCGTACATCCCTTGCCAACGGGCGGCTGGCATGCCGCCAGCATCCACACGTATGACGATCACCGCGTCGCCATGTGCTTTTCGCTAGCAGCGTTCAATCCGGATCGAATCGGGGTTCGCATCCTCGATCCACATTGCGTAGCAAAGACCTTTCCCGACTACTTCGAAACGCTGTTTTCGGTGGTCGAGCCTGCATCTGTGCCGGTCATCTGCATCGATGGCCCGACCGCTTCGGGCAAAGGCACGCTGGCGGTCGAAGTTGCGTATCGGCTCGGCTACCACTACCTTGATTCCGGCTCACTCTATCGCGTGACCGGCCTCGCGATGCGACGCCAAGGCTTCATGCCCGAGCCACAGCACGAAGCGCAAATCGCAGACATGGCGCGCTCGCTGCCGCTGCGTTTCGTCGAAGGCAAGGTCATGCTCGCCGACGAAGACGTGACCGACGCGATTCGCAGCGAAGCCGCCGGTATGGACGCGTCGCGCGTGTCTGCATTGCCGGCCGTGCGCGAGGCCTTGTCCGCCCTGCAAAAGAGCTTTCAGCGGTTGCCCGGACTGGTGGCCGACGGGCGCGACATGGGCACCGTCATCTTCCCCGATGCGCCGCTCAAGGTTTACCTCACGGCCAGCGCCGCCCACCGCGCCGAGCGCAGGTATAAGCAGTTGATTTCAAAGGGTATTTCGACTACACTCGACAGTCTTCGCGCTGACTTGGAGGCACGCGACGCAAGGGACTCATCCCGCAGCGTTGCGCCTCTCAAACCCGCGCAAGATGCCCGCCGCTTGGACAACTCCAGCCTTTCGATCGAACAGTCGGTCGTCCAGGTGTTGGCTTGGTGGCAGCAAACGCAGCCCTTCAAGGAAGCTTGACCGGCTGCGTGGTTCCAGCCGGTCCCTGCCGCGCGACAAGCGCACCGGCCTGCTGGCTTTTTTAACTCAACCCGGGCTACTTGCCCACAACCGCCGTCTACAGAACTTACGCAGCCGCACGCAATTTCGCACTGGCGCCTGCTCACCCTGCCTGACGGAAGGAACCATAAATGTCTGAATCTTTTGCTGAACTGTTCGAAGAATCGCTGAAGCGTTCCGAGATGCGTACTGGCGAGGTCATCACGGCCGAAGTCATCCGCGTCGAACACAACCACGTCGTCGTTAACGCCGGGCTCAAGTCCGAAGCGTACGTGCCGATCGAGGAGTTCAAGAACGACAAGGGCGAGCTCGAAGTGCAGGCCGGCGACTTCGTTTCCGTTGCCATCGGCAGCGTCGAAAACGGCTACGGCGACACTATCCTGTCGCGTGACACCGCCAAGCGTCTCGCTTCATGGCTGGCGCTTGAAAAAGCCCTGGAATCGGGCGACTTCGTCACCGGCACCACCAGCGGCAAGGTCAAGGGCGGCCTGACCGTTCTGGTCAACGGCATCCGCGCATTCCTGCCGGGCTCGCTGATCGACACGCGTCCTATCAAAGACCTGACCCCTTACGAAAACAAGACCCTCGAATTCAAGGTCATCAAGCTCGATCGCAAGCGCAACAACGTGGTCTTGTCGCGTCGCGCCGTTGTCGAAGCCAGCATGGGCGAAGAACGCGCCAAGCTGATGGAAACATTGAAGGAAGGCGCAGTCGTGCGCGGTGTCGTCAAGAACATCACCGAATACGGTGCGTTCGTCGACCTCGGCGGTATCGACGGCCTGCTGCATATCACCGACATGGCATGGCGTCGTGTTCGCCACCCAAGCGAAGTCGTCCAGGCCGGCCAGGAAATCACCGCCAAGATCCTCAAGTTCGACACCGAAAAGAACCGTGTCTCACTGGGTCTGAAGCAAATGGGCGACGACCCATGGATGGGCGTTTCGCGCCGCTACCCTCAATCGACCCGCCTGTTCGGCAAGGTCACGAACATTGCCGACTACGGCGCGTTCGTCGAACTCGAACCCGGCATCGAAGGCCTGGTGCACGTCTCCGAAATGGACTGGACCAACAAGAACATCGCTCCGAACAAGATCGTCTCCCTGGGCGATGAAGTCGAAGTCATGGTCCTGGAAATCGACGAAGACAAGCGCCGGATCAGCCTGGGCATGAAGCAGTGCAAGGCCAATCCGTGGCAAGAGTTCGCGCAAAACACGAAGCGTGGCGACCGCGTCAAGGGCCCGATCAAGTCGATCACCGACTTCGGCGTGTTCGTTGGCCTGGCAGCAGGCATCGACGGCCTGGTTCACCTCTCCGACCTCTCGTGGAACGAAACCGGCGAAGCCGCTGTTCGCAACTACAAAAAGGGCCAGGAAGTCGAAGCGCTCGTGTTGGCAGTCGATGTCGACCGCGAACGCATCAGCCTCGGCATCAAGCAGCTCGACAGCGATCCGTTCACTACCTTCACGACCGTGAACGACAAGGGCCAGATCGTCACCGGCAAGGTCAAGACCGTCGACGCCAAGGGCGCTGAGATCGACCTCGGCGAAGACATCCTCGGCTACCTTCGCGCCAGCGAAATCTCCCGCGACCGCGTGGAAGATGCTCGCAACGTGCTGAAGGAAGGCGACGAAGTCACTGCTGTCGTGTTGAACGTGGACCGCAAGACCCGCAACATCCAGCTGTCGATCAAGCAGAAGGACATGGTCGACGAACAAGGCGCCATGGCCAACCTGAGCCAGCAGTCGGCACGCGAAAACGCGGGCACCACCAGCCTGGGCGCCCTGTTGCGCGCCAAGCTTGACAACAACGACAGCAAGTAAGCTGCGTCCGCAAGACAGAGCCGGCCAGGTGGCCGCTCTGTCTTTTTTTTCGCCTTCGTTTTTCTTGCGGCCTATGACACGCTCTGACCTCGTCGAAGAACTTGCAGCCCGATTCGCGCAACTGACACATCGCGATGCCGAATACGCAGTCAAGACGATTCTCGACGCCATGAGCGAAGCACTCGTGCGCGGGCATCGCATCGAGATTCGCGGCTTCGGCAGCTTCTCGGTCAATCGGCGACCGCCGCGCATCGGACGCAATCCACGCTCGGGCGAGAGCGTGCAGATCCCCGAAAAGCGGGTACCGCATTTCAAGCCGGGCAAGGCACTGCGCGAAGCGGTAGACGCTCGCACCGCCGAGCTCGACGCCGCGAGCCGCAAGGCCTGATGGCAAAATCGTCGCGCCAACGGGGATGCGCATGAAATACCTCCTGTGGCTGCTCAAGGCAGCCATTTTTTTTACCCTCTTCGCCTTTGCGCTGAACAACCAGCAAGACGCGACGGTCTATTTCTTCTTCGGTACCTTCTGGCGCGCACCGCTCGTGCTGGTCGTGCTGGCCGCGTTCACCGGTGGCCTGGTGGTCGGCGCCCTCGGCATGCTGCCTGGCTGGTGGAAGCACCGCGTCGCCGCGACCCGAATCCCGGAGACGCTCCCCGTCGCAACGGCAGCCCCGGCGGCTAACGTGGAACTGCCTGTGGCACGACAACATGGACTTTGACTTCAGCTGGCTATTGCTCGGCTTGCCGATCGCTTTCGTTCTCGGCTGGCTGGCATCGCGCTTCGACCTGCGACAGTTGAAGCTCGAGAACCGTCAGGCACCCAAGGCCTACTTTCGGGGCCTTAACTTTCTGCTGAACGAACAGCAGGACCAGGCCATCGACGCCTTCATCGAAGCCGTGCAGAACGACCCCGATACGCAGGAACTGCACTTCGCGCTCGGCAACCTTTTTCGACGGCGCGGCGAGTACCAGCGAGCTGTGCGGGTACATGAACATCTGCTCGGACGCGGCGACCTGAGCCGCGCTGACCGCGACCGCGCGCAGCATGCATTGGCGCAAGACTTCCTGCGCGCCGGCCTGCTCGATCGCGCAGAAGCCGCACTGCAAAAGCTCGAAGGCACACGCTATGAGAACGAGGCCCGTTTGTCGTTGTTGGCGATCTACGAGCGCTCGCGCGAATGGGCGCAAGCGGCCGAGGTCGCGCAAAAACTCGATGACTCGGACCAGGCCAGCTACGGCACGCGCCGCGCCCATCATCTGTGCGAGCAAGCCGCCGAGCAGACCGCAGCGGGCGACCTTTCTGCTGCAGCGCAGTTGCTCGCTCAAGCGACCGCTCTGGCGCCGCAAGCCCCACGGCCGGCCATCGACACGGCCAACCTTCAACTGCGCAATGGCGAGTCGGCAGCGGCCTTCGAAACATTGATGGCCCTGTCGGAAGCTGCGCCGCTGGCGTTGCCGCTCTTCGCCGCGTCGTTGCAGCAGGCTGCCGTAGCGTCACAACGTGCCGGAGAAGCGCTCGCGTTGCTGCAGCGCCGTTATGCCGCGTCACCATCGATCGACGTGCTCGAGGCCGTCATCGCGCTGGGCGGCACGCCGATCCTGCCGGACGATCTCACCTCAGCCGAAGCACCGACGCCACGAGACGGCTACATCGCGCATTTGACCCATCAGCCCTCGCTTGTGGCCGCATCGCGCTGGCTCGCGGGAGAAACGCTGACCCACGAACAGTTTCATCCGCAGGTTCAACGTGCGCTTGACCAGGCCACACGGCCACTGATGCGCTACCGGTGTGCCGCTTGCGGCTTCGAGGCGCACCAGTATTTTTGGCACTGCCCGGGCTGCCAGGCATGGGACAGCTACCCGCCGCGACGTGTCGAAGAACTGTGAGTAAGAGCCAACAGAACGCTGAGCCTCACCCCAAGATTTGATGAGTTTTTGCGGCGTGGGTATTGAGACATTTGATTGGGAAATCCCGGTCAACGCCCGTTGTCGTGACTCCGTTGAAACGAAGCCGGCGCGTCTTGCGCCGTGCTTTCACATCAATAAATCAGGGAGTAGTAATCATGTTCAAGAAATTTGCAGCGGCTCTGGCCGCCATGGTGTTCGCAGTCGCTTCGTTCGCCGCAGTCGATGCCAATAAGGGTACGGCCGCAGAACTCGATGGCCTCAAAGGTGTCGGCCCCGCGATGTCGAAGCGCATCATCGATGCGCGCACCACCAGCCAGTTCAAAGACTGGCCCGACCTCATGAGCCGCGTCAAGGGCGTCAAATCCAAGACGGCAACCAAGCTTTCCAACGAAGGCTTGACCATCAACGGTGAAGCTTTCAAGGGAGCAGTCGATGCAGCACCGGCGAAGTCGGCTAAGAGCGCAAAGGTCGCCGTCAAGGAAGACGCCAAGCCGAAGGTCGCCGCCAAGCCGTGATCAGATCACGTGCTGCGATTTCAAGACGAAGTCAGCAGCAAAGAAAAAGCCGCCTTCGGGCGGTTTTTTTGCGTCTGCGTCGCCGGTGCCGGTGCAAGACGGCATCGGCATGATCGTCCGGCCCTGCGCCGTCATGCTGCAGAACATGACCGGCAAGGACAGCAACGTGATCGCCAAGGCGGCCATTCCGTTCTTCTTTTGTTTGGTAGTCTGCATCGCGCTCATGACGATTTTCCCGAGTATCGTGACCCTCCGTCCCGACCTGATGATGGGCGTAGAAAAGTAGCCAAACCATGTTCCTGCAAGGCCTCGTCATCTGCATTGCCGCGTGCGTCGGCGCTCTGTTGCGGTGGGGCGTGCAGCTCTGGCTCAACCCCGGCGGCACCTTGCCGTGGGGCACGCTGGCAGTCAATCTGGTCGGCGGCTTCCTGATCGGAATCTGCATCGCGGCCTTCGACGCCTTTCCCGATATCGACCCTGCCTGGCGCCTGATGGCGATCACCGGCTTTCTCGGCACGCTGACCACGTTTTCCAGCTTCTCCGCCGAGGTGGTCGGCATGCTGCTGCAGGGTCGCGCTGGCCTGGCGCTCGGAACCGTCGCGCTGCATCTCGGCGGCTCGCTCTGCCTGACCTGGCTCGGCTTTCGCGCGGCCCAATCCGTGCTTGCGTGAGTCGGGAAGTGCCTGTGACAGCGCACCCATGCAACGCACACCAAATGCCAAAGTAATACTTCTTCAATAAGGTCAGCCGTCGATTCCCTGCCTTCATCGTCATGGGGCTGCTGATCGTGCTTGCGACGCCGTTCGTGCTATTGAAGATGGCGACCGACTGGCAGCCAGATGCCAACCTCGAGGCCGGTCGGCAAAGCCCGAAAAACTAGCGCAGTTCGCAAGGCTCGTCCAACAAGGCGGTCGATAGAATCATTCTCGATGCCCCTGGTTTTCCTCGTCGTCCTCCCCTTCGTTGCCAGTCTGCTGGCGGCGCTGCTGCCGTCCAATGCGCGCAATCGGGAGTCGACGCTGGCAGGGCTTGTCGCGTTGGGCTGTGCGATTCAAACGGCCTGGTTTTTCCCGCGACTGGCCAACGGCAACGTGCTGCGGCAAGAGATCGAATGGTTGCCCGAACTGGGCCTCAATCTCGTGTTTCGCATGGATGGCTTCGCATGGCTGTTCTGCATGCTGGTGCTGGGCATCGGCGCGCTGGTGGTGCTCTATGCGCGCTACTACATGTCGGCATCGGACCCGGTGCCACGCTTCTTCTCGTTCTTCCTCGCATTCATGGGCGCGATGATGGGCGTGGTGCTCTCGGGCAACCTGATGCAGATGGTGTTTTTCTGGGAGCTCACCAGCCTCTTCTCGTTCCTGCTCATCGGCTACTGGCACCACCGGCGCGACGCCCGACGCGGCGCTCGCATGGCGCTCACCGTGACAGGTGCCGGCGGGCTCTGCCTGTTGGCCGGCGTGCTGGTGCTGGGCCGCATCGTTGGCAGCTACGACCTCGATGTCATACTCGCTTCGGGCCAACTGATCCGCAGCGACACGCTCTACCCGGTCGTGCTGGTGCTGGTGCTGCTCGGCGCCTTCACCAAGAGCGCGCAGTTTCCGTTTCACTTCTGGCTGCCGCGCGCCATGGCGGCGCCGACCCCCGTGTCGGCTTACCTGCATTCGGCCACGATGGTGAAGCTCGGCGTGTTCCTGATGGCCCGGCTGTGGCCGGTCCTGTCGGGCACTGAAGAATGGTTCTGGCTGGTCGGTGGCGCCGGCGCCATCACGCTGCTGCTCGGTGGCTTCATCGCGATGTTCCAGCGCGACCTGAAGGCGCTGCTCGCTTACTCGACCATCTCGCACCTCGGCCTCATCACGCTGCTGCTCGGGCTCAACAGCCCACTGGCTGCGGTGGCAGCCGTCTTCCACATCATGAATCACGCGACCTTCAAGGCGTCGCTGTTCATGGCCGCCGGCATCATCGACCACGAGAGCGGCACGCGGGATATCCGCAAGCTGAGCGGGCTGCTCAAGCTGATGCCGATCACCGGCACGCTGGCGATCATCGCGAGCGCATCAATGGCCGGCGTGCCGCTGCTCAACGGCTTTTTATCGAAGGAAATGTTCTTCGCCGAAACCGTGTTTATTCAATCGACTCCGTTGATCAACTGGGGCCTGCCGACTCTGGCGACGCTCGCGGGCATCTTCAGCGTGACCTATTCGGCGCGCTTCGTGTTCGACGTGTTCTTCGGCCCGACCTGCGCGTCGCCCGACGTGCCACGTACGCCGCACGAGCCGCCGCACTGGATGCGGGTGCCTGTCGAACTGCTGGTGTTGCTTTGTCTGGTCGTCGGCGTCGCGCCCGCCTGGTCGATCGGCGCGCTGCTGGCGACCGCGGCCGCGCCGGTGGTCGGTGGCGAACTGCCCGAATACAGCCTGGCGGTGTGGCACGGTTTCAATCTGCCGCTGATGATGAGCTTCGTCGCGCTGGTCGGTGGTGCGGCGTTGTACCTGCTGCAGCGCAAGCGCCGCGCGGCGGGCGCCCTGGAGCAAACACCGTTGCTGCATCGGTTCGATGGCCAGCGCATGTTCGAGCATGCGCTCGCACAGTTGAGCGAGGCAGGCCGCCGCAGTCGGCGTCTGCTCGGCACGCGCCGGCTGCAGTCGCAACTGCTGCTGCTCATCGGCTTCGCTGTCGTTGCCGCAGGCGCTGCGCTCTGGCAAACGCCGGCGGTACGCGGTGGCCGCGAGTTGCTGCCGTTCTCCCCGATGTTCGCCATGACCTGGCTCATCGGCATCGTGTGCGCGCTGGGCGCAGCGTGGCAGGCCAAGTTCCACCGCCTCGCCGCGCTCATGCTGGCGTCGGGCGCCGGGCTGGTCTGCTGCATCACTTTCATCTGGTTCTCCGCGCCCGACCTGGCGCTGACGCAACTGGTTGTCGAGGCCGTCACCACCGTGCTGATGCTGCTCGGCCTGCGCTGGCTGCCGATGCGCAAAGAGGCAACGCAGCCGGCCCGCACACAGCTGCGGCAATGGAGTCGCCGCGGTCGCGACGTGCTGCTTGCGACAGCGGCGGGCGCGGGTATGGCGTCGCTCGCTTGGCTCTTCATGACGCGGCCGTTTCCGCTCAGCATCTCGCCCTTCTTTCTTGAACATGCACAGACCGAAGGCGGCGGCACCAATGTCGTCAACGTGATGTTGGTCGACTTCCGCGGCTTCGATACCTTCGGCGAGATCACCGTGCTCGGCGTGGTCGCACTCACGATCTACGCACTGCTGCGCCGCTTTCGGCCGGCGCCCGAATCGATGGCCTTGCCGGCGCAACAACGCGCGCAGGACGACGGCAGCAGCGACCTGCTCAACCCGCGGCTCGCCAAAGACACGGCCGTCGGCTACCTGATGGTGCCGGCCGTGCTGGTGCGCCTGCTGCTGCCGCTGGCGGTGCTGGTGTCCATTTACTTCTTCATGCGTGGTCACAACGCGCCGGGCGGCGGCTTTGTCGCCGGGCTGGTGATGTCGGTCGCGCTGCTGCTGCAGTTCATCGTGTCGGGGACCGAATGGGTCGAGGAGCACTTGCGCATCTATCCTCGGCGCTGGATCGCTATCGGCCTGTTGCTGGCGCTGGTGACCGGCGGTGGGTCGGTGGTGCTTGGCTATCCGTTCATGACGACGCACACCGCGCACCTGCATCTGCCCCTGCTGGGCGAAGTGCACGTGCCGAGCGCGCTCTTCTTCGACATCGGCGTGTTCGCACTGGTGCTCGGCGCCACCATGCTGATACTCACCGCGCTCGCGCACCAATCGGTGCGCAGCCACCGCTGGGCCGAAGAGCAGGACGAGCGCGAGGCCGAGGCCAAAGCGGCCACAGCGTCGGCCTTATCCGCCCCACCCGCAGAGGCCGCTGCCTGATGGAACTCGTTCTCGCCATCGCGATCGGCGTGCTCACCGGCTCCGGCATCTACCTGCTGCTGCGCCCGCGCACGTTCCAGGTCATCGTCGGTCTCACGCTGATGTCGTATGCCGTCAACTTGTTCATGTTCAGCACCGGCCGGCTGGCGGTCGACAGTGAACCGGTGCTGGTGAAGGGGCTCAAGGCCACGCTCGCCAACACCGCCGATCCGATGCCGCAGGCGCTGGTGCTCACCGCCATCGTCATCGGCTTCGCGATGACCGCGTTGTTCCTCGTCGTGCTGCTGGCCTCACGCGGACTGACCAGCACCGACCACGTCGACGGCGAAGAGGTCCGGCGTGAATGAGCTGACCCACATGCTCGACCGGCTGCTCGAGTTCAGCATGCCGCACCTGGTCGCTGTGCCGATCCTGGTGCCGATGTTCACCGCCGCGCTCATGCTGCTGCTGGGCGAACAGCAGCGACGGCTCAAGTCCGCGGTGAGCGTGATCTCCGGCTTGGTCGGCCTGCTGGCGGCGCTGGCGTTGCTGCGCTGGGTAAACGCACCTGACACCGGCACCGGGCCGGGCTCCATCGGCGTCTACCTGCCCGGTAACTGGAAGGCGCCCTTCGGCATCGTGCTGGTGGCGGACCGGCTCTCCACCATGATGGTGGCACTCACCGGCGTGATCGCTTTCGCGGCATCGATTTATTCGACCTCCCGATGGGACCGTGCCGGCGTGCACTTTCATCCCTTGCTGCAACTGCAGTTGATGGGCCTGAATGGCGCGTTCCTCACCGGCGACCTGTTCAACCTCTTCGTGTTCTTCGAGGTGATGCTGGCGGCTTCCTACGGCTTGCTGCTGCACGGCTCTGGCCGTTTGCGGGTGCAGGCAGGCCTGCATTACATCGCGATAAACCTCGCGGCGTCGTCGCTGTTCCTCGTCGGCGCAGCGATGCTCTACGGCGCGACAGGCACGCTCAACATGGCCGACCTCGGCATGCGTATCGCGCAGATCGCGCCGGCCGACCGCGGCCTTGTCCATGCGGCGGCCGCCATCTTGGCGACGGCCTTCTTCGCGAAGGCGGGCGCGTGGCCGCTCAACTTCTGGCTGGTGCCGGCGTACAGCGCCGCCGTATCGCCGGTCGGTGCGGTGTTCGCGTTGCTCACCAAACTCGGCATCTACACGATCCTGCGTTTGTGGACCACGCTCTTCGCGCCCGACACCGGCCTGTCTGCGCAATTCGGCCAGGGCGTGCTCATCGGTGTCGGGCTCGTCACGCTGTGCATCGGCGCGCTCGGCATCGTCGGCACGCAGCGGCTGTCGAACCTCGCCGGCTACAGTGTGCTCATCTCCGCCGGCACGCTGCTCGCGGCGGTCGGGCTGGGCGACCCGGCCGTGTGGGCCGGTGCGCTCTACTACCTGGTGAGTTCGACCCTCGCGGTCAGCGCGTTCTTCCTGCTGATCGACATGATCGAGCGCTGGCGCAACGCCGGCGTGAGCATCGCGCCGCACGAGCAATCGGGCAATGCCCCCTTTTTGGCCGAAGATCTGAAGCCGCTCGCCGACGTCAACCTCGACGACGAACAGCAGGCGCTCTATGGCCGCGCCATTCCGGCCGGCATCGCGTTCCTCGGCCTGAGCTTCATGGCCTGCACGCTGTTGCTGGCGGGCTTGCCACCGCTCTCCGGCTTCGTCGGCAAGTTCGCGATGCTGTCGGGACTGCTCGATGCACCCGTGGTGACGCCGGCCGGCATCGCCTTCATGGTGCTGCTGATCACCTCGGGCTTCCTGACGTTGCTCGCGTTGAGCCGCGCCGGCATCCGGCATTTCTGGACGCAGGTGCACGCGACCATGCCTTCGTTGCCCGCGCTCGAAGTGCTGCCCGTCGCGGCGCTCCTGGTCGCCGCCGCAGCCTGGACGATTGCAGCAAACCCGGTCATGCACCACGCGATCGAAACCGCCAATGGGTTGCACACGGCCACGGCCTACCGGCACGCGGTGATGAACGCGCGGCAGGTTGCCAATCCAGTACCCAAACGTGCAGCCGCCGCGCCGGGCCCAGTTTCTGGTGAGGTCGTGCAATGAAGCGCTGGCTGCCCTCGCCGCCGCTCTCGCTCGCGCTCTTCATCGTGTGGCTGCTGCTCAACCAGTCGATGGATTACTCGACGCTGTTGCTCGCCGCCATCCTGGCGATCGCGGTGCCGCTGCTCACGCGCAGCCTGCGCCCCGCCACCGTGCGCATGCAACGGCCCGGCGTCGCGCTGATGCTCGTCGGGCGCGTCATGGTCGACCTGTCGGTGTCGGCATGGACGGTCGCTCGCATGCTGCTCACGCGCCGCACCGCAGACATCCACTCTGCATTCGTCAAGGTGCCGCTCCAGATGCGCGACCCCAACGGCCTGGCCGTGCTGGCGATGATCCTGTGCCTGACGCCCGGTACTGCGTGGGCCGAGCTGTCGTTCGACAGCTCCGTGCTGCTGATCCACGTGTTCGATGTCGACGACGAGGCCGCATTCATCGCGCAAGTGCAGCAAAGGTACGAGCGCCCCCTCATGGAGATTTTCGAATCATGACGCCGGTGCTGCTCTGGGCGCTCAAGCTGGCACTGCTGCTGCTGGCGGTCGCGATGCTGTGCGCGCTCGCCCGCCTGACGATCGGCCCCACCGCTCAGGACCGCATCACCGCGCTCGACTGTCTCTACATCAACGGCATGCTGATGATGCTGGTGCTCGGCATCGTGTACGCGAGCAATGTGTACTTCGAGGCGGCGCTGCTGATCGCGCTGTTCGGCTTCGTCGGCTCGACGGCGTTGGCCAAGTTTTTGTTGCGTGGCGAGGTGATCGAATGAACGACGCTTTTCTCGGCGGCCCGTTGCCGCTTTGGGCAGAGATCGTCACCGCGGTGTTCGTGGTGGTAGGCGCCGCCTTTGCCGCCATCGGCTCATTCGGGCTGGTGCGCCTGCCGACCTTTTTCCGGCGCATCCATGCGCCCACCATCGGCGCCACGCTGGGCGTGTGGTGCATGACGATCGCGACGATCGTCTACTTCTCAGTGCAGGGCGGCAACCTGTTCTTGCACGCTCTTCTCATCGCAGTTTTCGTCGCGCTGACAGCACCGGTGACGACGATATTTTTGATGCGGGCGGCCCTGTTCAGAGAACGTCAAAAAGGGGGCGATGTTCCGCCGGCGTCGAAACGCGATTAAGGTGGCGCCTATGAGCAAATCGATCATTGCCCGGCTCGGGCTGTATGGCCTGTTGGCGTTACTTGGCATGGCCTGCTGCGCCTCCGCGCTCGCGCAAGACGCACCGAAAGTTCCGATCCAGACCGATGACAAGGGCAGCGTCTACGTCGCACCCAATGTTTCGTCGACAGAGACCTCGATGGACGCGAAAGGCGCCACGGTCGGCGTTCAGCAGAAGGACGGCAGCGGTGTCTACACCGGCATGGACACATCGACTGCGCGTCCAACTTATTCGGTAGGCGGCAGCACCGGTGGCAACACGTCTTTCTCGGCGGGCGTCAACTCCAACGGAAAAGAGAACAAGGGCATGAAGGCCGGTATCACCATCAAGTACTGATCGCAGGCCGATGGGCCCGCGGCGCTTCCGAGTCGCTTATTCCTTGCTTATTCCTTCACCGACCCCGTCATCCCGGACACGTAGTACTCGACGAAGAACGAGTAGATAAAAGCCACCGGCAGCGAGCCGAGCAGCGCACCGGCCATGAGCGGGCCCCACTGGTACACGTCGCCCTGCACCAGCTCTGTGACCACGCCGACCGGCAAGGTTTTCATCTCGGATGACGAGATGAATGTCAGCGCATAGATGAACTCGTTCCACGACAGCGTGAAGGCAAAGATGCCGGCCGAGATCAAGCCCGGCACAGCCAGCGGCAGCACGATCTTGATCAGGATCTGCCAGCGATTAGCGCCATCGATCAGCGCGCACTCTTCGAGCTCGGCCGGGATCGACCTGAAGTAACCCATCAACAGCCAGGTGCAGAAGGGAATCAGGAAAGTCGGGTACGTAAGGATGAGCGCCCAGCGCGAGTCGAACAGGCCGAGGTTGAACACCACATTAGCCAACGGAATGAACAGGATCGACGGCGGCACCATGTACGCCAAGAAGATCGACAGGCCGACCTGCTTGGAGCCGGTAAAGCGCAGCCGTTCGATGGCGTAAGCCGCGAACACCGAGGCTGCGAGCGAGACGAAGGTCGACACGACGGAGACCAGCACCGTGTTCCACAGCCACTGCGGATACGAGGTTTCAAACAGCAGCTTGTAGAAGTGCCCGAGGGTCGGCTTGATCACCCAGAACGGATTGCCGTCGCGCGACAGCAGCTCCGCATCAGGCTTCACCGAAGTGATCGCCATCCAGTAGAACGGGAACAGCAGCACGATCAAAAAGACCAGCAGCGGCAAATACACCGTCACCATCTTGCGTGGCAACGAGTCCAGAAAACTCATGCCGACGGTGTCGACCTGGTTGTTGGGATTGCTCATTTGTCGCTTCCGCCTTGTTGCCATGCACGGCGTTGGAGGCCGAAGAAACTGAACATCACGCAGGCCAGCAGGAACGGCACCATTGCGATGGCAATGGCGGCGCCCTCACCGAGCGCACCGCCGGAGATGGCACGCTGGAACGACAGGGTCGCCATCAGGTGGGTCGCGTTGAGCGGGCCGCCACGGGTGATGACGTAGATCAACTGGAAGTCGGTGAACGTGAACAGCACCGAGAAAGTCATGACCACCGCGATGATGGGCGTCAGCAGCGGCATCGTCACGTGGCGGAACTGCTGCCACGGCGTCGCCCCGTCGATGGCCGACGCTTCATAGTACGAAGGCGAAATCGTCTGCAGGCCGGCGAGCAAGGTGATGGCCACGAAAGGCACGCCGCGCCACACGTTGGCGATGATGACCGCGATGCGCGCGTTCCACGGGCTACCGAGAAAGTCGATGTACGTATCGATCAGCCCCATCTTCACCAGAGCCCAACTGATGATGGAAAACTGCGAGTCGTAGATCCACCAGAACGCGATGGCCGACAGCGCGGTCGGCACGATGTACGGCAGCAGGATCACCGCGCGGAAAAAGGTCTTGAAGCGGATGTTCTTGTTCAGAAGAATTGCAAGCCACAAGCCCAGAATGAACTTGAACACGCTCGCCACGGCTGTGTAGAAGAGCGTGTTGAAAAGTGCGAGCCGCACCACGGCGTCGCCCCACAGGTACTCGTAGTTTTCAAGCCCGACCCAATGGCCGGGCCGGCCGACCTTGGCATCGGTGAAGCCCAGGTAGGTGCCCAGCCCCAGCGGGTACGTCAAGAACAGCAGCAGCAATACCGCGGCCGGCAACATGAACATGAAGCCGAGCGCGTTGCGACTGTTCTGCATCCTTGCGAGCAGAGGCATCGGGCGCGCCGCGGCGGCTGGCTGCAGCCGACCGCCGTTGGCCCCTGACGATGAAGTGACGACCCGTGGTGTGGACATTTATCTGGCGACTTCTCTGAGCTGGTAAAGCTTGTAGTTAAAGCTTGTAGTAACGCTCGGCGCGCTTCTGTGCGCGCTCGGCGGCTTCCTTCGGCGTCTTGGCGCCGCTGGCGGCTTCAGCCACCATGTTCGGAATGATGAAGTCCGCTGCCGCACCAGCCGAGGCGTAACCCAGCTTGCCGTCGTAGCCCGCAGGACGCAGGTTCTTCACCGAATCGCGGTACGGCGTGTTCTTCGGATCCGAGCTCCAGATCGTGTTCGCTTCGTAAGCACGCAAGGGCTGTGCGACGTACCCGCCGCCACCTTGAAGCCACGGATCGAACTGTTCTTTTTCCATCATGAACCGCAGGAATTCCTTGGATGCCTGCGGAAATTTCGTGTACTTCATGATCATCTGGTTGAAGAACAAGTGCGACTCGGTCGGCACGCCGACCGGGCCGATCGGGAACACCGCGTGGTTGATGTCGGCGGCCATCTCCTTGACCTTGGGGTCCGGCGAATTCTTGGCGGCGTAGTAGATCGAGATGCCGTTGTTGGTCACGCTGATCTGGCCATCGAGGAAAGCCTTGTTGTTGTTCGGGTCGAGCCACGACAAGGTGCCAGGAATGAAGTTGGCGTAGAGCTCCTTGCTGTACTCCAGTGCCTTGATGGTCTCCGGGCTGTCGATCACGACCTTGTTGGTCTTGTCGACCAACTTGCCGCCGAATGCCCAGACCAGCCAGTTGGTCCATACGCTGTCGCCGGTCGCATTGCCGAGCGCCATGCCACCGGGCGTGCCCTTTTCTTTCAGCGCCTTCAACAGTTTCAGGAAGTCGTCGGTGTTCTTCGGGAAGGTGTCGAACCCGGCTGCCTTGACCATGCTCTCGCGATACACGATGAGCGAGCCCGACGCGCCGAGCGGCAAGCCCAGCCACTTCTTGCCGTCGGGCCGCATGAAGGCCTCACCGGCCGGATACCAGCCGCCGTACTTCTTGCCGAGGTATTCGGCCAGGTCGGTCACGTCGAGCAGCTTGTCGGGGTACAGGTTGGCATCGTCGTTGGTCGACAGAATGATGTCGGGGCCGGCACCGGTGTTGGCCGCCACTGCCGCCTTGGGACGCACGTCTTCCCAGCCCTCGTTGTCGACGCGCACCTCGACACCCGTGACTTCGGTGAATTTCTTGACGTTCGCCATGTAGGCGTCGATGTCGCCCTGCACGAAACGGCTCCAGCGCAAAACGCGCAGCTTGGCGCCTTTTTCGGGTTTAAAGGTCATCGTCTGCGCTTGCGCCGACGAAGAGAACAGCGCAGTGCCGGTGCCGAGTGTGGCTACTGCGGCGACGCCGGCAGAGCTTTCCAGAAACTTGCGGCGGTTGAAGTCACTCATTCATGTCTCCTAGGTTTGAACGGGGTCAACAGATAACTCAGGCCACCAGCCGTTCGCCGGTGCCTGCATCGAAAAGGTGTGCGCGCTGCAGGTCGGGCTGCAGATGGATCGTGGTGCCGGGCACGAAGTCGTGGCGCTCGCGGAACACGGCCGACAGCTCGGCGCCCTCATGCCGGCACGACACGAAGGTGTCCATGCCGGTGGGCTCCAACACCACGACCTTCGCAGGGATGCCGCCCGCGTCGGCCAGCAACAGGTGCTCGGGCCGCGTGCCGTAGACAACAGGTTGGCCATCGGCACCACCAGCCTGCAACGGCGCATCGAGCCGCGTGCCGTCATGCAGTTCGACATGCGCTGCACCGGAATTGCGGCGCAGCGTGCCGGGCAGGAAGTTCATCGACGGCGACCCGATGAAGCCGGCGACGAACTGATTCGCTGGCCGGTCATACAGCTCGAGCGGGCTGCCGGTCTGCTCGATGCGGCCATCGCGCATCACCACGATCTTGTCGCCCATCGTCATCGCTTCGATCTGGTCGTGCGTGACATAGATCGACGTCGTCTTCAGGCGCTGATGCAGCTCCTTGATCTCGCTGCGCATCGCGACACGCAGCTTGGCGTCGAGGTTGGATAGAGGTTCGTCGAACAGGAAAACCTGCGGGTCGCGCACGATGGCACGACCCATCGCCACGCGTTGCCGCTGACCACCAGACAGTTGTCGCGGATAGCGATCGAGCAACGGGATCAGCGCCAGAATTTCGGCCGCGCGCTTGACCTTCGACTCGATGATCGACTTGTCGGCCTTGGCCAGCGCGAGCGAGAACGCCATGTTGTCGCGCACCGTCATGTGCGGATACAGCGCGTAGTTCTGGAACACCATCGCGATGTCGCGCTCCTTTGGTGGCAAGTCGTTGACGCGCTTTTCGCCGATGCGAATTTCGCCGCCGTTGATTTGCTCCAACCCCGCGATCATGCGCAGCAACGTCGACTTGCCGCAGCCCGAAGGGCCGACCAGCACGGTAAAGGAACCGTCCTTGATGTCGATGTCGACGCCGTGCAGGATCGGGACATCACCGAAGTTCTTCTTGACACCCTGGATCGTGACGCTGGCCATGCAGATGGAATCCTCAAAAATTCTCGAACAGACTTAAAGAATGCGGAGACTCCGCATTACAGCCAGCGGAGTATCGACATTGCAGCCATCTATCGCTATCAGGGCAAACCGGTAGGAGAAAACCCCCGAAAATTTGTATGATGACCTGATAACCGTGCTTCATTCCGCTGCTGCCGCACAGGCATCTCCCTCTTCAAAGCCCTTCCATCTGGTGGCCGACCGGCTGTCGGACAGGCTCGCGCTGCGCCTGATTTCGCAGATCGAGTCGGGCGCGTGGCAGCCCGGTGACCGCCTACCGACCGAGCAGCAACTGGCCGAGTCGCACGGCGTCTCGCGCACCGTCGTACGAGAGGCAGTGCACCAGCTCAAGTCAAAGGCGCTGGTCATTTCGCGGCAGGGCTCGGGCGTGTACGTGGCGCAAACGCCGGTCAACCGGCCGCTGGTGTTCGACCCGGCGGTGCTCGAGTCGGTTCAGGCTGTCGTGCATGTGGTCGAGGTCCGTCGCGTGCTCGAAGGCGAGATCGCTGCACTGGCCGCCGAACGCGCCACGCGCCCCCAGATCGCGGCCTTGCGTCGTGCACTCAAGGCGATCGACACGGCGGTCGCGGCCGGCCACGACGGCGTTGCCGAAGACCTCGCGTTCCATCGGGTCATCGGCGAATCGACCGGCAATCCGCAGTTCCGCCTGCTGCTCGGCTTTCTGGAGCAGTACCTGCGCGAAGGCATGCGCATTACGCGCGGCAACGAGGCACGGCGCATCGACTTCATGCAGGCGGTGCAGCACGAGCATCGGGCACTGGTCGAGGCCATCGCCAGTCGCGACGCCACCGCCGCGCGGCACTACGCGACGCAACACATCATCCGCGGCGAAGAGCGGCTGGTCGAAGGCGGCGTCATCACCGGACAGCGCCGCCGTGCCGCGGCGCGTGTCTCGACACGGCAGACCCCAGTACTTCAAATCAAGACGAGACGAACCATCCAAAAGGAGACCCCATGAAATTGCTGATCACCGGAGGCGGCGGCTTCCTCGGCGCGCGACTTGCGCGCACCCTGCTGCGACGCGGCACCTTGGCCGGACAGAGTATCGACAAGCTCGTGCTGACCGACATCGCACCGCCGCCAGCCGACCTGCTTGCCGATCCTCGGGTCGAGGCGCGCACCGGCCCGCTGCTGACGCAAACCGATGCGCTGCGTACCGAGCCCTTCGACGGCGTGTTTCATCTGGCCTCGGCCGTGTCCGGCGAATGCGAGGCCGATTTCGACCTCGGCCTGCGCTCCAACCTCGACAGCACGCGCGCCTTGCTCGATGCCTTGCGCGCCAATGTGAACGACGGCGGCAAGATGGCGCGCGTGGTGTTCTCCAGTTCGGTCGCGGTGTTCGGACCCGACCCGGCGATCACCTTTCCCAAGGTGGTCGCCGACGACACGCTGCCAGCGCCGCAAACGTCCTACGGCGTGCAAAAGCTGATCTGCGAGCACCTCATCGCCGACTACACGCGCAAGGGCTACATCGACGGCCGCGCGGCGCGCCTGATGACGGTTACGGTACGCCCTGGCAAGCCGAACGGGGCGGCATCGTCTTTCTTCAGCGGCATCATTCGCGAGCCGCTGGCGGGCGTCGAGTCGATCTGTCCGGTGTCGCCCGACGTGTCGCATCCGATGTCGTCGCCGTCGCGCACGGTCGACGGGCTGATCGCCGTGTACGAAGCCTCGCGCGAAGCTTTCTGCGGCCGGCTCGCACTCAATTTGCCCGCGCTCAACGTGCGCGTGAGCGACATGCTCGAAGCGCTCGAACAGGTGGCCGGCAAGTCGGTGCGCGCGCTGGTGCGCTTCGAGCGCGACGAGCGCGTTGCCGGCATCGTGGCCAACTGGCCGAGCGGCGCAACCGCTGCGCGCGCTGCCGGCCTCGGCTTGCTGCCGCACGAAAGTTTTGCCGAAATGATTCAGCAGTACATCGATGACTGCTCCGCCTTGCCGACCGCACAAGAAACCCTCAAGGGGATGAAACGATGACGAAAGCCTCTACGCCCAAAAGCGACCCAAAGAGCAACCCCAAGAGCACGCCCAAGAAGCCGCGCACCAGCCCGCAGCGCCTGCGCTCGCAGTCGTGGTTCGACAACCCCGACAACGCCGACATGACGGCGCTCTACATCGAGCGCACGATGAACTTCGGCCTGAGCTTCGACGAGTTGCAGTCGGGCCGGCCGATCATCGGCATCGCCCAGACCGGCTCTGACATCGCGCCGTGCAACCGCCACCACATCGTGCTGGCCGAGCGCGTGCGCGAAGGCATCCGCGACGCGGGCGGCATCGCGTTCGAGTTTCCGATCCATCCGATCCAGGAGACCTGCAAGCGCCCGACCGCATCGCTCGACCGCAACCTGCAATACCTCTCGCTCATCGAGGTGCTCTACGGCTACCCTATCGATGGTTGCGTACTTACCACCGGCTGCGACAAGACGACACCGGCGCAGCTGATGGCTGCCGCCACAGTCGACATTCCGGCTATCGCACTCAATTCCGGCCCGATGCTGAACGGCTGGTACAAGGGCGAGCGCACCGGCTCCGGCACCATCGTCTGGAAAGCGCGGGAGCTGATGGCCGCCGGTGAGATCGGCTACCAGGAGTTCCTGAAGCTCGTCGCGTCGTCGGCCCCATCGACTGGTCACTGCAACACGATGGGCACGGCATCGACGATGAACTCGCTGGCCGAGGCACTGGGCATGACCTTGCCCGGCAGCGCGGCGATTCCGGCGCCCTACCGCGACCGGCAGGAGATGGCCTACCTGACCGGCAAGCGCATCGTCGAAATGGTGCGCGAGGACCTGAAGCCATCGGACATCCTGACGCGCGAAGCCTTCGAAAACGCCATCGTCGTCAACTCGGCCATCGGCGGATCGACCAACGCGCCGATTCACCTCAACGCCATCGCCAAGCACATCGGCGTGAAGCTGGACAACGACGACTGGGAAAAGATCGGCTACAAGGTGCCGCTGCTGGTCAACCTGCAGCCAGCCGGCGAATACCTGGGCGAAGACTATTACCGCGCTGGCGGCGTGCCTGCCGTGGTGGCCGAGCTCATCGCCAAGGGCAAGATCAAGCCCGCGATGACGGCCAACGGCAAGACCCTCGTCGAGAACTGCGAAGGCCGTTTCACCGACGACCGCGACGTGATCTTCCCGTATGCCAAGCCCATGAAAAAGGACGCTGGTTTCCTGCATTTCAGGGGCAACCTGTTCGACTCGGCCATCATGAAGACCAGCGTGATCACACCGGAATTCCGCACGCGCTACCTTGAAAACGCCGCTGACCCGATGGCGTTCGAAGGGCTGGCTGCGGTGTTCGATGGCCCGGAGGACTACCACCACCGCATCGACGATCCGAAGATGAAGCTGAACGAGCACACCGTGTTGTTCATGCGCGGTGTCGGCCCGGTCGGCTACCCCGGCGCGGCCGAGGTCGTCAACATGCGCGCACCCGACTACCTGCTGAAGAAGGGCGTGACCGCGCTGGCCTGTATCGGCGATGGCCGGCAGTCGGGCACGTCCGGTTCACCGTCGATCCTCAACGCCTCGCCCGAAGCTGCGACCGGAGGCAACCTGGCATTGCTGAAGACCGGCGACCGCGTGCGCATCGACCTCAAAAAGCGCACCGCGAACATGCTGGTGAGCGACGAAGAAATCGCCAGGCGCCGCGCCGCGCTCGAAGCGGCCGGCGGCTACAAGTACCCGGCGAGCCAGACGCCTTGGCAGGAGATCCAACGCAACATCGTCGGCGAGCTGTCCGAAGGCATGGTGCTGAAGCCGGCCGTGAAGTACCAGAAGATCCATGCGACCTTCGGAGTGCCGCGCGATAACCATTGATCGGCGAAGGCACGGTGCCGACGGCCTAAGGCCCCGGTTTCCCTACACCTTTTCCGTCGCCTTTCCCCGTGTTTGCCCCGTGTAGACTGCGTGGTTTTTCGCTCTGGACGGTATGGTGCAAGTGCCCCGGCGTGCAGGCTTCAGCGGGTCGACACTCGTTCGCCTCCTCGCCCGACTGACGGACATCGACGTCGCCGACTCCAAACGGTCTTTCGCAGACCGATTGAGTCAGTGGCTCGGCTGGACCGACGCGATCACGCTCTCTTCGGTGTTGAACGGCGAGGTGTCGAATGCACCGTTGCGCCTGCGCAATCCCCTCGCGGCATCGAGCACCGAAGAAGCCGAATGCGTACGCGTGCGGGCCGTGCTGGTCACCGCGATCAACGGAGACCTCGCGCCTTCCCGCAACGCGGCAATGGGCACGACCACCGACTTCGCGCCTTATCGCAGGCGCTACATTGCCCGACAACAGGCTATGGAGACGAATATCGCCGGCCTGCGCAGGCGTGTGCGCGTGGCGTTGGCGAGCAAATCACCGGCCATGGTGCAGCTCGCCGCGCTGGATGCGGTGATGGAGCGGGCGCTGGCCGTGCACGAGCAACGTTTGCTGGCGACGGTGCCGGGCTTGCTCGAGAAGTATTTCAAGCGCCTGGCGCATGGCGAGCCTGAAGCGTGGCGAGACGCATTCGTCAAGGACATGCAAAGCGTGTTGCTCGCCGAGCTGGAGATTCGATTGCAACCAGTCGAAGGGCTGCTCGAAGCCCTTCGAGAGACATAACGGGATGCCATGAGCAGATCACTTCACTTCACAGCGTTTTTCCTCGGCTTGGCAGCCATCTGCTGGGTCGGCATCGGCTACATCGGCGTGAGCCCGCTGGCGCTGGTGATGACGCTGATCATCGGCGGGTTTTATGTGATGGGCGGGCTGGAGCTGTACCGCTTCGATCAGGCGACGTCCACGCTGGCACGCGCGGTGACGGGCACATCCGAAGCGCCGGCTGGCCTTGCCGCATGGCTCGGCCAGCTTCCCGCTTCGTTGCAGAACTCGGTGCGTCTGCGCATCGAAGGCGAGCGCGTTGGCCTGCCTGGCCCGACGCTGACGCCGTACCTCGCAGGCCTGCTGGTGCTGCTCGGCATGCTCGGTACTTTCCTGGGCATGGTCGTCACGCTGAACGGCACCGGCACCGCGCTCGAAAGCGCATCGGACCTGCTGTCGATCCGCTCGTCGCTGGCTGCGCCGGTCAAGGGACTGGGCCTGGCTTTCGGAACATCGCTCGCGGGTGTCGCGGCATCGGCCATGCTGGGCCTGGTTTCCGCTCTGTGCCGACGCGACCGGCTGCAGGTTGCGCAGTTGCTCGACACCAAGATCGCGACGACCTTGCGTGTCTTTTCGAGTGCGCACCGGCGCGAAGAATCGTTCAAGCTGCTTCAACGCCAGGCCGAGGTCATGCCTGAACTGGCCGACCGTCTGCAATCCATGATGGCCGCGATGGAAAAGCAGAGTCAGGCGCTGAACGAGAAGCTCGTCGCTGGGCAAGACAGTTTTCATGGGCAGGCCGAGTCCGCTTACGCGAGCTTGGCGTCGGCCGTCGGCGAATCGCTGAAAGAAAGCCTGACCGAAAGCGCCCGCATCGCCGGCGCGACGATTCAACCTGTGGTCGAGGCCACGATGGCCAGCATCGCCAAAGAGACGGCCGCTCTGCACACCCACGTCGCGCAGGCAGCGCAGCAGCAACTCGATGGGCTGTCGACCCGCTTCGAGGCCAGCACCGCAAGCCTGGGAGCGCATTGGAGCGCTGCGCTCGCTGAGCATCGCCGTACCAGCGAATCGTTGGCCGAAGACCTGGGCACCTCGCTCGATCGGTTCGCAGAAACCTTCGAGCAACGCGCGACATCGCTCGTGCATTCATTGGGCGAAGCGCATGGAGATTTGCAGAACAAGATCGCATCGCAAGACCAGCAACGTCTGGCGTCGTGGACCGAAGCACTGGGCTCGATCGCCGGGTCGCTGCAGCACGAATGGCAGCAGACCGGCACGCAGGCCGCCAGCTTGCAGCAAGAGATCGTGAAGACGCTGGAGCGCACCGCGAGCGACCTATCGGCCCAGACCGAGGCACACGCGAAGAACACCATCGCCGAGGTCGCACAGCTGGTACAGACGGCTTCGGAAGCGCCCCGTGCGGCGGCCGAGGTCATTGCCGAACTCAGGCAGAAGCTGTCGGACAGCATGGTCGGCGACAACGCGCTGCTCGAAGAGCGCGCCCGCATCCTCGGCACACTCTCGACCGTGCTCGACAGCGTCAACCACGCCTCCACCGAACAGCGCGCGGCCATCGATGCGCTGGTTGCGACATCGGCGGATTTGCTGGCACGCGCCGGCACGCAGTTCACCGCCAAGGTCGACGCCGAATCCGAAAAGATGGCGGGCGTCAGCGCGCAACTCACCGGCAGCGCGGTCGAAGTGGCGAGCCTGGGCGAAGCCTTCGGTCACGCTGTGCAGCTCTTCAGCCAGTCGAACGACAAGCTGGGTGCCCAACTGCAACGCATCGAAGGCGCGCTCGGCAAATCGATGGTGCGCAGCGATGAACAACTTGCCTACTACGTGGCGCAGGCCAGGGAGGTCATCGACCTCAGCATGCTGTCGCAAAGGCAGATCGTCGAAGACCTGCAGCGGCTCGCAGATCAGCGCTCGCTCGTGGGCAGCGAAGCGTGATGAACGAACTTTCCGAAGACAGCGACGGCGGGCTCGAATCGAGCGTGCCGATCTGGGCTGTCTTCGGCGACCTGATGTCGGGACTGCTCGGCGCCTTCGTGCTCATCCTGGTGTGCGTGCTCGGCATGCAACTGGAACTCGCGACCAAGCTCGAAGCCGAGGTCAAGCAGCGGCAAGCCGAGTCACAGCGCCGCGAGACCTTGGAAAAGGCGCTGGCCGGGCCCTTGGCTGCGGGCCGCGTGACGCTCAACAACGGGCGCATCGGCATCAGCGGCAGTGTGCTGTTCGCGCTCAACTCGGCTGAGCTGCAACCCGAGGGCCGGCAACTGTTGAAGAGCCTGACCACACCGCTGGCGGCCTACCTGCAGTCACGCGACGAGATCCTGATGGTGAGCGGCTTCACCGACGACCGGCAGGTGCGCGGCGGCAATCGACAGTTCGCGGACAACTGGGAGCTGTCGGCGCAACGGGCATTGACGGTGACGCGGACGCTGATCGAAGAAGGTCTTCCGGCAGCGTCGGTCTTTGCCGCGGCTTTCGGCGCCGAGCAGGCCGTGGCATCGAACGCCGATGCGGATGGACGCTCAAAAAATCGGCGCGTCGAGATGGCGCCGACGCCGCGGCCTTCTGGTGCCAACAATGCAGCCACTGGCACTGCAAAGGTCCGTGAGTAAGGGCGTCGTCGCGAGCGATGCCGGCGTGGACCACGGCGCCACGCTCAACGCGTTGCGCGCCCGTGGCGATCACCGTATTGACCCCGTGCGCTTCGGCTTCATAGAGGTACTTGCGCGGCGAGCTTTGCTGCAGCAAGGGGCAGCGCGCCGCATCCTCGACGACAGGCTGGCGCAACTGTTGTCTGCTTACTGCGAGGACGTCGAAAGAGCGAGACTTGCCAGAGATGCGGAGCAGGCAAAAAGCGATGTTGCAGGCGAACTGCCCGGCCTGCCGGGAGCCCCGGGTACAGGTTCCGCGGTTCGCAGCGCGCTTGCAGAACTAGCCGGTCAACTCGCACCGAGGGCGAACGGTGACGATGGCGCCATCGAGGGCTCGATGACGCGCGCGCTCAAGTACTTCAGAAGCACATGGTCGAAGCTCAGCGCCGAGCGCCATTTGTCCCAATCTCACGCGACGGTGCCGGACAATCCAGGTCCCCTCAACTCGCACCATCTGGTGCACCAGGCACTCAAGTCGATGCGCGATCTTTCGCCGGGCTACCTCAGCCACTTCATGTCGCATGTCGACGCGTTGTTGTGGCTCGACGATGCGAATGCCGTTGCTGCGGTGTCGAGTGCGAGTGCGAGTGCGCAGCGCGACGCGGTTCAGAAGAAGCCTGCGCGCAAAAGCTCTCGCGAATCCAAAGGCAGCATCTAAAGATTAGCGGGAACAGTCTCCGCGTAGTTTCCGCTCCATGCGGACTGACCGGCTCCGCTAGCCGCGCTGGCTCTTTGCATCGCGGCATTGCCGGCAGCGATGGCGGCCTTCTTGCTGGGCAACGGGCCCATGGCAAAGTCGACGACAAAGGGAGTCTCTTTGGCCGGTGCGCGCCGCACCAGCGTCCAGAAAAAATGTCCGGGAATCGTCTCTTCAACAATCAGATCGAGCGTCTTGCTCATGTTCAAGCTCCAGTTGGTTTGAAGCCATTGGGCACGGCGGACGACATTCGCGGGGAGTGCAAAGTTCACATCTGCGGGAAGTGCGGTGCAAAGCCGCCTCGGTCCTACGGCCGGGTACGCCTGGCCCTACAACGAAGAGCGTTGCGAAAGAAGGTGCCATCACCGCGCACGCCGCAAAGCGTGGTCGACCTGATCAACCGCAGGGTCGACGAACTGCTCGCCACGCCCGAAATGAAGGCTGTTCTGCAGGGGCAAGGCGCCGAGCCGATGCCGATGTCGTCGCAGCAAATTTCGAAGATGGTGAATGAGGACTACGTTAAGTGGAAGGGCATCGTCGAAGCATCTGGCGCGACGATCGAGTAGACGCACCGTAGGCCACCTCAACCTGCAGCCGGTCCAGCCCTGCTGGGCCGCGCTCTGCTGCTCGGCCTCAGCGGTAGGTCGCCAGAAGGATGCTCGTCTCGGTGTTGCGGATCCCCTTGATCAGCCGCACCCGTTCCAGCACATTCGACAGCTCGGCCATGCTCTCGGCGCGCAACTCGGCCAGCAGATCCCAGCGCCCGTTGGTGTCGTGCAGCGCCTCGACGGCGGGCTCTCCGAGCAGCGCGGCGATGACGGCGCGGGTCTGGTTACCTTCGACCACCACGCTCATCCAGGCCTTGATGGTGGCGGGCTCGGCGTCGGGCCTGAGGCGCACTGAATAGCCGACGATCACTTGCTCGTCTTCGAGCTTGCGCAAGCGGTTAGCAATGGTGCCGCGCGAGACGCCAAGCTTCGCAGCCAGCGCCGCGGCAGTCATGCGCGCATCCTTGCGCAACAGTGAAATCAGTTTGCGATCGGTGTCGTCCATGGCCATGGGCGAAGTATCGCCCGGCGGCGTGAACCGGCTGCCGGCTCACGCACTGCGCGCCTTCCGCACCGGCAGCGTTCAGTCGCCGCGCTCAATCGCCGTGCAGCGCCTTCGCCAGCGCCACGTCGGTCTCACGCGGCAGAGTGACCGCGTTCTTGACCGCGAGGATTTCGCCCATGACGCTTACCGCAATCTCCGGCGGCGTCTTGCTGCCGATGTAGATGCCGATCGGGCCGCGCAGGCGCGCCAGCGATTCGGCCGTCTGCTCGAAGTGCTCGATCATGCGGCTGCGCCGCGCCTCGGCGTTGCGGCGCGAGCCGATGGCCCCGACGTAGAAAGCATCGCTTTCCAGTGCTTCGAGCAAAGCCAGATCATCGAGCTTGGGGTCGTGCGTGAGCGCGACCACACAGCTGCGACGGTCGGGCTTGAAGGCGGTCACCGCGTCGTCGGGCATCTCGGTCGTGATGGCGACGCCAGGCACCGACCACGACGACCGGTATTCGATCCGCGGATCGCACAGCGTGACTGCGAAGCCGCTGAATTTCGCCATGGTGGCGAGGTATTCGGCCAGCTGGCCGGCGCCGATCAACAGCATCCGGTACTCGGGGCCGAAGGTATTGACCAGCGTCTTGTCGTCGACCATGAGTGCGTCGGGCGACGTGGCTTCGGCCAGCCGCACAGCGCCGTCTGCGAGCGACACGGTGCGCTGCATCAGCTTGCCCGATTCGAGCGCAGCGACGAGCGTTTCCAGCGATGCAACATCGGGGTCGTACTCGAGCAGAAGCTCGAGCGTGCCGCCGCACGGCAAGCCGAAGCGATGCGCCTCGTCGGCCGTGATGCCGTATTTGACGAGCGAGGGCGCGCCGCTGGGGATCTCTTGGGCCGCGCCATGCGATCGGCTGTAGCGCGCGATCAGGTCGTCTTCGATGCAGCCGCCCGAGACCGATCCGACCACCGCACCGTCGTCCGCCAGCGCCATGATCGAGCCGACCGGCCGGGGCGACGAGCCCCAGGTGCGCACGACGGTCGTGAGCAGCGCGCGTTTGCCGGCGCGGCGCCAGTCGAGTAGCGTGCGCAGCACCATGACGTCGAGGTTTTCCATCCGGGACCCGTGTGGACGCGTGATCAGGGCGCGCTGTCGGGCGCGCCTTCCTGGGCAACCTTCGGAGCATCGTCGGCAGCAGCCGCGGCGTCCTTGTCGGCCTTCTTTCCGAGCCCGATCTTCTTCATGAAACCGGCCATCGCGCCCGTCTTTTCGGCGGACGGGGTGGCGCCGCCGTCTTCGGTCTGTGCGGCGGGCGGCGGCCCGTAGCGGCTCTGCATCTCGGCTTCGAAACGCTTGAAGAAATCGTCGGCCGTGGATTTGGCCGCGCCGTCGATGAGGCGCTGACCGAGCTGCGCGATCTTGCCGCCGACCGTGGCTTGTACGGTGTACGCCAGTTCACAGCCGGGCTGCGCTTCGACGACCCCGGCACCCTCGGTGTCTGCCCCGTCGGTGCTGGGCAAAGGCCGAAGCGTGACACTCGACGCGCCCTTGGCAAAGCCGGCCACGCCGCCCTGCCCCTCGAAGGTCAGCTTGTAGCCGTCCGGTGCAACGATGTCCGACAGCATGACCTTGCCCTGAAACTTGGCCGAAACCGGGCCAATCTTGAGGGCCAATGCCACGCTGTAGGTGTTGTAGCCGGTCAGCTCGAACTTGTCGCAGCCGGGGATGCACTTCTTCAGCGTCTCCGGGTCGTTGAGCGCTTCCCAGGCCTGTTGCTGCGTGATGCCGAGGTGTCGGTTGCCGAGCATTTCCATGTGATTCCCTTTCGTTGTTCGCAGTCGGGCGCTAACGGCCCGAACGCATCAGTGTGGCGAGACTGGCGGCCAGTTCCTCCAGTGCGCCGAGATTGTGGACTGCCAGCATCGCATCCGCATGGCGGTGCAGCACCGTGGCCCCGCGCGCCAGCGGAGCGTACCCGTCGAAGCGCAGCAAGGGGTTGAGCCACAGGAGGCGCCGTGAGTGTCGCCTGAGCCAGAGCAATTCGTCTTCGAGCACATGAGGTTCGCCGGTGTCGAGCCCGTCGCTGATGACCAGCACCAGCGTGCGGCGGCCCGTCAGCCGGCGCGCATGCAGCCGGCGCAGGGTGGCGAAGGAATCGCCGAGCCGCGTGCCGCCCGCGAAGTCGTCGATCGCCAGGCTCGCAGCGCCCAGCATCTCGTCGGTATCGGCCAGCCGAAAGGCGGGCGTGAGATCGGTCAGGTGCGTGCCGAAGGCGAAGACGTCGCGCCGGCCGGCACGTCGCGTCGACGCATGCAAAAAGGCGAGCAACAGACGCGCATAGCGCTCCATCGAGCCCGACACGTCGACCAGCACGAGCAACGGCAGCGGCTGTTCGCGGCGTGCCATGCGCGGAAGCCGCAGCATTTCGCCGCCTGTGCGCGCAGCCTCCTGAAGCACGCCGGGCCAGTGCATGCGTGCGTGCTGGGCAGCACCGCTTGCCACGCGCAGCCGCCGCGAACGTACCGTAGGCACAGGAAGAGAGATGTCGCGCGCAAGCCGCTCGACCAGTCGGTATTCGGAAGCGCCGAGCGCATTGAAGTCGGCGTGCTTGAGCAGGTCGCGGTCGCTGGCGGTCATGGCCGCGTCGAAGTCGACTTCGCGTTCGGTTTGCGCGGCCTTGCTGGGTTCGCGCGGCGCCGTCAGCGCCTCGCGAACGCGAGGGCGCCGCTTCGAAGGTTCGGCTTTGCCCTCGGCGCTCGGCAACATCTGCGCCAGCAGCTTGTTGGCCAGCTCAGGATCGCGAAACCAGGCATCGAACAGCTCGCGAAACACCATGCGGTCTTGCTCGCGACTGACCATGACAGCTTCCATGGCAGCACACACATCGGCCCGCTCGTCGACGCCGACCAGCCCGACCGCTTCAGTCGCCAGGCCGATGCGCATGGCGTCGGTTCGCACGCCAGCGCGGCGCAAGGCACGCCCGAAAGCGACAATGTTGCCGGCGAGCTTGCCGCTGCGCGCATCGCCGAGCTGCGGAATCCGGCGGCTCGTGCTCTCCGTGCCTGCAGTGCCCGCCGTACCCGCACGACCGCCCGGAATCATGACGCCGGCTCTTTTTCCGGGAGCAGCAGTTCGGTTGCCAGGGTGTGCGTGAGGGCCGCCACGTCATCGCGTTGCTTGAACAGGATCCCGGCGGTGTCGATCACCACTTCCGGGTCGAGTTCGATTGTGTCGAGGGCGATCAGCGCCCGTGCCCACTCCACGCTTTCGGCGATGCCAGGGGCCCGCTGGAAAGCATTGACGAACGGTGCGCTGCGCAGTTTTCCCATGAAGGCTGCGACCTGCGCCGACAGCGCTTGGCCCGCCTCGGGAACCTGGCTGCGCACGATCGCCAGTTCACGGTCGCGATCGGGATAGTCGAGCCAGTGATAGAGGCAGCGCCGCTTGACCGCGTCATTGAGCTCGCGCGTCCGATTGCTGGTGAGCAGGGTGATGGGCGGCACTACGGCCCGGATGGTGCCCAGCTCCGGAATGCTGACCTGGTATTCGCCGAGGTACTCGAGCAGGAAGGCTTCGAACGGTTCGTCCGCGCGGTCGACCTCGTCGATCAGCAGCACCGCGCCGGGCGCGGGCGTTTGCAGTGCCTGCAGCAGCGGACGGCGGATGAGGTAGTGAGGCTGGTACACCTCGGCCTCGACGTCGCGCGCTGCACCGCTGGCCTCAGCCGCGCGCATGTGCAGCAGCTGCGCGGCGTAGTTCCATTCGTAGAGCGCCTCGCGCTGCTCGAGCCCGTCATAGCATTGCAGGCGCAGTAACTGGCGCTGCAGCGCCTTGGACAGCGCCTTGGCAAGTTCGGTCTTGCCGACGCCGGGCTCGCCTTCGAGCAGCAAGGGCCGCTGTAATTTGAGCGCGAGGAACACCGCCGTCGCCAGCCGGCGGTCGGCGTAGTAGCCCGCGAGACGCAGGCCTTCGACGACCGCGTCGATGGTGGGAAACGTCATCCCGAAGCGCTTAGCCGAGCGCTTTGGTCACGGCCCGCTGCGTCAGCACGCTGATCAGGTTGGCACGGTACGGCGCGGTGGCGTGCAGGTCGCTGTTGAGATCGGTGGAGTCGATCTTCACGCCGGCTGCGGCTTCGGCTGTGAAGCTCTTGTTGAGCGCGTCTTCCAGGCCTTTGTGCCGGAACACACCATTGGCTGCGCCGGTGATCGCCACCCTCACACCGCCGTCGTACTGCGCGACGAAGACGCCGACCAGCGGAAAGTGCGAAGCCTTTTGCCGCAGCTTTTCGTAGCAGGCGCGCTTGGGCACCGGGAATTTGAAGGCGGTGATGAGTTCGCCTTCTTCAAGCGCTGTAGTGAACATGCCCAGAAAGAAATCATCGGCGGCGATTTCGCGCTTGTCGGTGACGATGGTCGCGCCCGAGGCCAGGACGACGCTGGGGTAGCACGCCGCCGGATCGTTGTTGGCGACCGATCCGCCGATAGTGCCCATGGCACGCACCTGCCGGTCGCCGATGCGCGACGCAAGATCGGCAAGCGCTGGATAGGCCGCCTTGACGTCGGCGTTATTGGCGACATCGAGGTGCCGCGACATCGCACCGATGGTGAGGGTGGCGCCGTCTTTCTTGATACCGGTCAGCTCTTTGATACCGCTCAGATCGGCCAGCTGTTCGGGCGCCGAAAGCCGCAGCTTCATGGACGCCAGCAAGGTTTGTCCGCCGGCCAACGGCTTGGCGCCTGCACTGGAGAGCCTGGCGGCATCCGCCAAGGTGGTCGGCTTTTCGAGGGTGAATGGATACATGGTGTTCTTCCTTGAATGACGACCGCGGTCAGACGACCGGACGGCCCTGGGTGCTGCCAGCCAGCGACGGTGTTTGCGGTTGTTGCGTAGGCGTGGTGCTACCTTTTTGCATGGCTTCCCACACGCGATGCGGCGATGCGGGCATGTCGAAGTCGATCACGCCGAGCGGCGCCAGCGCATCGAGCACGGCATTGATGACGGCCGGCGGCGAACCGATGGCACCGGCTTCGCCGCAGCCCTTGGTGCCCAGCGGGTTGTGCGTGCACGGCGTGGAGTGGGTCGCCAGCGTGAACTGCGGAAAGTCTTCGGCGCGTGGCATCGCGTAGTCCATGAAACTGCCGGTGAGCAGCTGGCCGGTCTCGTTGTCGTACACGCAGTTTTCCATCAGCGCCTGGCCGATGCCCTGCACCAGTCCACCATGCACCTGACCCTCGACGATCATCGGATTGATGATGGTGCCGAAGTCGTCCACCGCGGTAAAGCGATCGACCTTGACCTCGCCAGTCTGCTTGTCGATTTCGACTTCGCAGATGTAGGTACCGGCCGGAAAAGTGAAATTGGTCGGATCGTAAAACGCGGTTTCGTCCAGCCCGGGCTCCAGCTTGTCGAGCGGGTAGTTGTGCGGCACGTAGGCCGTCAGCGCCACCTGCCCGAACGGGATTTTCTTGTCGGTGCCCTTGACGGTGAACTCGCCGTTGGCGAACTCGATGTCGGCGTCACTGGCCTCCATCAAATGCGCAGCGATCTTCTTGGCCTTGGTCTCGATCTTGTCGAGCGCCTTCATGATGGCTGCGCCGCCGACCGAGATCGAACGCGAGCCATAAGTGCCCATGCCGAACGGTACGCGGCCGGTATCGCCGTGCACCACGTCGACATTTTCGACCGGGATACCCAGGCGTGCCGCCACGACCTGGGCGAAGGTCGTTTCGTGACCCTGCCCATGGCTGTGCGAGCCGGTGAACACCGTGACGCTGCCTGTCGGATGCACCCGGATCTCGCCGCATTCGAACAGGCCCGCGCGCGCGCCGAGGGCGCCGGCGATGTTCGAGGGTGCGATACCGCAGGCTTCGATGTAGCTCGAGTAGCCCATGCCACGCAGCTTGCCCTGCGCTTCGCTGGCGGTGCGTCGCGCAGCAAAGCCGGCGACGTCGGCCAGCTCGTTGGCCTTGTTCAGCAGGGTGTGGAAGTCGCCGGTGTCGTACTGCAACGCGACCGGCGTCTGGTACGGAAAGGCAGTGATGAAATTGCGCGCCCGTATATCGCTTTGGCTCAGCTTCATTTCCCAGGCGCAGCGCGTCACCAGACGCTCGACCAGGTAGGTCGCCTCGGGCCGACCCGCCCCGCGGTAGGCATCGACTGGTGCCGTGTTGGTAAACCAGGAGTCCACTTCGACATAGATCTGCGGCGTGGTGTATTGCCCCGCCAGCAGTGTCGCGTACAGGATGGTCGGCACGGCGGTCGAGAACGTCGACAGATAGGCACCGAGGTTGCAGTCGGTGTGCACCCGCATCGCCAGGAACTTGCCGTCCTTGTCCATTGCCATTTCCGCATGGCTCACGTGGTCGCGGCCATGCGCATCTGAAAGGAAGCACTCCGACCGGTCGCCCGTCCACTTGATGCTGCGGTTCAGTTGCTTGGCCGCCCAGGTCAGGCACACGTCTTCGGCGTACAAATAGATCTTGGAGCCGAAGCCACCGCCGACATCGGGTGCGATGACGCGCACCTTGTGCTCCGGCAGGCCGAGCACGAAGGCCGTCATCAACAGCCGCTCGACGTGTGGGTTCTGATTGGACACGTAGAGCACGTAGTCCTCGGTGGCCCGGCTGTAGCTGCCGATGGCCACGCGTGCTTCCATCGGGTTCGGGATGAGCCGGTTGTTGACCAGATCGAGTTTGGTCACATGCGCTGCATTGACAAACGCCGCATCGACTGCCGCCTTGTCCCCGATGGTCCACTTGTAGCACTGGTTGTCGGGTGCTTCGTCATGGATGACGACACCGCTTGCCTTCTTGGCTGCATCGGCGACGCTCACAAGAGCTTGGTGCACGTCGTAGTCGACCACCACCGCTTCGGCCGCGTTCTTCGCCTGCTCGACCGTTTCAGCCACCACCATGGCGACGTGATCGCCGACATAGCGCACCTTCTTGATCGCCAGGATCGGGTGCATCGGCTCCTTCATCGGCGTGCCGTCGGGGTTGTTGATGAGCCAGCCGCAGGGCAGCCCGCCCATTTTTCCCTCGATGTCCTTGCCGCTGAAGATGCCGACCACGCCGGGCATCTTCATGGCCTCGGCAATGTCGATCGACTTGATGGTCGCGTGTGCGTGCGGCGAGCGCACAAAGATGCAGTGCGTCTGGTTCGCCAGGTTGATGTCGTCGGTGTAGTTACCGGCACCGGTCAGAAAACGGTAGTCCTCTTTCCGGCGAAGCGATTCGCCGATGTGCGGCAGGTTGGCAAAGTCGGGTGCGCCCATGGTGATCCCCTTATGCCGTGGCAGTGGCTTTGACCGGACCGGCGAGCATCGCTTCGCCGCCCATCTGCACGGCCTTCACGATGTTCTGGTAGCCGGTACAGCGGCACATGTTGCCGTCGAGCAGCGAGCGGATTTCTGTCTCGCTCGACTTCGGGTGGTAGGTGCACAGGTCGATGGCGCTCATGACCATGCCGGGCGTGCAAAAACCGCACTGCAGGCCGTGACACTCCTTGAAGGCCGCCTGCATCGGGTGCATGGTGCCGTCGGCTTCGGCAATACCTTCAATCGTGGTGATGTCGGCGCCGGCGACTTGAGCCACCAGCACGTTGCACGACTTGACCGCCCGACCGTTGACCAGCACGGTGCAGGCGCCGCACTGCGCGGTGTCGCAGCCGACATGGGTGCCGGTAAGGTGGAGATGCTCACGAATCGCGAACACCAGAAAAGTGTTGGGGGGTGCGTCGACCGTGACCGCGCGGCCGTTGACGGTGAAGGGAACCTGCATGTTGGCTGTCTCCGTGGAAGGTGATGGCTGAGGCGATGCCTGCTTGGGCGATGGCCGTGGTGAAGGCCGCTATGGCGGATGGCATCTTGTCTGCGTGACCATGCCCTCAGCCTAGGCAAAACCCTAGGCGCTTGCGCCACAGCCGCGAAATTCTCAAAATGAAACAGATGCCCGCTTCCGTCCGCCCCTTCAGTCCCACTCCCCCCACGCCGTTTGATGCGTCGCGTTCTGTCGTCATCGCCGAGGCGCGTCGACGCTGGATCGACGGCGAGGCGGTTTCTCGTGATCTGCCGGCCGGCGCAACGCGCATCGAACCATGGATCACGCGGTCATGGCAGCGTTGCATCGACGCTGGCCAGCGGTCGCAAGACGTCGTCACTTTCGATGCTGTTTCGAAGGCTGTGGCAAAGCGCGTCGCCGAACAGCATCACGCCCTGGTATCCGCGGCGCGACCCGTCATCGAACGCCTTTCTCGTGCCATCGCCGACACCCGCTATTTCGCGATCCTGACCGACGCCGACGGCATCGTCGTCGACGTCGGCAGCCTGCCCAGCGGCACCGATGCAGCCGACCGGCACGCCCGGGACATCGCACGCATCGGCATCGACCTGTCGGAGCGCGCGGTCGGCACCACTGCCATCGGCGCGGCGCTGGCCGAGCACGAGTCGGTCTGGCTGCATGGCGGCGAACATTTCTTCGACGCCACCAGTGTCTATAGCTGCGCTGGCGCGCCGCTCTTCGGGCCGGAGGGGGACTGCATCGGCATGCTCGACCTCACCGGCGTGCAGGTGGCCGAGCGGCCAGAACTGCGGCACCTGGCATCGCAGTCGGCGCGCGGCATCGAGAACGCGCTGGTGCAGCGCCACCCTTGCGAACTGCTGTTGCATCTGGCGTGGCCCGGCTCGGCGGAAAGCGAATCGAGTGACGGCCTGCTGTGCATCGATGCCGAAGGCAGAGTCACCGGCGCCAATGCGGCCGCGCGGCAGATGCTGCATCAGCCGCTGCTGCGACAGCTCGCGACGCTGCACTGCAACGACCTGTTCGCGCTGCCGTTGGACATGTTGTTCGACGCGTCGCGGCGCGGCGATGCGGTCGAGGTGCCGTTGTGGTCGGGCCTGCGCATGCGGGTGCGGCCACGGCGTGGTGGTCACGATGGGCGCGACCGGCCAGAGGCAGTCGGCGCCAGTGCTGATGTGTCCGCTGCGGGCGTCGATCGGCCACGTCTGCGCGATGTCGAGACCGCGCTCATCCGCAAAGCCGTGACCGATGCGCGTGGCAACGTCGCCGAGGCCGCACGCGCGCTAGGAATCAGCCGGGCGACGGTGTACCGGAAGCTGTGGCACGGGAAGATCTCCGGGCGCGGGCCGGGGGATCGAACAGACTGACCTTATGTGCGGCACCGAACACTGATCGCGCATCCCAGCTCTTATAGTGGGCAGAGCGCCTTCGAAGCACGAGCTGCCGGTATCCCCAACGCTTTGTGCCCAGTGACATGGAGGTCCTATTGCACCGATTTCTTTCGAGTAACCGCGACGATCTGATCGCGAGGTGCAAGGACAAGGTGGCGCAACGCCCTCTGCGGGCCGCCAGCGAACGGCAACTGGCCCACGGTGTGCCGATGTTCCTGGACCAACTTACCCGAACGCTTGCTGCGGAAGAAGACGATGAACCCGCGCTGAGCATCGCTATCTCGGGACCTTCTGGCGGCGATTCGCTGGCCTTGTCGGAAATCGGGGTCACTGCCACCGCGCACGGCAAGGAACTGCTGGGACTCGGTTACACCGTGGATCAGGTCGTTCATGACTACGGCGACCTGTGTCAGGCGATCACCGACTTGGCATTCGAGCGAGATGCACCGTTTGCCGTGGCCGAATTCCGTACTCTGAATCGCTGCCTGGACAACGCCATCGCCGACGCCGTGACCGAATTCAGTTTTCAGCGCGATGCGCAGATATCGACGCACCAGACCGCAGCCGAAAAGCAAAGGTTGGGTTTTCTGGTGCACGAGCTGCGCAATTCGCTCGGCACGGCCACCCTCGCCGTGCGGGCGCTCGAACTGGGCAATCTGGCGATCGGTGGCGCAACTGGCGCGGTCCTGAAGCGCAGCCTATCTACCCTCGGCCTGTTGATCAGCCGTGCCACGGCCGAAGTCAGGGGCGAAGGGCTGGACCAGCGCCAGACGTTCTCGGTTGCATCGTTCATCGCCGATGTCGGGCTGGCGGCCCGGCTCGATGTCAATCTGAAATCTTCGATCTTCGATGTGGCTACCGTCGACCCGTTGCTGGCGGTCCTCGCGAACCGCGAGCTCTTGCATGCGGCGCTGGCCAACCTGCTGCAGAACGCCTTCAAGTTCACGCACCAAAACTCCGCAGTGACGCTGACCGCCTACGCTTTCGGGGAGCATGTCCTGATCGATGTCGAGGACCATTGCGGTGGACTGCCGCCGGGCGGCGCCGCGAGGATGTTCGTGCCGTTCAAACCGAACGAAGACAGCCGGGCCGGTTTGGGACTCGGGCTGTCCATCGCCCGTCAGAGCATCGAAGCGGATCTTGGGACGTTGACGGTCCGGGACGTGCCGGGCTCAGGTTGCATATTCACGATCAGCCTGCCTCGCTACACGCTTCAATAGCCATCGGAGTTCGCCATGCATGCACCGAGGGGAGTCATGAATGGACCGGGACCGGCGATTCAGCGATCCTCGCCGATCTGCACACGCATCTTGGTGCCGGACTGCCGCTCTATCGTCAGACCCCCGAAGCCCACCCCATACGTCGTCGACGAATCACTCGGACTCTTAACGGAACGGACGGTCTGCCATTCTTCGGCAAGGTGTCGGGTCGACCCGGTATACACCAGGTCACCAACCTGCAATTGCTCGATACATACGTCTTTAACAATAGCCAAAATCATTCCTTCCAGATGTTGAAGGAAGTAGCGCCGTCGGCCTGTTGACCTTCGGTTCATTGCGACCCTGCACATCATTCAGCGCCTTTGAGACCTCAATAGCAACCGCGCTGTTCGCAAGGCGAAAGGTCCCGCGCGTTGCACCGGTTGTCATGGGGCCGCCAACGAGCAATGGTGTACGCCAACGCACATACACGCATCGAGCGGTGACCAATGCTCTTCGGGCTAGCCCAGGCTGCTCCTCGGAGCTTGCGCCGTTTCGCGCAATCACATAAACAAGAGACATCCAAAATGACATGCGAAGGCATTCACCGTTTCGATCTTGGCTCGATCCGGTTTGCGTTTTATCCCGATGGCAACGATGGCGGCAAAATCCTCGCCGACATTTCGGAGCAGACGCTCTCGCACGTTTTTGGCAACCGGCTGGGCGGAGAAAGCTGGGTCGATTTGTGCGGCCGTCACCGAGACCTTCTCGCAGCCGAAGCGTTGGTCCAATACCGCACCGACCCGTCACGTCCGATCGAACTCGCCGTCAAAGATTTTGCGGCGTTCCGCGGTGCCTCCGCAACGTCTACCGGGGTCAGTGCACCCGTCAGATAGCGTCGAGGTGCTCGACCTCAAGCCGCCAGCGCGACGACCAACGACGCCTCATCGATTTCGGCGGTGACACGAGCGCGCACACGCAAACCACTGCCCGTTCCCGCGAAGCCGACCAATTGCACGCCGCTGCCAAAGACGAGCGAGACTTCATCGCCCGACTCACCCCGCTCCATCGAGGTCACTCTGCCTTCGATGCGACTCGATGGATGCGCCGCAGGCACCGCGTCGTCGGCGCGGCAAACGCGGACTGCGGTCGCCTTGCACAGCGCGACCACCCGTATACCCACGACCAGACCAAGCAGTTCGGTGCTCTCACGGGTGATGCGCGCCGTCACCGCGGCATCATTGCCCAACTGCAAAACCACGCGCGAGATTGGACCTGTCGTGTCGATGGCCGCGACGATAGCGGGCAGTTGGTTGCGCATGCTGGTGCGCAGCGCGAGCCGGGTCACCCCCAGTTCCGCCACGCAATTGGCATTGACGCCTGCTGCAATGGCACCAGCGCCCAATGAATCGCGCCAGCGCTGTTGCACGGCCGTGCGCGCCACGTCGAGCGCCTCGGACAGTTCCAGCAATTGCACGCCCTGTGGTGTAAGCGAAGCACCGCCACCTCCCGCGCCGCCGACCGCGCGCTCCACCAGCGGCACGCCTGCCAGGTTGGTCAGCGTATCGATCGCCTGCCACGCGGCCTTGTAGCTCACCGACGCGTCGCGTGCAGCTTGAGAAATGCTGCCGCTGCGCCCGATGCCTCGCAGGATATCGATGCGTTTGTCGCTCTGGCTGTGGCCCAGGGCATCGGTGAAACGAGGGGTCTTCATGCGAGGATTGTGCGGGTCACCGAATCGCTATGCCCTCCGTCCGGCCTACAGCAAGTCAGGCGCCAGACAGGTAGCGCCAAAGGCTGGTGCAGGGCACGGTAGTCTTTTCAACAAGGAGATGTCCCCATGAAAAGGCTTTTGCTGATCCTCGCCGCCTCATCGATGCTCGCTGGCTGTATCGCCGTTCCGTACGACCAGGGCCGCCCGCCACCGCCGCCGCGCCCATATGGCGATCGTGATCGCGACGGTGTACCGAATCGAGCTGATCGCGACCGCGATGGCGACGGCATCCCGAACCGCTACGACCGGGCGCCAAACAATCCGAATCGCTAATCGGCTCGCCACCTCGGCGCGCCTTCGTTCATCGCCGGCAACCCGATTGCCGTGGCCTGCTTGCGAAGCGGGATGCTGCTAGATCGAAAGCTAGCGGTAGAAGGCCTCGACCTTGCCCTTCAGCTTGATCAACAGCGGCTTGCCCTTGCGGTCGAGCGCCCTGCCAGCGGGCACCTTGACCCAGCCTTCGCTGACGCAGTATTCCTCGACGTCGACCCTGTCTTTTCCGTTGAACGTGATGCCGATGTCGTGATCGAAGACGGCGGCCACGTGATGCGGACTGCGCGGATCGATGGACAGGTGGTCGGGCAGTTGTGGCTTCTGCGTGGATTCCGTGGCGGTGGCGGTGGCGGTGGCGGTGGCGGTTGTGTCGGTCATGAATGTCGGTCCGGTTCCGGGTTCTTTCGAGTCTCTTCATTTTGAACGCGATTCGAGCAGGCTCGCTTTGCACGTTCTACACTTTCGCTATTCCACTTTTGCATAGCGCCAGATGAGTTCGACTGTCCGGTGCCAAGGAGTCCTTCTTGAACGCCGACCGACTCGCCACAAACTTTGCTCGACGCGTCGCATTGTTATCATCGTTATTCCATATTTGAATAGCGTTCCGAAGGAGCTGCTTTGATGAAGACGACGACCCGCCGCCTGACCGTCCCACTGCGCGTCATGGCCTTGTGCGCAGTGCTGCTCGCAGGCAGCGCCGCCTCCCAGGCGCAAGAGCTCGTGGTCTCGGCCGCCGCCAGTTTGACCAACGCGTTCCAGACCGTCGGCCGGGCATTCGAGCAGAGCAAGCCGGGTGCCAAGGTCACATTCAACTTCGCGGCATCGGGACCGTTGCTCGCGCAAATCCAGCAAGGCGCGCCGGTCGACGTGTTCGCGTCGGCCGACCAGGAAACGATGAACAAGGCCGCGACCGCGAACCTCCTGGCGGAGCCGACGCGGGTCGACTTCGCAGCCAACACGCTGGTGCTCATCGTGCCCGCCACCGCCAAGGAAACGCCCAGGAAGCTCGGCGACTTGAGCGGCGCGACGTACCAGCGCGTGTCGACCGGCACGCCGGCCACCGTGCCCGTAGGCCGCTACACCACCGAGGCCATCGAAAAGGCCGGCCTCACTGCCACGCTGCAGCCCAAGTGGATCTACGGCGAGAGCGTGCGGCAGGTGCTCAACTACGTGGCGCGCGGCGAGGTCGATGCCGGCTTCGTCTACCGCACCGACGCCATGATCGAACCCGACAAGACGCGCATCGCGCTGACGGTGCCGACCACCACGCCGGTGAGCTACCCCATCGCGCAGATCGCGACCAGCAAGCAGCCCACGCTGGCCGTCGAATTCATCGCCTACGTGCGCAGCGCGCCGGGCCAAGCCATCTTGCAGCGCTTCGGTTTCTCCAAGCCGTGAGTGCGGAGAGCCTGCCCCTTTGCTCACTCCCCTCTGGCTGACGCTCAAAGTTGCCCTCATCGCCACGCTCATTGCGGGCGTGGTGGGCATTGCACTCGGTTGGTGGATGTCGCGGCGCCGGTTCGCCGGCGACAACATCATCGACGCGATCTTGATGCTGCCGATGGTGCTACCGCCCACGGTCATCGGGTACTACCTGATCGTGCTGATCGGCCGAAATGGGGTCTTCGGGCAGCACCTCGATCGCTGGTTCGGCATCAACCTCATCTTCACCTGGCAGGGCGCGGTCATCGCTGCATCGGTCGTGTCGTTTCCGCTGGTCTACAAGGGCGCGCGGGCAGCCTTCGAAGAGGTGGACGGCCGCTTCGCCAACGCGGCACGGACGCTGGGCGCCGACGAGTTCGAAGTCTTCGTGCGCGTCGCGCTGCCGCTGGCGGTGCGCGGCATCGCGGCCGGGCTCATGCTCACCTTCGCGCGCGCCATGGGCGAGTTCGGCGCGACGCTGATGATCGCCGGCAACCTGCCCGGAAAGACGCAAACGCTGTCGATCGCGGTGTACGAAGCGGTGCAAGCCGGCAACGACCAGCTCGCGTTATGGCTCACGCTCGTGATCTCGGTGGTGTGCATCACGGTGCTCGTGGTGTCGAGCCGCTTGCTGCAGGCGCGGCATTGAGATGACTGCCTCACTGCCTTCTATTGCTCCGGCGCTCGACATCGATTTGCGGCTCACGCTTCAGACTTCCGAACGCGTCTTCGAGCTGCATTCACGCTTCACTTCGACCGCTCACCGCACCGCGTTGATGGGTGCATCGGGCTCCGGAAAGTCGACCGTGCTGATGGCAATCGCCGGCCTCACGCCCTCGGTGCGCGGTCATGTGCGTATCGGCTCGCATGCACTACTCGACTCGGCACGCGGCATTGATCTGCCAGCGCGCTCGCGCCGCGTGGGCATGGTGTTCCAGGACTATGCGCTGTTCCCGCACATGACCGTCGCGCAGAACCTGATGTTCGGCGTGCATCGCCTCGGCACGCGGCCCGACGATGCGCAGCAGGCGCGCGTCGATGCGCTGATGCAGCAGTTCGATCTGGTCCGATTGCGCGATGCGATGCCGCGGCACTTGTCCGGCGGTCAGCGGCAGCGCGTGGCGCTGGCCCGCGCACTCGCGGCGGAGCCGCAACTGCTGCTGCTTGACGAGCCGCTGTCGGCGCTCGACGCGCCGCTGCGCGTGCGCCTACGCCGCGAGCTTGCCGAAATGCTCGACCGCGTGCGGGTGCCGACGTTGCTGGTCACGCACGACCCGCAAGACGTCGAAGCGCTGGCGCAATCGGTCATTCATATCGATAACGGGCGGGTCGTCGAGGCGGGCTCTGCCGATGCGTCGCCCGAGGTGTCAACCGACGCATTGCCCGTCTTCGTCTCTACCGGAGTTCCTTGACATCCGCGCCTGGACCCTCTTTCGCTTGCTGAGGCACAACCTGGCATCTTTCGCCACCGCGACCGATGGTTACCGCGCCGTGTTCTCGTGGTCGGTGATTCGCAGCACAGCAGTCGGCGATGGCGTGCTGGTGCTGTTTGAGCGTGACGGTCATGCGCCACGTGCGCAACCTGGTCCGCATCGAAGTGCGCGTTCTCGACTGATTGCATCGGTGCCGGGATCAGCCGCATGTGCTGCACAGTGCCGTCAGAATGAGCGCTTTTCATCCCTGCACACATGATCGTCCGACCCCGACCCCATTGGCTGCGCATGCTCTTCGTGTGGCGCGGGTCGGTGCTTCGCGACATCGCACCGCAACTGCTGGCGACGACGCTGTTCGCCATCGCCATCACACTGCTCCACGGCCGCGTTTTCCAGTGGAAGATCCCGCTCAATTTCGTGCCCTTCTCGCTCATAGGCCTGACGCTGGCGATCTTTCTCGGCTTCAGGAACAGCACCAGCTACGCGCGGTACTGGGAGGCGCGAACGCTGTGGGGCACCCTGCTCAACGAGACGCGGTCGCTGGTGCGCCAGGCGCTCACGCTGGTCGATGAGCCCGAGCGTGCGTCGGCGTTGACGCAACGGCTGATCGCCTTCGTGCATGCGTTGCGGCATCAGTTGCGCAGCACCGATCCGACGACGGACCTTGCACGGCTGCTGTCGCCTGCGGAATGCGAGCGACTTTCGGCCGTGCAGTACAAGCCCGCCGTCCTGCTCCTGATGGCTGGCGAATGGCTGCGCGACCAACGGCAAGCCGGCCGACTCGCGCCCGCGTTGCAGCAGGCGATGGAATGGCCGCTCAGCCGCATCAGTGAAGCACTCGGCGGCTGCGAACGCATTGCCAGCACACCCATTCCGTTCACTTACGCGGTCATCATTCATCGCACGATCTACATCTATTGCGTACTACTGCCCTTTGGCCTGATCGATTCGATCGGCCCCATGACGCCCGTGATCGTGGCCTTCATCGCCTACACCTTCTTTGCGCTCGAAGCGCTCGCCGCAGAGATTGAAGAGCCCTTCGGCGAAGCGGCCAACGACCTCGCTCTCGACGCCATGTCCCACATGATCGAGTCGACATTACGGGAGATGATGGGGGAAATCGCGGCAACCCCGAAACCGGTTCCAGCCAACTTCATCTTGACTTGAAACCCTTCGCAAGCGCCTGCGAATTGGACGGCGTATGTTCCGTGAGTTCAATTTTTCAAGCCTAGCTTTAAGCCAACGCACCGGAAGCTTTTTATGACTCTCACCCACGCCTACGCGGCCCAGTCCGCCACCACGCCGCTCGCCCCTTTCACCTTCGAGCGCCGCACGCCCACCGCACGCGATGTTGCCATCGACATCCTCCATTGCGGCGTGTGCCACTCCGATCTGCACACCGCCAAAAGCGAATGGGGGCCATCGGTTTTTCCGTGCGTGCCGGGCCATGAAATCGTCGGCCGCGTGACTGCCGTTGGCAGCGATGTCTCCAAGTTCAAGGTCGGCGACATCGTCGGCGTCGGCTGCATGGTCGACAGCTGCCAGCACTGCCAACCCTGCGCCGACGGGCTCGAACAGTATTGCGACAATGGCATGACCGGCACCTACAACAGCCAGGAGCAGGTCTCGCGCGCCAACACGCTGGGCGGCTACTCCGACCACATCGTCGTCTTCGAAAAGTTCGTGCTGAAAGTAACGCACGACGAAAAAGACCTGGCCGCCGTGGCGCCGCTGCTGTGCGCCGGCATCACGACCTACTCCCCGCTGCGTCACTGGAAAGTCGGCCCGGGACACAAGGTCGGCATCGTCGGTTTGGGCGGCCTGGGGCACATGGGCGTGAAGATCGCCGCGGCACTCGGTGCGCATGTGGTGCTCTTCACCACATCGCCAGGCAAATCGGCCGACGCGCTGCGGCTCGGCGCCAAGGAAGTCGTGGTGTCGAAGAACCCCGACGAAATGAAGGCGCATCTCAACAGCTTCGACTTCATCCTCAACACCGTGGCCGTGTCGCACGACCTCGACCCCTTCCTCGCGCTGCTCAAGATGGACGGCACGATGACGCTGGTCGGCGCGCCGAGCACGCCGCATCCTTCCCCTGGCGTCTTCGGCCTGATCACCAAGCGCCGCAGCATCGCGGGCTCGATGATCGGCGGCATCCCGGAGACGCAGGAGATGCTCGACTTTTGCGCCAAGCACAACATCGTCTCGGACATCGAAGTCATCAAGATGCCGCAGATCAACGAAGCCTACGAGCGCATGCTCAAGAGCGACGTCAAGTACCGCTTCGTCATCGACATGTCGACCGTGCAGTAAACCCTCTGATGAAAATCAGTGCACGCAACGCCCTCCCAGGCAAGATCATTTCGATCGTCCGTGGTCCAGTCACCACTGAAGTGACACTCGAAATTGCCACCGGCGTCGAGCGTGATGATCGGGACCGACTGAGCGAACGCTGGCCCTCGCTCTTGGCGTGACGCAGCCCGAGCAAATTGCGGCGGTCGTGGCCGAAGCCACGCGCCGCTTCGGCCGAGCGAGGCGCTCGTCAACAACGCAGGCTATGGCTATCTCGCTGCCATCGAGGAAGGCGAAGACGCTGAAGTGCGCGCCATGTTCGAGACCAACGTCTTGCGACTCGTCGACATGACGAAGGCGGTGCGGACCGCCCTTCCCTTAAGGCACGAACTAGCTCTGCGCTGACGCCAAGGCCGCGTTGAGCGTCGCGCTGGGCCGCATGATGGCGTCGCACTTCTTTGGATCGGCAAGGTAGTAGCCGCCGATGTCGGCAGGCTTGCCTTGCACTGCTGCAAGCTCGTCGACGATCTTCTTTTCGCCGTCGGTGAGGCTCTTGGCCAGCGCGGCGAAACTCGACTGCAATTGCTTGTCGTCCGTTTGTGCCGCGAGCTCTTGCGCCCAGTACATGGCCAGATAGAACTGGCTGCCGCGGTTGTCGAGCTGGCCGGTCTTGGGTGACGGGTTCTTGTTGTTGTCCAGCAGCTTGCCGGTTGCAACATCCAGCGTCTTCGCGAGGATGACCGCCTGCTTATTGCCGGTCTTCAGGCCCAGGTCTTCGAGCGACACGGCCAGCGCCAGGAACTCGCCGAGCGAGTCCCAGCGTAGGTGGTTTTCTTCCACCAGTTGCTGCACATGCTTGGGCGCCGAACCGCCAGCACCGGTCTCGTACATGCCGCCGCCGGCCATCAACGGCACGATCGACAGCATCTTGGCGCTGGTGCCCAGCTCCATGATCGGGAACAGGTCGGTCAGGTAGTCGCGCAGGATGTTGCCGGTCACCGAGATGGTGTCGAGCCCACGAATCACGCGCTCCAGCGTGTAGCGCATCGCGCGCACCTGCGACATGATCTGGATGTCGAGGCCCGTGGTGTCGTGGTCCTTCAGGTAGAGCTTGACCTTCTTGATGACCTCGTTTTCATGCGGGCGGTACGGGTCGAGCCAGAACACGGCGGGCGTGCCCGAATTGCGGGCGCGCGTGACGGCCAGCTTGACCCAGTCGCGGATGGGCGCGTCCTTCACCTGGCACATGCGCCAGATGTCGCCCTTCTCGACGTTTTGCGAGAGCAGCACTTCGCCAGTGGCAAGGTCGACGATGTTGGCCACGCCGTCATCGGGGCACTCGAAGGTCTTGTCGTGCGAACCGTACTCCTCGGCTTGCTGGGCCATCAGGCCGACGTTGGGAACGGTGCCCATGGTCTTTGGGTCGAAGTTGCCGTTCCACTTGCAGAAGTTGATGATCTCCTGGTAGATGCGGGCGAAGGTCGACTCGGGCATCACGGCCTTCACGTCCTTCAGGCGGCCGTCCGCCCCCCACATCTTGCCGCCGTTGCGGATCATCGCGGGCATCGACGCGTCCACGATGATGTCGTTGGGCGAATGGAAGTTGGTGATGCCCTTGGCCGAGTCGACCATCGCCAGCTCGGGCCGATGCTCGTGGCAGGCGTGCAAGTCCTTGATGACCTGCTCACGCTGCGACGACGGCAGCGTCTCGAGCTTGTCGTACAGGTTGACCATGCCGTTGTTGACGTTGACGCCCAGCTCTTCGAACAGCTTGGCGTGCTTCTCGAACGCATCCTTGTAGAAGATGCGCACGCAGTGGCCGAACACGATGGGGTGCGACACCTTCATCATGGTGGCCTTGACGTGCAACGAGAACATCACGCCGGTCTTGTGCGCGTCTTCGATTTCTTTCTCGTAGAAGGCAATCAATTCCTTCTTGCTCATGAACATGCTGTCGATGATCTCGCCGTCTTTCAGCGGCACCTTGGCCTTGAGCACGATGGTCTTCCCGGTCGCGGTGGTGAGTTCCATCTTGACGTCGCGCGCCTTGTCGAGGGTCATCGACTTTTCGCCGTGATAGAAGTCGCCGCGATGCATGTGCGACACATGCGAGCGCGAGGCCTGGCTCCAGTCGGCCATGCTGTGCGGGTGCTTGCGGGCGTAGTTCTTGACGGCCAGCGGCGCGCGACGGTCGGAGTTGCCTTCGCGCAGTACCGGGTTCACGGCGCTGCCGGTGCACTTGCCGTAGCGGGCGCGAATCGCTTTGTCTTCGTCGGTCTTCGGGGCTTCCGGATAGTCGGGCAATGCGTAGCCCTTGCCCTGCAGTTCCTTGATGCAGGCCTGAAGCTGCGACACCGATGCGCTGATGTTCGGCAGCTTGATGATGTTGGTGTCCGGTAGCAGCGTGAGCCGGCCGAGTTCTGCCAGGTTGTCGGGCCGGCGCTGGGCTTCGGTCAGAAATTCCGGGAACTCGCCCAGGACGCGGGCCGCCACCGAAATGTCGCTGGTGGTGACCGTGATGCCGGCCGGCGCGGTGAATGCGCGGACGATCGGCAAAAACGCCGCTGTCGCCAGCGCCGGCGCCTCGTCGGTCAGCGTGTAAATGATGGTCGGTTCGGTCGTCGTGCCCATGCGCGTGATTCCTTGATGAAGATGCGTAATTGTCGCTCTGTCGCCGAGCGGACTGCCAGTCCGAACGCTGGAAAACCCTGATTTCACGAATGCATCGGTCCATTTTTGGATTGAATTGGACTGACCGGCGCTGAAGGTCGAAACTTTTCCCGGACACGATGACTCCACTGACCTACCCCTCGCCTGCACTCTCGGCCCGGTCCTCACCACATGCCGACGCGGCTTCCGTCGTGGGCGACGTGCTGATGCGCCGCGCCGGCGAGCCCGGTGCGCTGCTGCCGATCCTCCACGACGTGCAGGATGCGCTCGGCTACGTCCCTGCCGACCAGGTGCCGACCATCGCCGAGGCATTGAACTTGTCGCGCGCCGAGGTGCACGGCGTCGTCACTTACTACCACCACTTTCGGAGCGCGCCCGCGGCGCGGCATGTGCTGCAGATCTGCCGCGCCGAGGCGTGTCAGTCGATGGGCGCCAATGCGCTGATGGCGCATGCGGAACTCCGCCTCGGCTGTTCGGCGCACGACAGCGCGAAGAGCAGCACTTCGGCAGATGGCGCCTTCACTCTGGCGCCGGTCTTTTGCCTCGGCTTGTGCGCCTCGTCGCCAGCCTTGCTGCTCGACGATGAATTGCACGCGCGCATGACGCCGCGGGCTTTCGATGCCTTGATCGCCGAAGTCGTCGCTGTTGCCGAGCCGGTCGGGACCACAACATGAATGCGGTCACGGTGTACGTCCCGCGCGATGCTGCCGCACTCGCTGTCGGTGCCGACCGCGTGGCGCGCCGCATTGCAGACGAGGCGCAAATGCGTGGACTCGACGTCCACATCGTGCGCAACGGATCGCGCGGCCTGATGTGGCTCGAACCTCTGGTCGAGGTCGCCACGTCGGCAGGTCGCGCCGCGTACGGGCCGGTGACGCCTGGCGATGTCGCGGGCCTGTTCGATGTCGACTTCATCGTGCCGACCGGCGCCAGACCACATCCCCTGCATCTCGGCCTGACTGACGACATCCCGTATCTCAAGAACCAGGAGCGCCTGACCTTCGCGCGCATGGGTATTACCGACCCGCTGTCGCTCGCCGACTACGAAGCCCATGAAGGTTACGCCGGCCTGCGCCGTGCGATGAACCTGCAGCCTGCTGACATCGTGCAGCAGGTGCTGGATTCAGGACTGCGCGGGCGCGGTGGCGCGGCCTTTCCGGCGGGCATCAAATGGAACACGGTGCTCGCCACGCCCGCGTCGCAAAAGTACATCGTCTGCAACGCCGACGAAGGCGATTCGGGCACCTTCTCGGACCGCATGACGATGGAGGGCGACCCGTTCATGCTGATCGAGGGCATGACCATCGCCGGCATCGCGACCGGCGCGACGAAGGGCTATGTCTACATCCGGTCGGAGTACCCGCATGCGATCGCCACGATGAACGAGGCCATCGGCATCGCCAACGCGGCCGGCTTTCTCGGCGACGACATCCTCGGCTCGGGCCACGATTTTTCGCTCGAAGTGCGCAAAGGCGCCGGCTCGTACGTCTGCGGCGAAGAAACCGCCTTGCTTGAAAGCCTCGAAGGCAAGCGCGGCATCGTGCGCGCAAAGCCGCCGCTGCCGGCCATCACCGGCCTGTTCGGCAAGCCGACGCTCATCAATAACGTGATCACGCTGGCCAGCGTGCCGGTGATCCTTGCGCGTGGTGCGGCGTTCTATCGCGACTTCGGCGTCGGGCGCTCGCGCGGCACGCTGCCGATTCAGCTGGCTGGCAACATCAAGCACGGCGGGCTGGTCGAGAAGGCCTTCGGCGTGACGCTGCGCGAACTGCTCTACGACTACGGCGGCGGCTCGGCATCGGGCCGGCCGATCAAGGCGGTGCAGGTCGGCGGTCCGCTCGGCGCCTACCTGCCGGAGTCGAAATGGAACTTGTCACTTGACTACGAAGCGTATGCGGCGGCCGGCGGCACGGTCGGGCATGGCGGCATCGTGGTGCACGACGACACGGCCGATTTGTCGAAGCTGGCACGCTACGCAATGGAGTTCTGCGCCATCGAATCGTGCGGTAAGTGCACGCCCTGCCGCATCGGCTCGACCCGCGGCGTCGAGGTGATCGACAAGATCCGCGCGAACCACGGTCGAGAAGAGCAAGTCATGCACGTCGAGCTGTTGCGCGACCTGTGCGACACGATGGTCCACGGCTCGCTCTGCGCCATGGGTGGCATGACGCCCTTCCCGGTGCTGTCGGCGCTCGACCACTTCCCGCAGGACTTCGGCATCGTCGCGGTCGAATCCATTGCGCCACTGCCTGCCTGAACCGGCCTGAAGCCGTCAAACGAAGTCACCGAACCAACCCATGCTGGACGCCCACAAAGACACCGACTACGGCACGCCCCACCGCGAATCGCCACGCGAGGTCACGCTCGAAATCGACGGCAACGAAGTGACCGTGCCGGCCGGCACGTCGTTGATGCGCGCTGCCGTCGACGCCGGCATCCAGGTGCCCAAGCTCTGCGCGACCGACAGCCTGGAACCCTTCGGCTCTTGCCGCCTGTGCCTGGTCGAGATCGACGGCCGCAAGGGCTACCCGGCCTCGTGCACCACGCCTGCCGAGGCCGGCATGAAAGTGCGCACGCAAACGCCCAAGCTGCAGCAATTGCGCAAGGGCGTGATGGAGCTCTACATCTCCGACCATCCGCTCGACTGCCTCACCTGCGCGGCCAACGGCGACTGTGAACTGCAGGACATGGCGGGCGTGACCGGCTTGCGAAACGTCCGCTACGGCTTGGACGGCGCCAACCATCTAAAGGCAAAGAAAGACGAGTCGAACCCCTACTTCACCTATGACCCGAGCAAGTGCATCGTGTGCAACCGCTGCGTGCGTGCCTGCGAAGAAACGCAGGGCACCTTTGCGCTGACGATCAGCGGCCGCGGCTTCGAGTCGCGCGTGTCGCCCGGGCAAGACGAACCCTTCATGGCGTCGGAATGCGTGAGTTGCGGCGCCTGCGTCTCGGCCTGCCCGACCGCCACGCTGCAGGAGAAGTCGGTCATCTGGCTCGGCCAGCCGGAGCACAGCGTCATCACCACCTGCGCCTACTGCGGCGTGGGTTGCGGCTTCAAAGCGGAGATGAAAGGCAACGAAGTCGTGCGCATGACGCCGTGGAAAGACGGCAAGGCCAACGAGGGTCACTCGTGCGTCAAGGGCCGCTTCGCCTGGGGCTACGCGACGCATCAAGACCGGATGTTGAAGCCGATGATCCGCGAGAAGATCACCGACCCATGGCAGGAGGTCAGCTGGGATGTGGCAGTGAACCACGCGGCCAGCGAGTTCAAGCGCCTGCAGGCCAAACACGGCCGCGATTCGATCGGTGGCATCACCTCGTCACGCTGCACCAACGAAGAAACCTACCTGGTGCAAAAGCTGGTCCGCACCGCTTTCGGCAACAACAACGTCGACACCTGTGCGCGCGTGTGCCACTCGCCCACCGGCTATGGGCTGGGCCAGACGCTCGGCACGTCCGCCGGCACGCAGACGTTCAAGTCGGTCGAGCAAGCCGACGTGATCGTGGTCATCGGCGCGAACCCGACCGACGGCCATCCGGTGTTCGCGTCGCGCATGAAGAAGCGGCTGCGCGGCAGCGCTACCGTGGCTGGCGCCAGGCTGATCGTGATCGACCCACGCCGCATCGACATCGTGCGCTCGCCGCATGTGCAAGCGGATCACCACTTGCAGCTGAAGCCCGGCACCAACGTGGCGGTGATCACCGCAATGGCGCATGTCGTGGTCACCGAAGGGCTCGTCGCCGAAGCATTCGTGGCCGAACGTTGCGACGCCAAGTCGTTCGGCGAATGGCGCGAATTCGTGGCGCGTGCCGAGAATTCGCCCGAGGCGATGGAAGCGGCGACCGGGGTGCCGTCGGCCGACCTGCGCGCAGCGACACGCCTCTATGCGAATGCCGCGAACGGTGCCATCTACTACGGCCTGGGCGTGACCGAACACAGCCAGGGCTCGACGATGGTGATGGGCATCGCCAACCTCGCGATGGCCACCGGCAACGTCGGCCGTGAAGGTGTGGGCATCAACCCGTTGCGCGGACAGAACAACGTGCAGGGTGCCTGCGACATGGGCTCGTTCCCGCATGAACTGCCCGGCTACCGGCACGTATCCGACAGCATCACGCGCGCGTCGTTCGAAGCAGCGTGGGGTGTCGAGATCAGCCCCGAGCCGGGCCTGCGCATACCCAACATGTTCGATGCGGCGTTGAGCGGCAGCTTCAAGGGTCTGTATTGCGAAGGCGAGGACATCGTGCAGTCGGACCCCAACACGCAGCACGTGGCCGCCGCCATGATGGGGATGGAATGCGTGGTGGTGCAAGACCTCTTTCTGAACGAGACCGCCAAGTACGCGCACGTGTTTTTGCCCGGCTCGTCGTTCCTCGAAAAAGACGGCACTTTCACCAACGCCGAGCGGCGCATTTCGCGCGTGCGCAAAGTGATGCCGCCCAAGGCCGGACTGGCCGATTGGGAAGTGACGCAGAAGCTGGCGCAGGCGCTGGGCTATCCGATGCACTACGCCAGCCCGAAAGAAATCATGGACGAGATCGCCGCGCTGACGCCGACTTTTTCCGGCGTGAGCTACGAGCGGCTCGACGAACTCGGCAGCATCCAGTGGCCGTGCAATGCCGACGCGCCCGAGGGAACGCCGACCATGCATATCGACGCCTTCGTGCGCGGCAAGGGCAAATTCATCGTCACGCAGTACGTGGCGACGGACGAGAAGGTCACGCGCAAATTTCCGCTGCTGCTGACCACTGGCCGCATCCTGTCGCAATACAACGTCGGTGCGCAGACCCGCCGCACCGACAACAACCAGTGGCACAGCGAAGACCGGCTGGAAATCCATCCGCACGACGCCGAGGAGCGCGGCATCGCGGAAGACGACTGGGTCGGTATCCAGAGCCGTGCCGGCGAGACGGTGCTGCGCGCGACGGTGTCCGAGCGCATGCAGCCGGGTGTGGTCTACACGACATTCCACTTCCCGGAATCGGGTGCCAACGTCATCACCACCGACAACTCCGACTGGGCCACCAACTGCCCTGAATACAAGGTGACAGCGGTGCAGGTCATGCCTGTGATGCAGCCTTCTGCGTGGCAACAGGAATACAGCCGGTTCCACAAGGTGCAGCTGGACCTTCTGGCTGCGCGCGCCGAGCCAGCAGATGTCGCGTCGGCGAAATGACGGTCGTGCGCGATGCAAGTTGATTCGCTGGTACGCATGGCCAACCAGATCGGCACCTTTTTCGAGGCCATGCCCGACCGCGAGGAGGCGCTGGAAGGCATTGCGCAGCACTTAAAGCGATTCTGGGAACCGCGCATGCGGCGTGCGTTACTGGCGCACGTCGACCAAAGTGGCAGAGGCGACACCACCGACTTAAGCGCAATGGTCGTCGAAGCAATCAGCCTGCACCGCGACGTGTTGGGCTGACCAGAGCGCATCGGAAGCGCCCGGCGCCCGGCTCAGGTCTGGACGGTGAACGCCATCGCCAGACCGTTCATGCAGTAGCGCAGGCCGGTCGGCGGCGGACCGTCGTCGAAAACGTGACCCAGGTGGCCGCCGCAGCGCCGGCACAGCACCTCGTCCCGGCTCATGCCCAGGCTGTTGTCAGACGTCTTTTCGACCGAGTTGTCCATCGGCTGGAAGAAGCTGGGCCAGCCGGTGCGGCTGTCGAACTTGGTGGTCGACGAGAACAACGGCAACTTGCAGCCAGCGCACGAGAACGTGCCGGTACGCTTTTCCTTGTCGAGCGGGCTGGAGTACGGCCGCTCGGTGCCCGCCTGGCGAAGCACCTGAAATTGCTCGGGCTTGAGCATCGCCTTCCACTGCGCCTCGGTGTGCGTCACCTCGTAGGCCTTGGCGGCGCGGGCGACCGGAGTGAGCAACAAGCCGGGAAGCGTGCCGAGCGCGCCGGCCGCGAGAGTGAACAGAAATTGCCTGCGGGGTGCCATGGGTGCTCCGATGAGGTGTCTGGTTGACGCAATCCGGAGTTTCGGCGGCGTTTGGTACCTGCTGTGTACGCAGACAAACGCTCCGTGGATTCTTTTACTGGGACTTTTCCGGACAACAAAGCACTGGCGCACCTCCCATAATCTTTCGATGAAGCGCGAATCTTCCTTGCTCGGATGGCCGGCTGGCGCCGGCGAGGCGGCGGCGCTGGCGCGTGGGCTCGATGCCCGTCGCTCGCCTTTGGGGGCTCCACCGGCCTGGCCGCAAGCCTTGCGCACAACGCTGGAATTGATGTTGCCGGCGCATGCGCAGATGGTGCTTTTCTGGGGGCCCGAGCTGGTCGCGCTGTACAACGACGCCTACGCGCCGACCATCGGCCTGAAGCACCCGACAGCCTTCGGAAGGCCGGCGGCAGAAAACTGGGCGGAACTGTGGGACGACCTCGGCCCGCTGTTGAATCAGGTGTTGCAACAGGGCGAGAGCTTTTCGGCCATCGACAGACCGTTCCATATCGATCGCCACGGCCATCTCGAAGAAGTGTTCTTCGACGTGTCGTTTTCCCCCGTGCGCGAGGCCGACGGCCACATCGGCGGCGTGCTGTGCCTCGTCAACGAAACCACCGAGCGCGTACACGGTCGCCTGGCACTTTCTGAAAGTGAAACGCGCCTTCGCGATGCGTCACGGCGCACCGCACTTGCCCTGAGCGCGAGCGCCATCGTCGGCACCTGGATGTGGGACGTGCAGACCGACATGGTGTTCGCCGATGAAGCCCTCGCGACGGCTTTTTCCTTGCAGGCGCCGGACAGGCAACGCGGCCTGCCGATTTCGCGATTTCTGGAAGCGATTCATCCCGATGACCTGTCCAAAGTGCAGGCAGCCATCGCCGAGTCGCTTGCCCAGGGCGCGCCGTACCGCGTCGAGTACCGGGTGCGGACGCTCGACGCTCGCTGGCGGTGGGTGGAGGCCAGCGGCTACGTAGAACACGATGCGATGAACCGGCCCCTGCGCTTTCCGGGCGTGATGGTCGACATCGACAGCCGCAAGCTCGCCGAACAGGCGCTGCGGGAAACCAACAAGCAACTGCGACTGGCGCAGGCGGCGGGCGGCATCGGCGTCTTTCTGCTCGACATCGCGACCAACGAACTGAGTGTGTCGGCAGAGTTCTGTCGCATCTTCGGCGTGCCGGTGCGGCCTGAATTCCAGGCCTCGGTCGTCGACACCTTGCGCATCGACGCCGTAGAGCCCATGTCGACGCTCACGAACCGCGTCGATGGCTCGTTGCGCCTCAATGTCGAATACCGCATTCGCCGCGCCGACGATCAGTCGTTGCGCTGGATCGCACGGCGTGCCGAACTGGTTCGCAACGACGCCGGCAAGCCGATGTTGTTGCGCGGCGTGGTGCAGGACATCACAGGGGCCAAGCAGGTAGAAGCCACTTTGCGCCAGAGCGAGGGCCGCTTTCGTGCGCTGGCCCAGGCAGTGCCCAACCAGGTCTGGACCGCAGCAGGAGACGGCCGGCTCGACTGGTTCAATGACCAGGTCTATGAGTACTCCGGCATGCACTTCGAGCAGCTCGAAGGCAACGGCTGGGCGACGATCGTCCATCCAGACGACCTGCCCGATGTCGTCTCGCAATGGCAGCTTTCGCTTGCGACGCAATTGCCCTACGCAGCGGAGTTTCGGCTTCGTCGGCTCGACGGCGACTACCGTTGGCATCTGGTGCGCGCCCATCCGGTGCAGGACGGCGACGGTCACGTCGGCGCAAACGGCGAAGGCGGCGCGCCGATGCGCTGGGTCGGCACCAACACCGACATCAACGACCAGAAGGCAGCGCAGGAGCGCCTCGCGCAAAGCGTCGAAGAGCGCACGCGCGACCGCGACCGGCTGTGGCAACTAAGCGCCGACATCATGGTCGTCGGCGACTTCGTAGGGGTCATTCGGGCGATCAACCCGGCTTGGGAAACGTTGCTCGGCTGGACCGAAGCGGAATTGGTCGGCCAGCCCCTGTTCGATTTTGTGCACCCGGACGACATCGACTCGACGGTGGCCGAAATCGCCAAGCTGTCGCGTGGGCAGATCACGCTGCGCTTTGAAAACCGGTACCGCCACAAGGACGGCAGCTATCGCACGTTGTCATGGATCGCGGTGCCTGAGACGGACTCTCTTTATGCGGTCGGGCGCGACATCACGGCGCTGCGCGACTCCGAGTCGCGGCTGCGCCAAAGCCAGAAGATGGAAGCCATTGGGCAACTCACCGGCGGCATCGCGCACGACTTCAACAACCTGCTGCAAGGCATCACCGGCTCGATCGAGATCGTGCGGCGCCGCGTCGCGCTGGGCCGCATCGACGACCTCGATCGCTACATGAGTTCGGCAACACAGTCGGCGCATCGTGCAGCCGCGCTCATTCAACGTCTGCTGGCGTTCTCGCGGCGCCAGACGCTCGACCCGCGCGCGGTCGATGTCAACGCACTGATCGGCTCGATGGAAGATCTGCTGCGCCGCACGCTGGGCGAGCAGGTGCGGCTCGAGGTGCAGTTGGCCGACGGCATAGGCGCTGCGCTGGGTGACGAGCCGCAACTCGAAAGCGCCATTCTCAACCTGGCCATCAATGCGCGCGATGCCATGCCGCATGGCGGTGCTCTGATCTTGTCGACCGGCCATGCGACGCTGCGCGAATCCGAAACGCGCCATCACGAAGGCCTGGATGCCGGCGACTACATCGCCATTTCGGTCGCCGACACCGGCACCGGCATGTCGCCTGAAGTTCTGGCCAAGGTGTTCGACCCCTTCTTCACGACCAAGCCGATTGGCCAGGGCACCGGCCTCGGACTCTCCATGGTCTACGGCTTCGCACAACAGTCGCGTGGCCATGTCCGCATCGAAAGCCGCGTCGGCCACGGCACGCGCGTGACGCTTTATTTGCCGCCAGCCCATGCCGACGCCGCTGCAGCCGTCGAGGCGGAGGCCGCAGCCGCTGCGCTACCGCAGGGACGCGGCGAAGTCGTGATGGTGGTCGAGGACGATCCGGCTGTTCGACTGCTGGTGCTCGACGTGCTGGCCGACCTCGGCTATCGCACCATCGAGGCCGTCGACGGCACCACGGCCATTCCGATATTGCAGTCCGCGGTGCCGATCGACCTGCTGGTCACCGACGTTGGCCTGCCAGGCATCAACGGCCGGCAGTTGGCTGAGTTCGCACGCCAGCAGCGGCCCGGCTTGCACGTGCTTTTCATGACCGGCTATGCGGAACATGCAACGACTCGCGCCGAGTTTCTGGAGCCTGGCATGGACCTGATCGCCAAGCCCTTCGCAATCGACGATTTCGCGCAGCACATCGAGCAGATCGTGCGAGGGCCGTCGAGCTGATCGCGTCCGCCCGCGCGACCGATATTCCGGCGCGGCTCGACCGCTTGCCCTGGTCGCGCTGGCACTGGCGCGTGGTCATGGCGCTCGGTATCGCGTGGGTGCTCGACGGACTCGAAGTGACGCTGGTCGGCTCGATCGGCGCGGTGCTCGAACGTGCCGACACGCTGGCGCTCACCGCGACCGAGATCGGCTGGTCGGGTTCCGTCTACATCGCCGGTGCGGTCGTGGGTGCCCTGCTGTTTGGCCGGCTGACCGACAGGCTCGGCCGCAAGAAGCTGTTTCTCGTCACGCTGGTGGTCTACACGATCGGCACGCTGGCGACGGCGTTCTCGAACGACTTCGCCTTCTTCGCGCTCTGCCGCTTCGTCACCGGACTGGGCATCGGCGGCGAATACGCGGCCATCAACTCGGCCATCGACGAACTCATTCCGGCGCGGCTGCGGGGGCGTGTCAACCTCGCGATCAACGGAAGTTTCTGGGTCGGTGCAGCGCTCGGTGCCGGGCTCAGTCTGGTACTGCTCGACCCGCGCGTGCTCGGGCCGGTGTGGGGCTGGCGCGTCGGCTTCGGACTCGGCGCAGTGCTGGCCGTCGCCATATTGCTGGTACGGCGCGACGTGCCTGAAAGTCCGCGCTGGCTGATCGCGCAAGGCCGCGAAGAGGAAGCTCGCCGCATCCTCGACACCATCGAATGCAAAGTGGCAGCGGAATGCGGGCCGCTGCCACCGGCGGTCGGCCTGACGGTGTCGGGCCGGCGCACGCCGCCAACGATGCGCGAGGTCGCGCACGTGCTGTTGCGCAAGTACCGGCGCCGCAGCGTGGTCGCGATGGCCTTGATGGTCTCGCAGGCCTTTTTCTACAACGCGATCTTCTTCACCTACGCGCTGGTGCTCACGCGCTTTCATGGCGTACCCGAAGGCCGCGTGGCGCTCTACATCTTTCCGTTCGCGCTCGGTAACGTGCTCGGTCCGTTGCTGCTCGGCCCGCTGTTCGATCGCATCGGGCGGCGCAGGATGATCGCGTTCACCTATGTGCTGTCGGGCGTCGGGCTGGCGCTCACCGGCGGCGCGTTCATGCCGGGTTGGCTCGACGCATTGACGCAGGCGCTGTGCTGGTCTGCGGTGTTCTTTCTGGCGTCGGCGGCGGCCAGCTCGGCGTATCTGACGGTGAGCGAGGTGTTTCCTCTGGAGATGCGGGCGCTGGCCATCTCGATCTTCTATGCAGTGGGCACAGGCGCGGGTGGTTTCGCTGCGCCGGTGTTGTTCGGCATGCTGATCGAAACCGGCAGCCGCGGCGCGGTGACGGTCGGCTATTGCATCGGCGCCGCGCTGGTCATCGTGGCGGGTTTGCTGGCCCTGCGGATGGGCGTGGACGCGGAACGCAAATCGCTGGAGGATGTGGCGCCGCCACTGGGCGCGGACTGACTTTACCTCTGATTTTTACCCGTCGACTGCGGCACTCATGTGCAAAAAAATGGGTGCAGGCGCAGCCTGGCCACCGACCGTCTTCAAACCGCGCAGGTTCTGAATCCGAAGAAGCCATCGTCACGACCCGGCGCGGCAAAGTCGCGTCGCTTGTCGGAGCGCAGCCGGGCGCGGGTCGCGAACGATGCACCGCGCAGCACGCGCGCCTGGCCGAAGGCGGGCACCGGATCGAAGGCACTGCCGGCACTCCACGGGTCGGCCTTGAAGCCGACCCACGGCTGCAAGGTTCCAGCGGTCCACTCCTGCACGTCGGACCACCGAAAGCCACGGCGTGCCGCCGTGTGCGCAGCGATCTCCCATTCGACTTCGGTCGCGACGCGGCGACCGGCCCAGCGGGCCCAGGCATCGGCCTCCCACCAGCTCAAGTGCACGGCACTCTGCTGGCCCGCGGCACGCACCGTGGTGCCGAAGCGGCGTTGCAGCACCGAGCCACCGCTGCCATGCCGCGCACCGCCGATCTGCTCGACATAGCGTGGCGCACGACGCCCTTCGACCTGCGCGTTGAGCCAGCGCCATCCCTCGGGATGCCAGAGCGCGCTCGCGTCGTAGCCGCCATCGTCGACGAACTCGATGAATTGGCTCCAGGTGATCGGCTGCGCATCGATCTCGAACTCTGGCACTTCGATGCGGTCGCCGCCGCGTTCCTGTGCAAAGACGAAACCGGCATCGGGCAAACCTAGCTCCCACGTCGTCGCAGGCACCAGCAAGGGTTCACGCGTGACGGCAGTCGGGGTCTGCTCGATGCCGAGCGGCAAACCGAGTGCTTGCGCCGTCACGACCAGCTGCTCGCCGCACAGATCTTCATAGAACAACGCGAGCCGATAGAAGTACAACCCGGCATCCGTTTCTGCCGCGTGCTCCAGCAGCTCGAGCGTGCTCTCCAGCGTTTCGAGCAGATAGGCCTTGGTCTGGCTCAGGTCGGGCAAGTCGGGCAACCAGCGTGTATCGGGCGTGCGCTGCGTCGGGTTCCACCAGCCGTCGGCGTTGGGGTCGATGGCAGCCAGCCGCGTCGGACGCGCCGGGCAATCGGCGCCGAAAGCACGCTGCGTGTTGCGGGCGATCCACCACTCGGAAAACCAGCCGACGTGGCCGGCCATCCAGACCGGCGACGCGACACCCTCTTCGCCCTCTGCATACGCAGCAGCGGCCGGCAACTCGACCGAGCCCCACACGTTTTCGCACAGCGACAGCAGGTGCAACGTGTGATTGCGTGCATCGATCAGCGCCAGCGAAAGCAGTTCCCGGCCCGCACGCCGCATGTCGGGCGAGTCAATGGAATACGGCACCGGATGTGCGCTGAACGGCGTCGATGACGGGGGGCTCGAAGGCATGCGCGATTATGGCGACAGCCGTTGCGCACGCTGATGCGGGCTGTAACATGCGCGCTTTTGTCGAGCTCGGAGCAAGCCCCAACGCAAGCTCAAGAGGGCTCCCATCTTGTTGCGATCCGTCGGGAGATAACCCTTTGTCCGCACTTTTGAGGTTCGCGACAGTCATGGACTGGATCAGCGAAAAATTCGGCAAGCTCGCCGGTTATGCGGTGCTGTTCGCAACGCTCGTCTTGGCCGGCAACGCGCTTATCCGCTGCGGCTTCGACTTCAACAATGCTCCCACGAAGCCGGCGCCACCCCCGGCTTACGAGACGGCGCCATGAACGCGATCGACAGCCCCGCGTTCCCGCGCCTGCTCCGCATCCTCGCGGTGGTGCTGGCGTTCGACGTCGTCGCATTCGGCGTCTGGAGTTTTCCGGCCCTGCGCAGCACGGCGTGGTCGGCTGGCAGCGTGTGGGTCTTCGGCCTGGCATCGGTGTGCGTGATGTGGATGGGCTACTGGACCGTGCGCAGCCGCACCCGCCTCGATGGCGACGTCATGACGCAGACGTGGTTGTGGAACAAGCGCGCGGACGCACACGATGTCGTGCAGCTCAAACTCGTACACATCGGCTGGCTCGAACGTGCCATGGCGCCGCGTTTGCTGGTGCGCCGACGCAATGGCGCGATCACCTGGTTTCACTCGGCCGACCCACGGCTGCTCACCGCTTTCATTGAGCGTGTGGCGCAGTGCGCCATGCAAACTACAGCTTCTGCTGCTGCATGAAGCGATCGAACGTGCCTTCGGTGTAGCGGAACCAAGCGTTTTCGTCACCGAGAAACTTGACCCAGTCTGGGTAGATCTTTTTCCACTCGGGGTTCGTGTGGTTAAGGTCCGAGTAAATCTGCCGCGCCGACTTGAAGGCCGCATTCATCACGTCTTGCGAGAAGGGTCGCAGCTTGGTGCCCGAGCCGACCATTTGCTTCAGCGCGATCGGGTTCTTGGCGTCGTACTTGGCCGTCATCGAGAGGTTGGCCTGTGCGGCCGCCCCTTCGACGATGGCCTTGTACTCGGCCGACAGGCCTTCCCAAGCCTTGCTGTTGATGTAGAAGTCGATTTCCGCACCACCCTCCCACCAGCCGGGGTAGTAGTAGAACGGCGCGATCTTGTTGAAGCCGAGCTGCTGGTCGTCGTAGGGGCCGACCCATTCCAGGCCGTCGAGCGTGCCCTTCTCGAGTGCCGGGTACAGGTCAGCGCCGGGGATGGATTGCGCAATGACACCGAAGGGCTCGAGCACCTTGCCGGCAAACGGATTGGTGCCGAACTTGAGGCCCTTGAGGTCGGCGATCGACTTGATTTCCTTCCGGAACCAGCCACCCATCTGGGCCCCTGTATTGCCGCCCGGCAGGTTGACGATGTTGTACTTGGCATAGAAGGCACGCATCAGCTTCATGCCGTTGCCCTCGTACATCCATGCGTTCTGCTGCCGCGTGTTCATGCCAAAAGGCACTGAGCAGCCGAGGCAAAACGCCGGGTCTTTGCCGTAGAAATAATACGGCGCGGTGTGGGCCATTTCGACCGCCCCGCTTTGCACGCCATCGACTACGCCGAACGCCGGAATAAGTTCGCCGCCTGCATGCATCGATATCTGGAACCTGCCGCCGCTCATGTCGCGGACGCTTTTAACGAAGGCCTCGCTGGTGCCGAAGATGGTGTCCAGCGACTTCGGAAAGCTGGAGGCACAACGCCAGCGCACCGCCGCCTGGGCGTGCACGGCGGGCGCACTGCCGACGGCGAGGATGCCGGCAATGCCTGCGTTTTTAATGAGAGAACGACGGTCCATTGGGTTGTCTCCTGGGATGCGGGGAACTACGCAAGACGCAGCTGGTGACCGCGTTGACGGCTCTTGAAAGCTGTCGACTCGAAAGCTCGAGGGACCGGAGCATTGTAAAAACCGCCTCCCGCGCGAACGAGCGGGTTTTCCCCGCGAGGTCCCGAGGACGTTCCGGGCGGCGCAGTAACGCCGCGGATCGGATCAACGCTTCAACTCAGCGGCGTGCCTTCGACCGGAAATCGCGCCTCGATAGACGCTTGAATGCCCGCCGCGTCGAGCCCGAGCCCTGACAGCAACTTGACCGGATCGCCATGCTCGATGAAACGGTCGGGCAAGCCGAGCTGCAGCACAGGCTTCTGGAGGCCGGCCACTTGCAGCGCCTCGAGCACCGCGCTACCCGCGCCGCCCATGATCGCGCCCTCCTCGAGTGTGACGATGGCATCGTGCGACTTGGCCATTTCATTCACCAACGCGACATCCAGCGGCTTGGCCCAGCGCATGTTGACAACCGTGGCGTCGAGCGCCTCGGCCGCGACCAGCGCCGGATACAGCAACGTGCCGAACGCGAGGATCACGATGCCTTTGCCCGTGCGGCGCACTTCGCCCTTGCCGAAAGGCAGCGCATCGAGCGTGAGGTGCGGCGTGACGCCCGCGCCGGCGCCGCGTGGATAACGCACCGCCACGGGGTGGTTCTGTTCGTAGGCGCTGGTGAGTAGCTGGCGGCACTCGGCTTCATCGGCCGGGCACGCGATGCTCATGTTGGGAATGCATCGCAGGAACGGGATGTCATAGGCGCCCGCGTGCGTGGCACCGTCGGCGCCCACCAGCCCAGCGCGATCGAGCGCGAACACGACAGGCAAATTCTGGATCGCAACGTCGTGGATCAGCTGGTCGTAGGCACGCTGAAGAAAGGTCGAGTAAATGGCAACGACCGGCTTCAGCCCTTCGCAAGCCAGGCCGGCCGCGAAAGTGACGGCATGCTGCTCAGCAATGCCGACGTCGTAATAGCGGTCCGGAAAACGCTGCTCGAACTCGACCAGCCCCGAGCCCTCGCGCATCGCCGGTGTGATGCCGACCAGGCGACCGTCCTGCGCGGCCGTGTCGCACAGCCACTGGCCGAAGACTTGCGTGAATGTCAGCTTGGGTTGCGTGGTCGGCTTGACGATGCCAATGCTCGGATCGAACTTGCCAGGGCCGTGATAGGCCACGGGATCGGCTTCGGCCAGCTTGTAGCCCTGGCCCTTTTTGGTGACGACGTGCAGAAACTGCGGGCCGTGCAGATGCTTCAGGTTCTCGAGCGTGGGCACCAGCGAATCGAGGTCGTGTCCATCGATCGGGCCGACGTAGTTGAAGCCGAACTGCTCGAACAGCGTGGCTGGCACGACCATGCCCTTGGCATGCTGCTCGAAGCGCTTGGCAAGCTCGAACAACGGCGGCGCGCCGCGCAGCACGCTCTTGCCGACGTTCTTCGCGGCGGCGTAGAAATTGCCGCTCATCAGCTGCGCCAAATAGCGGTTGAGCGCACCGACCGGCGGGCTGATCGACATGTCGTTGTCGTTCAGGATCACCAGCAGCTTGCAGTCGGCCACGCCTGCGTTGTTGAGCGCCTCGAAAGCCATGCCGGCCGTGAGTGCGCCGTCGCCGATGATCGCCACGGCATGGCGGTCTTCGCCCTTTTGCTTGGCGGCCATCGCCATGCCGAGCGCAGCCGAAATACTGGTCGACGAATGCGCCGTGCCGAAGGTGTCGTACTCGCTTTCGCTGCGCTGCGGAAAGCCTGAGATTCCGCCCTGCTGCCGCAGCGTCGGCATGCGCTCACGCCGGCCGGTCAGGATCTTGTGCGGATAGGTCTGATGACCCACGTCCCACACCAGGCGGTCGTGCGGCGTGTTGAAGACGTGGTGCAGCGCGACGGTCAGCTCCACCGTGCCCAAGTTCGAACTGAGGTGGCCACCGGTGCGCGACACGTTGTCGAGCACGCAGGCACGCACCTCGTCGGCCAGTTGCTGCAACTGCGCGCGGTCGTATTGGCGGATCGGAGACGGGTCGTGGAGAGTGGGGAGCAGCGGAGCCATGAAGAGTTGTTGTTATCGGTCGCGATCGACGACCATATGGGCCAGCGCTCGCAGCGCGTTGGTGTCGGGCAATGCGCTGCGTTCGAGCGCCGCCAGAGCCGCAGTCAAAAGTTGTTGCGCCTGCGCGCGTGCGCCGTCGAGGCCAAGCAAGGAGACGTAAGTGGGTTTGTCGCTGGCCGCATCCTTGCCGGCGGTTTTGCCAAGCGTGTGCGAATCGGCAGTGACGTCGAGGATGTCGTCGACCACCTGGAATGCGAGCCCGATAGCAGCGCCATAGTCGCGCATCGCGGCCAGTGCAGGCGCGGGCACGCTGGCAGCGCACGCCGCGCCCATCTCGACGCTGCCTTGCAGCAGCGCGCCGGTCTTCATGCGATGCATTTCGCGGAGTTGCGGCTCGTCGAGCGAGCGCCCGACGCTGGCCAGGTCGATGGCCTGGCCACCGGCCATGCCCTGGCTACCAGCGGCACGTGCCAGCAGGCGGCACAGCAGGGCCTGCATCACCGGAGGTACCGCATCGCCCGCAGCGTTCGGGTCATCGGCATCGGGAGTCAGCAGCTCGAACGCCAACGCCTGCAACGCATCACCGGCCAACAGCGCATCGGCCTCGCCGAACTTGACGTGCACCGTGGGCTTGCCGCGGCGAAGAATGTCGTTGTCCATGCACGGCAGGTCGTCGTGCACGAGGGAATAGGCGTGGATGAGCTCGGCGGCACAGGCGGCGCGCAGGGCGGCGTCGGGCCGGCCGTGCACAGCCTCGCTGGCCGCCATCACCAGCAACGGCCGGAGGCGCTTACCGCCGTCTAGCACCGCGTACCGCATCGCATCGCCCAGCAGCAGCGGCGCATCGACGCCGACCCAACGCGACAGGGCCCCCTCGACGTTAGCCAGATGCGGCTCGCTCCAGGCGGCGAGGCACGCGGCATCCCACCGCGCGGCAGGCATAGCAGACGGGTCTGTCATCGCTGCGTGCGAACTCATTCGGCGGTCCACACCTTCAGGCTGCCAGCGTCGAGCACCTTGATCTGGTCTTCGACGGCTTGCAGCTTGTCGCGGCAGAACGTCAGCAAGGCCGCGCCGCGCTGGTAGCTGACCAGCAGCTGGTCGAGCGGCAACTGGCCCGATTCGAGCTCAGCTACCAACTGTTCGAGCTCCTGAACGCCGGCTTCGTAGGTTGCGGGCAACGCGATCGTGACTGGCTGGAGAGAGGGCACCTTGGGCATGCGGGAATCGATTGTTCGTGTGGAGAAGCTGGAAGATAGCCCGGTCGGGGTAAGGCATTTTAGGTCGGGGCACGATTTGGGGGCGGCAGGTACAATTGCGTCTCTGCCCGACGGTTTATCCGTTCATCTTTTTCTCTCCCTGTGGGGAGCTTGGTCAGGTCCCCCATGTCTGATTTAAGTCTTCAACTGCAGCAGGCCGCGAGCCCCCTTCACGTTTCTGCGTACTTCGACGAGGCGCTATACGCCCGCGAGCTGCAAACGTTGTTTGCCAAAGGCCCGCGCTACGTCGGCCATAGTCTGGCCGTGCCCGAACCGGGCAACTTCCATACGCTGCCCCAGGAGCACCACGGCCGCGCACTCGTGCATACGCCCAAGGGCATCGAGCTGATTTCGAACGTGTGCCGCCATCGGCAGGCGCTGATCCTGCAGGGCCGCGGCCAGCTCGCCACGCAAGCCGGCGGCAACATCGTTTGCCCGCTGCACCGCTGGACTTACGCCGCTGCAGACCCGCGAACCACCGGCACGCTGATCGGCGCGCCGCATTTCGACCAGGACCCCTGCCTGAACCTGCATAACTACCCACTGACCGAGTGGAACGGCCTGCTGTTCGAGCGCAATGCGAGCGCCGATGGCACGAGCCGCGACGTCGCTGCCGACATGGCCAGCCTGGGCCCGCGTGCCGACCTCGACTTCACCGGCTACGCGCTCGACCGGGTCGAACTGCACGAGTGCAACTACAACTGGAAGACCTTCATCGAGGTCTACCTCGAGGACTATCACGTGGGCCCGTTTCATCCGGGTCTCGGCAGCTTCGTCACCTGCGACGACCTGCGCTGGGAGTTCAACCGGCATTTCTCGGTGCAAACGGTGGGCGTCGCCAATCGGCTGGGCCGCGCGGGCAGCCCGGTCTATCAAAAATGGCAGGAGCAACTGCTGAAGTACCGTGAAGGCAAGCCGCCCAAGTACGGCGCGATCTGGCTCACCTACTACCCGCACGTGATGGTCGAGTGGTATCCGCATGTGTTGACGGTGTCGACGCTTCATCCGATCAGTCCGACGAAAACGCTCAACATGGTGGAGTTTTTCTACCCTGAAGAAATCGTCGCTTTCGAGCGCGAGTTCGTGGAAGCGCAACAGGCCGCCTACATGGAAACCTGCGTCGAAGACGACGAGATCGCCGAGCGCATGGATGCCGGGCGGCGCGCGCTCATGCTGCGTGGCGACGACGAGAGCGGGCCTTACCAGAGCCCGATGGAAGACGGCATGCAGCAGTTTCACGAGTGGTATCGGCGGGAGATGCACACCACGACGCAGCCGCGCTGATGCAGGCGCTATGGATGGTGCTGGCCTCGCTGCTGTTCGCCAGCATGGGCGTCTGCGTGAAGATCGCATCGGCCTGGTTCTCCAGCTCTGAACTGGTCTTCTATCGCGGCATGGTCGGCATCGTTTTTCTGGCGGCGATCGCCCGAAGCCGCGGCGTCTCGCTCGCGACGAAGTACCCGGGCATGCACGCATGGCGCAGCACGGTCGGCGTGCTCTCGCTTGGCGCCTGGTTCTACGCCATCGCCCACATGCCGCTCGCCACCGCGATGACGCTCAACTACATGAGCAGCATCTGGATAGCGGTGTTTCTGGTCGGGGGCGCACTGCTCGCCTGGGTGCCGGTGCCGGGTCGCGACGGCAGCCTGCCCAAGCCGCCACTACAGGGTCCGCTGGTGCTGGCCGTGATCGCCAGCTTCTGCGGCGTGGTGATGGTGCTGAAGCCTACCGTCGGCGACAACCAGGGCTTTGCCGGCTTGATGGGCTTGATGTCCGGGCTGACCGCCGCCTTCGCCTATATGCAGGTCGTCGCGCTCTCGCGCCTGGGCGAACCCGAGACCCGCACGGTGTTCTATTTCGCGGTCGGTTCTGCCGTGGTGGGTCTGGCGGCGGCGTTGACGACCGGCTTTTCGGCATGGAACTGGATGCACGCGATATGGCTGCTGCCGGTCGGCGTGCTGGCCTCGCTCGGACAACTCTGCATGACCCGCGCCTACGCCAGCGCCAAGACCGAAGGCGGTACGCTGACTGTCGCCAACCTGCAATATTCGGGCATCGTGTTTTCAGGCATCTACAGCGTGCTCGTGTTCGGGGACCGCATCGATGGCGCGGGCTGGGCCGGCATGGCGCTGATCGTGGCGAGCGGCATCGCAGCGACCGTGTTGCGGCAACGCTCGCTACCGAAGGCGCCGGCTGAAGAACACTGAAAACATCGAAGAAGTTGAAGAAGTTGAAGAAGAGCGAAAGACTTTTATGTACGCCACCCTGATCTCCGTCGAGCAAACGCAAGCACTGCAAAAAGCGGGCGCAGCGATGATGATTTTCGACTGCACCTTCGCGCTGATGCAACCCGAGGCAGGCGCTGTGGAGTACCGAGCCTCGCACATTCCCGGTGCGGTCTATGCCAACCTCGATAACGACCTGAGCGCACCGCACGGCGCCCCGAGCAGCGACGGCACCGTGCTGGTCGCTAACGACGAAGGCAAGCCGTCGTCGGGCGGGCGCCACCCTTTGCCGAGCCGCGAGAAATTCGTGTCCTGGTTGTCGAGCGTCGGCTTCCGCGACGACATGCAGGCTGTCGTGTACGACCGCAACGGTGCCAACTATTGCGGCCGCTTGTGGTGGATGCTGAAGTGGATCGGCCATGACGCCGTCGCGGTGCTCGACGGAGGCTTGCAGGCCTGGCAAGCCGAAGGCGGCGCGGTGACCGATCGCGAAGAGCCGGCACGTTTCCAGTCCAACTTTGTCGCGAGCGCGCCGCGCCTTGCGCTGGTCCAAACGGCTGACGTGGTGGCGCATCTCGGCGACGGATCGCGGACGTTGATCGATGCACGCGCCGGTGCCCGATATCGCGGCGAGGTCGAACCACTCGACCCGATTGCCGGCCATATCCCGGGCGCGTTGAACCGGCCTTTCAGCGACAACCTCGGCCCCGACGGCAAGTTCAAACAGGCGGCGCAGCTGCGGGCGGAATTCGAAGCGTTGCTTGCCGGCCGAGACGCCGCCACGGTCATTCACCATTGCGGCAGCGGCGTGAGCGCGCTGCCCAATTTGCTGGCGATGGAAATTGCCGGGCTGGGTCCGACCGGCCTGTATGCCGGCAGTTGGAGCGAATGGAGCAACACGCCGGGCCTGCCGACGCGCCAGGGCGCCGCGCCGTAAAGCTGTCTTGTCGACATTGAAACGGATTGCAAAGCCATTGAAAAGAAGGCGTCGAACGACAGGCGCCGCCGATACCCACTGTCACATCCTGCGTCGGCGAGCGCGCTACGGTGGACGTTGATTGGGGAGCACCTCGCTCTTCAGAAAGCGTTCCATGAACCAAACCCCTTCAGGCTTGACAAAAGGCTTCAAAAGCGCCAAGACCGCCATCGCAGCACTCTGCATTCCGGCGTTGATGCTGGCCGGATGCGACAAGATCGGCAGCACATCGGCACCGGCCGCCGCGCCCGTGGTTGCGGCCACGCCCGCGGTCGAAACGCCGGCACCGTCCATAGTTGCCCAGCCGGTTACCGCACCCGTAGCACCCGCCTACATGCCTCCCGGCGCCGAACAGCTGTATCAAATGGTCGCGCCCATCGCGCTGTATCCGGACAAGCTTGTCGCGCAGGTATTGGCCGGCTCGACCTACCCCGACCAGGTCACTGCGGCCGATGCGTGGATTGTGCAGAACGGTGGGTTGAAGGCCGGTCCGCTGGCCGATGCCGCCGAGCGGCAATCCTGGGACCCGAGCATCAAGTCGCTCACCGCATTCAAGCGCGTGCTCGACCAGATGGCGAAGAACCTGCCATGGACCACCGCCCTGGGACAGGCCTACTACAACGACCCGGACGACGTGATGAATGCGATCCAGGTCATGCGTCAGCGCGCATCGCGTGCAGGTCAACTAAGAAGCACGCCCAAGCTGCGCGTCGCGACGGCATCGGCGCCCACCAACTACACGCCCGACCCGAACGCCCCTGTTTATTACGCCGGACCGGCCGTCATCGAGCCGCCGCCGCAGTACATCACCATCGAGCCCGCGCAGCCCGACGTGGTCTTCGTGCCGAGCTACGACCCGGAAGTCATCTATGGCGAGCCGGTCGCGGCTTACCCAGGGTATGCCTACGCGCCGCCGGTGTACGTCGAACAGCGCGATGCTCGCTATTCGAATGGGCAGATCGCCGCGGCGGGTGCGGTGACTTTTGGCCTGGGTGTGGTAGTCGGCTCTGCGCTGGAGCGACACGGCTGGGGCTGGAACTCGTGGGGCATGAACTGGGGACGCCCTGACACCTACCGCGGTGGCAATCGACCGCAAGGCGTTCGCGGCTTCGACCGGCCGGCCGTGGTCTACAACCAGTCGACCTATATTCCGCGCGCCGAGTTCGCGGGCGGCAGCAGCGCACGCGGACCGCAGCAGATGCAGCTACAGCAGGCTCAACAAGCTCAAGCGCTCGCACAACAGCAGCAGCAGGTCCAGCAAGCCCAGCAGAATCAGCAAAGGGCCCAACAGCAGTTGCAGATTCAACAGGCGCAGCAAGCGCAACAGGCACAGGCACAGGCACAGGCACAGGCACAGGCACAGGCGCAGGCGCAGCAAGCACGAGGGCAGCAACAGCAACAAGCGATGCAAGCGCAAGCGCAGCAGCAAGCACAACAAGCGCAGCTTCGCCAACAGGAGCAGGTACGTCGACAGCAGACCCAGCAGGCGCAGGTGAATCAACAGCAAGCGCAGCAGGTCCAGCAGCAACAAGCTCAGCGGGCACAACAGGATCAGGCGAGGCGCGAACAAGGCCAGCAGCAGGCAGCACAGCAACAGCAGGAGCAGGCGCGCCGTCAACAGCAGCAAGGACAACAGGCGCAGCAACAACAACAACAACAACAACAGCGCCAACAGCAACAGCAACAGCAACAGCAACAGCAACAGCAACAGCAACAGGCTGCGCAAGAACAGTCACGCCGCCAGCAAGAACAAGGTCAGCGGGCGCAGCAGGTTCAGACTCAGCAAGCACAACAAGCGCAGGCTCAAGCTCAGGAACGGCAACAACAAGCTCAGGCGCAACAGCAACAGCAACAGCAACAGCAACAGCAACAGCAGGCGCAAGCCCAGGCCCGCCAGCAACAGGCGCAGGCTCAACAAGCACAGCAGGCTCAGGTGCAACAACAACAACAACAACAGCAGCAACAGCAACAAGCTCAGATGCAGCGACAGCAGCAGGCGCAACAACAGCAACAACAAGCCCAGCAGCAGCAGGCACAGCAGCAAGCGCAAGCTCAGCAACAACGCCGCGCGCAGGAGCAACAGGTACGTGCCGCAGGACGGCCTCCGGGTGGCCGCCCTGACGATCCGAATCGCTGACCGACAGTGCCATCGCTCGCAGAACCGCGTTTCGGCGGCAGCGCGCTAGCGATGCAGGTCGGGCCGAAACGAGCGCGGCAAGCCGATGGCATCTCGCTACCGCGCTAACTCGCCGCAGCACCTCAGGGCCGCAGGGGCGCACGCGTTCCGGCCGCACGCCCACGCCGACGACGTATGCCGGGATCACCTGCAAGATCGGAAGGTGCCGAAGCAGCCGCACCGGCCATGGCAGAGGGTGCAGGCCATTGCTCTCGGCACAACATCAGCCGCTGCGCCGGCACGGCTCTTGCCCAATTCGTCGAGCGTTTGCAGTATCCCAAGACCGCCTGGTTCGGTGCGTTGACGGCGCCGTGCCTTTGTGGCCGAAGGCACCGGTCGCTCAGTCCGGCGCGTTCAGCACCCGATCGCTCTCTTCGTCCGAGGGCACGTTGTCGGCGTCGAGCCCGCTCGCCTCGCTCAGGTCGAGGCCCGTCTCTTCTTCAAGCTCGTCCATGCCTTCGTTCTCCGGCGAATCGAATTCCTCTCCGAGCAACGGTGCATCTTTGGGGATGTCGGTGGGTTCGCCAGAGCGGCGGGTGGGGTCCACGTTGGGCATGTTCGGCTCTCCTTTGACTGCGGCTTCAGAAATCGAAGCACGTGGGCGCATAGTGCACCCGCCGGCCGACTTTGGCGATTCAGCCGCGGGGAAGAATCGATGTCGGAAAAGGCCGTGCGAGTGCGATGTCATCGGGCATCAGGAACCGCACCGCACCCTGTTCATGGCCATGCGCCTGGTGATCGCCATGACCCGCATGCTCGCCGTGCGCCAGTCGGCTCACGAGCGTTACCAGCACGATCCCCGCCACCAGCCACACGATTTGCGCCGCCGTCTGGCGCGCCGGCAAGCGCCGCTGCAATTGCGGAATCAAATCGGCCAGCGCGACGTAGACGAAGCTGCTGCCGGCCAGCACCAGAAAGTACGGCAGCCACGCGTGAAGCTGGTCGACCAGCCACCAGCCGGCGATGCCACCGAGCGCGGTCATGGTGCCGGCGAGCGACACCTTGAGGAGCGCAGCACGCGGGTTGGGCGAACTCTGCCGCAACACGACCAGGTCGCCGATGTGGTGCGGCACTTCGTGCGCCAGCACCGCCACTGCGGCCACCAGACCCAGCTTCAAGTCCGCGGTGAACGCCGAGGCGATCAGGATGCCGTCGCCGAAGCAGTGCACGCTGTCGCCCGTGAGCACGGCCCAGCCGCCGGCCTTGGAAGGACGTCCGTGGTCGTGCGTGTCGTCGTGCCCATGCGAATGTTCATGACTTTGATCGCCGTGATGATGGACGTTCGCATCCGCCTGGTGATGCTCGTGCCCGTGGTGCCACAGCTCCGCCTTGTCGAGCAGAAAGAAAAACACGAGCCCGAACAGCAGCACCGCGAACAGCACCGCCGGCTCGATGCCGCTTTCGAAGGCCTCGGGCAGCAGGTGCATGAAGGCGGTCGCGAGCAGCGCGCCGGCGGCAAGACTCAACAGGTGCTGCGGATTGACGCCGCCGGCGTCGCGCCGCACGCCGACGCGCATCAGCAAAGCGGCCAGCCAGACGCTGCCGATGCCGGAAACCAGCGTCGCCGCGATGATTGCAATCAGGTTCATGGCTCTTCTAAAAATAAAAAAAGCCGCCCCGAGGGACGGCTTCGATAGTCGATCGGACCGAAAAGTCGACGGCGTCAGGTCACGCCGTGCGCCTTGAACCGCGCCACGTCGCGCTTCCATCGGCTTTCCGCCGGCCCTGCATATAAATCGGCCGGTATGCCGCATGAACCGCGTGGCCGGCTTCCGGGAACACGACAAATTCGGAAGTTTTGGCTCCCGCAGTTCCAGTCGCCGAAGCAGCTTTCATCTTATCAATGCTGTCAAGCGGGATGCCGCGTACTTGCCACCATGTAGGCCGAGCAACCGCGCGCTCAAGGTCGCGGCGATGTCGATCGATCAATGCACCTTGCATCAATGCGCCTTGTCCCAGTTCGACCCGAAGCCGATTTCCGCCAGCAGCGGCACCTTGAGCACCGCGACCCCCGCCATGATCTTCGGCACCTCGGTGCGTACCCAATCGACCTCTGCCTCCGGCACTTCGAACACCAGCTCGTCGTGCACCTGCATGATCATCTTCGTCGCACGCTCCTCGGCGTCGAGCACGCGCTGCACCTCGACCATGCTGAGCTTGATCAGGTCGGCCGCCGTGCCCTGCATCGGCGCGTTGATGGCAGCACGTTCAGCCCCGCCTCGGCGCGGGCCGTTCGGCGAGTTGATTTCCGGCAGGTACAGGCGCCGACCGAACACGGTCTCGACGTAGCCTTGCGCCTTGGCTGTGAGCTTGGTCTCGTCCATGTACGCCTTCACACCCGGATAGCGCGCAAAGTAGCGCTCGATGTACGAGGCTGCTGCCTTGGTCTCGATGCCCAGATTGCGCGCCAGACCGAAGCTGCTCATGCCGTAGATGAGGCCGAAGTTGATGACCTTGGCATAGCGGCGCTGCTCACTCGACACCTGCTCGGGCGTGCCGCCGAAGACTTCGGCGGCGGTGGCGCGGTGCACGTCGATGCCGTCGGTAAAGGCGCGCAGCAGCGACTCGTCGCTGCTCAGGTGCGCCATGATGCGCAGCTCGATTTGCGAGTAGTCGGCGCTGGCGATCACGCTGCCGACCGGCGCCACAAAGGCTTCGCGCACGCGCCGGCCCTCGGCGGTTTTGACGGGGATGTTCTGCAGGTTCGGATCGTTGCTGCTGAGGCGACCCGTCACGGCCACGGCCTGCGCATAGTGCGTGTGGACGCGGCCGGTGCGCGGGTTGGCGAGTTGGCCGAGCTTGTCGGTGTAGGTGCCCTTGAGTTTGGACAGGCCGCGATGCTCCAGAATCTTGGCCGGCAGCGGAAAGTCTTCGGCGAGTTTTTCGAGCACCTCTTCATCGGTGCTGGGCGCGCCACTCGGTGTCTTTTTGACGACCGGCAGGCCGAGCTTGGTGAAGAAGATTTCAGCGATCTGCTTCGGCGAGCCGAGATTGAAGGGCTGGCCCGCGAGTTCATAAGCTTCGGTTTCGAGCGCCATGATGCGCAAGCCGAGTTCGTGGCTTTGCGTGGCCAGCATCGGCGCGTCGATCAGCACGCCGGTGCGCTCGATGCGGTAGAGCGATTCGCTGCTGCGCATTTCCAGCTCATAGATGAAGCGCAGTTTGGCATCGGCTTCGAGCAGCGGCCACAGCACGCGGTGCACATCGAGCGTCTGGTCCGAGTCTTCGCACGAATATTCGGCGGCCTTGGCGATGTCGACCTGGCTGAACGAAATCTGATGCGCGCCCTTGCCGCACAGGTCTTCGTAGTCGATTCCGCTGCGGCCCAGGTGGCGCTCGGCCAGGCTGGCCAAGCCGTGCGGCCGATGCACTTCGAGCACGTAGCTTTGCAGCATGGTGTCGTGCGCGTAGCCCTGCACTTCGATGCCGTGGTTGGCGAAAACATGGCGGTCGTATTTGACGTGCTGGCCGAGCTTCTGTTTAGCGCCGTTTTCAAGCCAGGGCTTGAGGCGCGCCAGCACCTCGTCGCGCGGCAGTTGCGCCGGTGCGTCGGGGTAGTTGTGGGCCAGCGGAATGTAGGCGGCCTCGCCGGGCTTGACGCTGAAACTGACGCCGACAATTTCGGCGCGCATCGCGTCGAGCGAGGTGGTTTCGGTGTCTACCGCGACCAGTTCGGCGGCTTCGACGCGCGCCAGCCAGCTGTCGAAAAGTTCCCAACTCAGGATCGTGTCGTAGGCCAGGTTGCTGACCGGTTCGGCCAGCGCGTTGGCGTCGAGCACGGAACTTTCCCCCGATGCTTGTCCCTCTGCAAACAGGTCGCCGTTGTTGCTTTCAGCAATGCTTTTACCGCCCTTGCGCTGCTTGTTTTCAGCGATCAGTTCGGGTGGCACGGCATGCGTTTCCAGCGTCCTGACCAAGCCCTTGAAGCCGTACTTTTCGTAGAAGGTCTTGAGGCCGTCGACCTGCTGCTCGCCGATGGCGATGCTGGCCAACGACGGCAGGCCGGTGACGTGGCCGTCCAGATCGCAATCGGTACGGATGGTCACCAACCGCTTGCCCTGCGGCAGCCAGTCGAGCGCCTTGCGCAGGTTCTCGCCGGCCTGCCCCTTGATCTCGTCGGCATGCACCAGCAGTTCATCGAGCGAGCCGTACTGCATCAGCCATTTGGCGGCGGTCTTGGGTCCGACCTTGTCGACGCCGGGCACGTTGTCGACCGTGTCGCCTACCAGCGTCTGATAGTCCACCATCAGGTGCGGCGGCACGCCGAACTCGGCCGTCACCCCGGCCACGTCGCGCTTCTTGCCGTTCATGGTGTCGATGATGGTCACGTGCTCGTCGACCAGTTGACTCATGTCCTTGTCGCCACTCGACACGATCACCTCGATCGACTGCCGCGCCGCCGTGCGGGCCAGCGTGCCGATAACGTCGTCAGCCTCGACATCGGGCACGGTGAGTACCGCCCAGCCCAACAGCTGCACGACCTCGTGGATGGCCGGCACCTGACTGCGCAAATCGTCCGGCATCGGGGAGCGATGCGCTTTGTAGTCGGGGTACCAGTCGTCGCGGAACGTCTTGCCGGGCGCGTCGAACACGCAGGCGGCGTAGTCCGCGCGCACCTCGCGCCGGAGTGCCTGCATCATGTTGATCATTCCGCGGATGGCCCCGGTGGCCGGACTGGTCGGGTCGCCCGGCACGGCGCGCAAGTCCGGCATGGCGTGGAAGGCGCGGTACAAATAGCTCGAACCATCGACGAGCAGCAGCGTTTTCTTGTCTGTCATCTCACCATTTTGCCGCGTGCGGCGGACGCATCGACGAGGCCCAGGTTTGGCATCGGCCGATGTCACCTGCTTACAACTGGGGGGGCACACGCCACCTACAATCACATACATGTTCTCCACCGATTCCTCCTTCGCCCGCCGCGCCGTCGCCCTCGTGCTCTGCGCAGTGCCGTTCGGCCTGGCGACCATGGCGGTGGCGCAAACCCCGGCAGCCGCTGCACCTGCGACACCCGCCGCCCCCGACGCCGCGCAAAGCCAGGAGCAGTCCTCGCCTCGGCAGAACCAGAAGATCGAGAACATCCACGTCGAAGACAGCAGCGCCACGGTCGACGAGGTGCGCTATGGCGGCCGCACGCAGAGCATCAATGTCAAGCCCAAGTCGAACATGCCGGGCTACGAGGTGCTGCAACCTGGAACCGGTGGATCCGGCCCCGGCAACAACGACGCGAGCAACACCAACGGCAACGGGCCGCGCGTCTGGAACGTCCTCAAGTTCTGAACGCCTGGCGCCGTGGCGGTCTTTACTGAAGTCGGATTCGACCCCGCGGACGAGCTTGTCCGGCGCTTAGGGCTCGGTGCCTTGCGCGAGCTGCGCGGCATCGAAGGCGGCATCGAGAACACCAACTACTTCGCGACCACTGAACAGGGCGAATACGTCCTCACGGTGTTCGAGCGGCTCGGTTTTCAGCAGTTGCCGTATTACCTTTGCCTTATGAAGCATCTGGCCGAGCGCAGCATTCCGGTGCCGGCGCCTGCTGCCGATCCGACTGTGGTGTCCGGCGCCATTGGAGTCGTTGCTGCACTCGGTGCACAAGCCAAGACCCAGGCGTTGAAAGTGCCATCGATCGCACCCTGCGCGCTGCTGCACACCCTGAACGGCAAGCCCGCCGCCGTGGTGCAACGACTGGCCGGCAAGAGCGAACTCGCGCCCACGGCGGCCCACTGCGCCGAGTTGGGCCGCATGCTGGCGCGAATGCACCTGGCCGGACGCGATTTCGACCGCCTGCAGCCCAATCTGCGTGGCCTCGCCTGGTGGAACGACACGGCGCCTGTGGTGCTGCCGTACCTCGAAGCCTCTCAGGCCGCATTGCTGCGCGGCGAACTCGCGTACCAGAACCATGTGGCCGAGTCGTCGGGCTACGCCGCTTTGCCACGCGGACCGGTGCACGCCGACTTGTTCCGCGACAACGCGATGTTCGCTACCGGGGTCGATGGCGAATTCAGCGACGGCCAAAGCAGCGCACCACGCCTGACGGGCATTTTCGATTTCTACTTCGCCGGCACCGACACCTGGCTGTTCGACCTGGCCGTGTGCCTGAACGACTGGGCGATCGACCTCCCCACCGGCGAGCACGATGCGTCGCGGGCCGATGCGCTGTTGGCCGCGTATGCCACCGTACGGCCGCTCACCGGCCCGGAGCGCGCGTTGTTGCCCGCCCTGCTGCGCGCGGCCGCCCTGCGCTTCTGGATATCGCGGCTGTGGGACTACCACCTGCCGCGCGAAGCCAGCATGCTCAAGCCGCACGACCCGACCCACTTCGAGCGGGTGCTGCGCCAGCGCGCGCGGCATCCCGACGCGCTGCAAATGCCGATATCTGCAGCAGACCCGACACCGGCTCTTATTCCGATCTTCACTTCGGTGGAAGCGCCCGCGACGGCACAAACCGCCGCAGCTATTGCCTGACCTCGAAACAATGAAACTTCACATCGTGCCGGCCCGCACCGGCGCCGAATGGGTCAAGCTCGGCCTCCGGACTTTCTGGCGGCAACCGCTGGCCTTCGTCTCTCTTTTCTTCCTCTTCATGGCGGCGATTTCGGCCGTTTCCCAGGTGCCGCTGCTTGGCAGCTTGCTTGCGCCCGTGCTGCTGCCCTTCATGACGCTGGGGCTGATGGTCGCGACTTCTGTCGCGTACATCAACGACACGCAGAAGCCGACCGCGCCTGCCATGTTCATCGCGGCCTTCGCTGCGATGCGCAGCAAGTGGCGTCCGATGCTGGTGCTCGGCGTGATCTCGGCGGCGTATTTCGTGGCGGCCGTGTTGCTGTCCATCCTGGTCGACGGCGGCCAATTGGCCAGGGTCTACCTGCTCGACGCCGACATCACACCCGAGGCTGCCGCAAGCGCCCAGTTCCAGACAGCGCGCGTGCTGGTGATGTGCCTCAACCTGCCACTCTCGCTTGCGATGTGGCACGCACCGGCGCTGGTGCATTGGCACAGCGTCGAACCGGTCAAGAGCCTGTTCTTCAGCCTGGTCGCGCTGTTTCGCAACTTCAGCGCTTATGCGATGTTCTGCCTGGCATGGTTCGGCGTGTTCCTCATCGGCGGCATCGTGCTCGGCTTGATGGCAACGCTGCTGGTCGCGCTCGGTGGCATGGGAATGGGCGAAGGCGCCTCGGCCGTCGGCGGCGCGATGATGGTCGGCAGTGCGCTGATCCTGGCGGCGATGTCGCTCAGCTCGACGTGGTTCACTTTCAGGGACAGCTTCGATACCGACTGAACGCGGCTACTTCGCCGCCGGCCCGGTGTCCGGCTCGATCCTGGGCTCTACGGCTTGCGCTTTGAGTCCGCTCAGCAGCGACCACGCCATCCCGCCCAGCAAGAGCAAACCGACACCGAGCGCACTCCATAGCCAGAGCTTGCGCGACAACGGTGCGGGCTCTACTTTCGATTCCGTCTCGACAACGGCAGGCATCGCGGGCACCGCCACTGCTGGGCCCAGTGCCAACGTCACGCTCGCTCCATCCAGCACCGGCGTGCGGCCAGGCTGGTAGCCCGGCATCAACTGCGCCAGTGGCAAGGAACCGGGCCCGTCAAGTGCAGCTTGTGCATTGGCGTTCCAGCCCAAGACGAAAGGCGGCTGGCCTTGCGCCAGGAACACGAGCGCGCGCGGACGTGCGCCGAAGAGCAACGACGGCGGGCTGGCGCCAAGGGCCGCTATCGGACCATCTGTGCGAAGGCGCAGCCGGGTGTGTACGCCACCGTCCATCGGGATGGCAGACGATCGCGCTTCGCCGGCTGGCTGATTAAGGCGGAACACCGTGGTGTCGGCCAGCAGCGTTTCGGTGGCAGCAGGCGCTTCACCGAAACGGCCCCTCGGCTCCCGCGACGCGTGCAGCCCATGTCGCAGCACAAAGAGCGCGTTGCGGGGACGAGCCCGCCGCTGGTCTACGGCTGAGCTCGGCTCCGCCACGCTCGACAGGCGAACCGGCGCCAGCGTGTTCGCCTGACCAAGCACGATGCGCAGACTCTGCAGAGGAAGGCCGTGCGGTGCTGGATAGTCGCAGAAATCGACGCCGCAGGCAGCAGGCCGGACCTCGTTCCCCCAGGCAATGGCAGGCACCGAGCGTTCCGGCTGCTGAACGCTATCGAGCCAGGCCGCACTCAGTTGCGGTGCCAGCGCAGGGTTCTGCCAACGCAGGCGCAAAAACCGCGTGCGAACCTGATCGAGCTCTACGGCGAGTCTTTCGATGGTCTGCTCGCCGTGGCGCAGTCGCACCAGTTGATCGTCGGCGCCGAGCCGATGCCACTGCCGCAGGTCGTCGCTGCCTTCGAGCGTGTACGGAAACAGCCCCATCGGGCCGGCCGCCAGCTCGAACCGGATCTGCACCAATGCGCCGGTGACCTGGCTGGCATCGATCACCCATTCGGCAACCGGGGCAGGCAGCGCAACAGCCTTAGCAGCCGACGGCGCGGCACCCACCCTGGCCAACGCGATCGAACCGTCGGGGCGCATCTTGAGCAAGAGCAATTCGTCGGCGGGCGCGGTGGATGTACCGCCCGAGGCACTTGTCGATGCGGACGGCAACGCGAACAGCGGCGCACGCGACGAAGCGGGTACGGCTTGCGCGGCTTCAGCCTCGCCATCAAGCCAGCCGAAGGGCGCCACCTGGCCGGCACCGTTGCGCACGCGCAGGTCGCGCAAATCGTCGAAGGCCGCGAGGCCATGCAGGGCAAGCGGCAGCTCGAGACGATAAAAAGGTCCGTTGCCATGCAGCGCGATCGGGCTCTGTGCATGCGCAGAGCTTGCGGTGGTCAGTGCCAGCGCAAGTGCCAATGGCAGCGCCAGGGCGAGCGATAGCGCGGCAGTGAAGCGTCGGGATTGAATCATGCCGGCACCTCGACCGGTGCGCTGCGCCGCAGCGTCGGCACCGGCGCGAAGTCGCCGACCAGCAGCAGCAAGGTGCCCACGCCGATGAACGAGACGATCCGAAACAAGCTGCCCTGATTCGCCAGCTCGACGAAGAACAGCTTGAATACCACCACCCCCAGTAACGCGACACCCGCCATCCAGACGATGCGCGTGCCCCGGCGGTTGCCTAGCACCATCGCGAGTACGCCGCAGATCGCCCAGGCGATCGACAACGCGGCTTGGGTCAGGGTCGACAGGTACAACGCGTTCAGGTTCCACGCGACATCGGCGTAGTGATGGCATGCGCGCAGCACCGCGCCGGTCAGCAAGGCCCACGCCGTGAGCGCGGCAACGCCCTTTGCCCACGGTGGTGGCAACCGCATGTCGGCACTGGCCGGCAGTGCCTTCCACCAGAGTACGAGCGCAGCCAACACCAGCCACTGCGCCATTTCGAGCGGGTTGAGCACTGGCACGAAGGGCAATGGCGCAGCGTCTCCCGCGCTCAGCACGTTGGTCGCCCAGCACCAGCAAAGCAGGCAGAGCGCCACCGGTTGCAGCGCGAATTCAAGGTAGACACTCCGGTATTCGGTGAGCGGCCAGCGCGACAGCAAAAGGCGAGAGCGCAACGCCCACAGCACGATGACCGGCACGAGCACCCAACCCAGCAGCGGCCATGCCGAATAGGCGTCGCCCAGATTGCCAAGTTGCCATTGGCACTCGCGCGCAGCCATCAGCAAGAAGAACCAGAGCCCCGATGGCGCCGAGCACGAGTGCCGCGCCCATAGATTGAAAAACCGCACCGGCCAACAGCCCGGCTAGCAAACCGACAAACCACATCCCTGAACCTCGCTCTTTTTCGGCGAGTCTACGGTTGGCTCCTGAGGGGAAAGGCTAAACCGGCGTCAGCTTGGCCACCGATAGCGCCAACCATTTCACGCCGTGACGCGGAAAGTTGATCTGCGCACGCGCGTCGTCGCCGGTGCCTTCGAGGCCCAGCACGGTGCCCTCTCCAAACTTGTTGTGGAACACCTGCATACCCGAGCGCAGGCCGTGCGACGGCGCAGTCTTTTGCGGTGGCACCGGTGGGCTGGCGAACGAATCTTTCGAGAAGCCAGCGCCGCCGACCGGACGTGACGTCGCATAGCCGCCGCCATAGCCGAACGCCGATGGCGTAAAGCCCTGATTCTTCGGCGTCAGCCACTTCAACGCGCCTTCGGGCAGCTCGTCGAAGAAGCGGCTCCTGACGTTGTAGCGCGTCTGGCCGTGCAGCATGCGCGTCTGTGAGTGGCTCAGGTACAGACGTTTGCGGGCCCGGGTGATGGCGACGTACGCGAGCCGGCGCTCCTCCTCGAGGCTCTCGTAGTCGTTCATCGAGTTTTCGTGCGGAAACAGGCCCTCTTCCATGCCGGTGATGAACACGCAATCGAACTCGAGGCCCTTGGCCGCATGAACCGTCATCAGTTGCACTGCGTCTTGGCCTGTTTTGGCCTGGTTGTCGCCCGACTCCAGCGCCGCGTGTGTGAGGAATGCGGCCAGCGGACTCAGCGTTTCGCCGGTTTCCGAATCGGGCGCCAGCGGCTCATCGATAACGGGCAAATTCGGGTCGAGCCCCTGGCTGACGAGCGACTGCCGCAGCTCGTCGATCGGCAGCGCCACCGCATCGCGGCCGAAGCCTTCCTGCGTGACGAAGCTCTCGGCCGCGTTCACCAGCTCTTCCAGATTCTCGATGCGGTCGGCGCCTTCGCGGTCGGCCTTGTAATGCTCGACAAGCCCGCTGTGGTCCAGCACCAGATCGATGATCTCGCGCAGGCTGATGCCTTGCGTCTGCTCGCGCAGCACGTCGATCTTGGCGACGAAGCCGGTCAGGTTGGAGCCGGCCTTGCCGGCCACTGCACCGACCGAGTCATGCATCGACTTGCCCGCTGCACGCGCCGCGTCCTGCAATTGCTCGATGGTGCGGGCACCGATGCCGCGCGGCGGAAAATTGACGACGCGCAGAAAGCTGGTGTCGTCATCCTTGTTTTCGAGCAGTCGCAAATACGCCAGCGCATGCTTGATTTCGGCGCGTTCGAAAAATCGCAAGCCGCCGTAGACGCGGTACGGCACGGCCGCGTTGAAGAGCGCCGTTTCGATCACGCGACTCTGCGCATTGCTGCGGTAGAGCACCGCCATCTCTTTTCGGTCGAAGCCGTCGCGCACCAGTTGGCGCATCTCTTCGACCATCCATTGCGCCTCCGCGAAATCGCTGGTCGACTCGTACACGCGCACCGGCTCGCCGGGGCCTTGGTCTGTTCGCAGGTTCTTGCCGAGCCGCTTCTTGTTGTGGCTGATCAGCTCGTTGGCCGAGTCGAGGATGTTGCTGTAGCTGCGGTAGTTCTGCTCCAACTTGACCTGGTGCGTCACATGGAACTCGCGCACGAAATCAGCCATGTTGCCGACGCGCGCGCCGCGAAACGCATAGATGCTCTGGTCGTCGTCGCCCACTGCGATCACGCTGTTGTCGCCGGGGATGAAGGTGCCGTCGACGATGTGGCCCGACAGCATCTTGATCCATGCGTATTGCAGGCGATTGGTGTCCTGAAACTCGTCGATCAGGATGTGCCGGAAGCGCCGCTGGTAGTGCTCGCGAATCGGATCGTTGTCGCGCAGCAGCTCGTAGCTGCGCAGCATGAGTTCGCCGAAATCGACCACGCCTTCGCGCTGGCACTGCTCTTCGTAGAGCTGATACAGCTCGACCTTCTTGCGGTCGTCGTCGCTGCGCACTTCGACATCCCGTGGGCGCAAGCCGTCTTCCTTGGCGCCGGCAATGAACCATTGCGTCTGCTTGGCCGGAAAGCGCTCGTCGTCGACCGCGTACTGCTTCATCAGCCGTTTGATGGCCGAAAGCTGGTCTTGCGTATCGAGGATCTGAAACGTCGAGGGCAGGCCGGCCAGCTTCCAATGCGCGCGCAACAAGCGGTTGCACAGCCCGTGAAAGGTGCCGATCCACATGCCGCGCACATTCACCGGCAGCATGGCCATCAGCCGCGCGGTCATTTCCTTGGCGGCCTTGTTGGTGAAGGTGACGGCCAGGATGCCGCCCGGCGACACCTGCCCCGTCTGAAGGAGCCAGGCGATGCGCGTGGTGAGAACGCGGGTCTTTCCGGAGCCGGCGCCGGCCAGGATGAGGGCATTGCCGGCCGGCAGTGCTACGGCAGCGCGTTGCTCGGGGTTGAGGTGCTGGAGCAGCGGCGATTCCGCTGATTCGGAGGCAGTCGCGAGATCGATAAACATGCCCCGATTGTAGAAACCGCAGCGTGCGGTGGTTATATGAAATGCCATCGCCCCACGTCCAAACGACCGCGTAAACTCAGACACCGGGCCCAAGTTTTTTGCGCCCGGTTTTTTGTGGGCGCCTTATTGAGGCGGATGCTGCGAAAACCGGCCGGACCAAGCGCTCGTTCGTTATTTCAAACGACCTTCACAGGAGCTTGGGACCTTAGCTATGCAGATTTTCGACTACGACAACATCCTCTTGCTTCCGCGCAAATGCCGCGTGGAAAGCCGCTCGGAATGCGACGCCAGCGTCACTCTGGGCCCCCGCAGTTTCCGCATTCCGGTGGTCCCCGCCAACATGAAGACGGTGATCGACGAGACCATCAGCCTGTGGCTCGCCAAGAACGGTTACTTCTACGTGATGCATCGGTTCGACCTCGACAACGTGCACTTCGTGAAGCACATGCACGCGCAAGGCGTCTTCGCCTCGATTTCGCTGGGGGTGAAGAAGTACGACTACGACACCGTCGACCTGCTGGCCGCCGAGGGTCTGGTGCCCGAATACATCACGATCGACATCGCGCACGGCCACGCAGACAGCGTGAAGAACATGATCGGCTACCTGAAGCAGAAGCTGCCGAAATCGTTCGTCATTGCAGGCAACGTCGGGACCCCCGAAGCGGTGATCGATCTGGAGAACTGGGGTGCCGACGCGACCAAGGTCGGCATTGGCCCGGGCAAGGTCTGCATCACCAAGCTCAAGACCGGCTTTGGCACCGGCGGTTGGCAACTGTCGGCGTTGAAGTGGTGCGCCCGCGTCGCGACGAAACCGATCATTGCCGACGGCGGGATTCGCGACCACGGCGACATCGCCAAGAGCGTTCGCTTCGGTGCATCGATGGTCATGATCGGCTCGCTGTTCGCCGGCCACGAAGAGTCGCCCGGCAAAACGGTCGAAGTCGACGGCGCGCTTTTCAAGGAGTACTACGGCTCGGCCAGCGACTACAACAAGGGCGAGTACAAACACGTCGAAGGCAAGCGCATCCTGGAGCCGATCAAGGGCAAGCTGGCCGACACCCTGATCGAGATGGAGCAGGACGTGCAGAGCTCCATAAGTTACTCGGGCGGGCAGAAGCTGATGGACATTCGCAAGGTCAACTACGTGACCTTGGGCGGCGGGGACAACGCGGGCGAACACCTGCTGATGTAGACCACGACCGCGGCGACACGGCTCACGCGCCCAGCAACCGCGATGCGTGCTGGTGCAGACGGTGCGTCGGGTCGATCAATGCATCGAGCACGCTGAAGTGATGCAGCCCCGGCAGGATGTCGCAGACCGGCACGGTGGCTTTGCCCCATGCGTCCTGAATTAGGCGCGCTTGCGAGGCGAATGCTTCGCTTTCGTCACCGCCGGCCACGGCATACAGCGTGCGCGCCTTGGGCGCAGGAAACAGCGCCGGGCTTGCGCGCTGCGCATCGACTTCGGTCAGCCGCAGCGCGTCCATCAGGAACGGCGTGTGCTGAATCGGCCGAAGGTCGTGCACGCCGGAAATCGACAGGGCGTTTCGCACCAGGTTCGTCGGCAACTTGGCGGCGACCGCGCCCCACTCACACGCCAGCAGCATCGCCGCCAGATGGCCGCCGGCCGAGTGCCCTGCCACGGTGATGCGCGACGGGTCGCCACCGTATTCGGCGATGTGCCGCCACGTCCATTCCAGCGCGCGCACGATGCACAAGACGATGTCCGGGATGCCGACCGGCCGATCCGGCGTGCCCGGACACAGTGGATAGTTCGGCATCACGACGCAAAAACCTTCGCGCGTAAAACTCGGCGCAATGAACGAGTGGCCGCTCTTGTCGAGCGAGCGCCAATAGCCGCCGTGGATGAAGACCAGGACCGGCGCGGAGGTCCTGGCTTTCGCGTCTCCGGTTGCCGGAAAGATATCGAGCGTCTCGCGCGGCCCGTTGCCATAGGGCAAGTCCAGCGTGCAAGGCTCAATGGCTCGAACCTGCTCGGATTCGGTCGTCCAGCGCGCGAGGAATTCGGCATGGTCGGGCACCAGCGCACGGTTGTTGTAGACACGATCGAGCCAGGCGGGGTCTTGCAAAGTCATGCGCAGATTCTGATCGATCGCAGTAGAATTTTTCTTGCTTGTTGGGGGGGTAGCTCAGCTGGGAGAGCGCCGCGTTCGCAATGCGGAGGTCGTGAGTTCGATCCTCATCCTCTCCACCAACATTCCCTTCAAACCGAACCGCTCGGGCACTGGCCTTCAACGTGCCCGCTGAAACCGGTTGCGCTTCTCGACAACGAATCGGAGACAACATGACTCACAACACCTCCCCCGCCAAAGTAGCCCTCGTCATCGGCGCAGGCGATTCCACCGGTGGCGCCATCGCCAAACGCTTTGCAGCTGGCGGGTATACGGCGTGCATGACGCGGCGCGATTCGGAAAAGCTCAAGCCGCTGATCGAAGGCATCGAGGCAACCGGCGGCAAGGCGCATGGCTTTGGCTCCGATGCGCGCAAGGAAGAAGAAGTGATCGCGCTGTTCGACACCATCGAACGCGACATCGGGCCGGTCGAGGTGCTGGTCTTCAACATCGGCGCCAACGTGCCGACGCCCGTGGTCGACGAGACCGCGCGCAAGTACTACAAGATCTGGGAGATGGCCTGCTTCGGCGGCTTCTTGAACGGCCGTGAAGCCGCGCGGCGCATGAGCGAGCGCGGGCGTGGGACGATCATCTTCACCGGCGCGACCGCCGCATTGCGCGGCTCGGCCAACTTCGCGGCGTTCGCTGGCGCCAAGCACGCGTTGCGTGCGCTGTCGCAGAGCATGGCGCGCGAGCTGGGGCCGAAGAACATCCATGTCGCGCACGTCGTGGTCGATGGCGCCATCGACACCGAGTTCATCCGCACCAACTTCCCCGAGAAGTACGCGACCAAAGACCAGGACGGGATCCTCAACCCGGACCACATCGCCGAGAACTACTGGTTCCTGCATACGCAGCCGCGCGACGCGTGGACCTACGAACTCGACCTGCGGCCGTGGAACGAGCGCTGGTAACTCACGCCACTTGCACCGCGGCCGCTGGCCGAGGTCGCGCCCTTAGCCGATCGTCATCAAGGTCGCGTTGCCACCCGCAGCCGCGGTGTTCACGCTCAACGCGCGTTCGACCACCAGGCTTTCAAGCGCGATGTCGACTGCGCCATGCGCCAGCGACCTGACGCCGACGATCGGCCCTGTGCGTCTTGCCAACGCCTGATTGATCTGCATCAACGACGCAGCATCTCCATGGTGAAGCACCGCATCGAACATCACCGTATCGGCACGCCAGTTTTGCGCCATGACGATCGACTGCCGCACTGCAGGCGGTAGCGAGGCACGCAACCTTTCGACATGCGATCCGGCTGGCCACACGGCCGTGCTGCCAACTGCAAACACGGCGGCGAGTTGCACCATGCGGTCGGCATCATCCTCGGCCAGGCACAACACGGCCTCGCGCGGCAGCAGCGTGTAGACGTTGCGCTCACCGGTCGGGCCGACCAGCGTGCGGGCATAGCCACTGCGCGACAGGCCGGCGAAACGTCGGCATTGCGCAGCAAGCGATTCGCGACCCTCGCGCTGCGCCCAAGCCACGAGTGCCTTCATCGCCACACTCGACCCGCCGTCCGCCGAGCCATCGCTTTCATCGACCGCAACTGCATTGCCCGGACCCGCATCCGCCATCGCGCGCGCCATCACATCGTCCGGCCGTGCCGACAGCATCCGGTACATGTACAACGGACCGCCCGCTTTCGGTCCCGTTCCCGACAACCCCTCGCCACCAAAAGGCTGCACGCCGACGACCGCACCGACGATGTTGCGATTGACATAAACGTTACCGGCCTTGGCCTGCTCGATCACTTGCGCGATCGTCTCGTCGATGCGCGTGTGCACGCCCAGCGTCAATGCATAGCCGGTGCCATTGATCTGGGCAATAAGCGCACCGAGATCGCGGCGGCGGTAGCGCACGACGTGCAGCACCGGCCCGAAAACCTCGCGCTGGAGCTCCGACAAGCTGTCGAGCTCGATCAGCGTCGGCACGACAAAAGTACCGTGCTGCGTCGCGTGATCGATGTCGCGCGCTGCACGGAACACCTTGCGGCCACGTGCTTGCATCGCGGCGACATGGCGCTCGATGCCACCACGCGCCTCGGCGTCGATCACCGGGCCGACATCGACTGCGAGGGTCGCCGGATTGCCGATGCGGCTCTCGGCCATCGCGCCCTTCAGCATCTCGATCACACGGTCGGCCACCTCCTCCTGCACGCACAGCACGCGCAGCGCCGAGCAACGCTGGCCGGCACTGTCAAAGGCCGATGCCACCACGTCGACGACAACCTGTTCCACCAACGCGGACGAGTCGACGATCATCGCGTTCTGACCGCCGGTCTCTGCGATGAACGGCACGCTGCGACCCGCTGCGCCGAGCCGCAGCGACAAGGTCTTCTGAAGGATGCGCGCGACCTCGGTCGAGCCGGTGAACATGACGCCCTGCACGCGCGCGTCGCCGACCAGCGCGGCGCCGACCGTCTCGCCTCGTCCCGGCAGCAACTGCACTGCAGCGCGCGGCACGCCGGCACGCCACAGCAACCGCACGGCTTCGGCAGCGATCAGTGGCGTTTGCTCTGCCGGTTTGGCGAGCACCGGATTACCAGCTGCCAACGCCGCGGCGATCTGCCCGACGAAGATGGCGAGCGGAAAATTCCACGGGCTGATGCACACCATCGGACCCAACGGCCGGTGCGTCTCGACGGCGAAGTCGGTACGCGCTTGCGCCGCGTAGAAGCGCAGGAAGTCGACAGCCTCGCGCACTTCGGCAATGCCGTTGGCGTAGGTCTTGCCGGCCTCTCGGGCCAGCAAGCCAAGCAGGCGCGGCATCTGTTCTTACAGCAGATCGGCAGCACGATCGAGCTGAGATGCACGTTCGGCAGGGGGCGTTATGGCCCACATCGGCGCGAAGGCTTCCGCGTCGGCGACGGCAGCTTCCACGTCGGCCAGGGTCGCTTCCTGCACATGACCGACGACATCGCGCAGGTCGGCGGGGTTGCAGACCGGTTCGGCCGGCGCGCGCGGCGAGGCATAGGCGCCAGAGGCCAGCAATGGACCAGCGGCCCAAGCCTCCGACGCACTCCGGGTCAGTGCCTCGCGCAGCGCGCGCAGTCGATCGTCGTCGGCAAGATCGAGCCCGCGCGAGTTGGCCCGCGCTGCACCATACAAAGCCGCCGGTAGCGCTATCGAAGGATGCGGCAACCCCACCGCACTCTCGCTCTTCGCCATCTGCTCGACGGTCGCAACCGGGTCTTCCACCAGGACGTCGATGGCGATCGTCGGGTCGGCAATGCGATTGACGAAGGAGGTGTTGGCGCCGTTCTCCAGCAGCCGCCGCACGAGATAGGCCAGCAGCGTCTCGTGCGTGCCGACCGGCGCATAGATGCGGCAAGGACGATTCAACCTACCGAGTTCGATGGCACCGACCACCTGCTCGTAAAGCGGCTCCCCCATCCCGTGCAGACACTGGAATTCATACTGCCCCGGCATGTACGTCGACGGATTCGCCATCTCGTAAATTGCAGACAGCGTGTGCGCGTTGTGCGTGGCGAATTGCGGGTAGACCGCATCGGGCGCTGCGAGCAACCTGCGCGCGCACGCGAGGTACGACACGTCGGTGTAGGCCTTGCGCGTAAACACCGGATAGCCTTCGAGCCCGTCGATCTGCGCGCGTTTTATTTCGCTGTCCCAGTAGGCGCCCTTCACCAAACGGACCATCAACCGGTGGCCGCTGCGACGCGCCAAGTCGACCACGAAGTCGATGACGAACGGGCAGCGCTTTTGGTACGCCTGAATGACGAAGCCGATGCCGTTCCATTGCGCGAGCGCAGGCTCGAAGCAGAGCTTTTCAAGCAGGTCGAGCGAGAGCTCCAGGCGGTCGGCTTCTTCGGCATCGATGTTCAGGCCGATGTCGTAGTGCCGCGCCAGCAGCGTGAGGTCGCGCAGCACAGGATACAGCTCGTCCATCACGCGCGCATGCTGGGCGCGGACGTACCGTGGATGCAGCGCCGACAGCTTGATCGAGATGCCCGGCCCTTCGTACACACCGCGGCCGGCCGATGCTTTGCCGATCGCGTGAATCGCCTGCTCGTAAGCCACGCGATAGTGCTCGGCGTCGTGCGCGGTCAACGCGGCCTCGCCGAGCATGTCGTACGAATAGCGAAAGCCTTCGGCCTCCGGATGCTTTGCATGGTCGAGCGCCTGCGCGATGGTTTCGCCGGTGACGAACTGCTCGCCCATCATCCGCATCGCCATGTCGACGCCCTTCCGAATCAACGGCTCACCGCCCCTGCCGATCAGCCGTGTCAGCGTGTTCGACAGGCCGGCTTCGCTGTGCGTGGCGACCAGCTTGCCGGTCAACAGCAAACCCCATGTCGCTGCGTTGACGAACACCGACGGACTGCGGCCGGCATGCGCCTGCCACTGACCATGCGCGATCTTGTCGCGGATCAAGGCATTGCGGGTGGCCGCGTCGGGGATGCGCAGCAACGCCTCGGCCAAGCACATCAGCGCAACGCCTTCCTGCGACGACAGCGCGTATTCCTGGAGCAGACCCTGTACCAGGCCGGCGCGGCCGGTCGCGTTCTTCCGGTTCCGCAGTTGGGTGGCGATGCGATGCGCCAGCCTGTGCGCTGCCGCTGAAGCCTCGCCTTCCAGACGTGCGGCTTGCAACAGTGGCGCAAGCGCATCGGGCTCCGGCGTTCGATAGGCCGCCGTGATGTGGGAACGCAGCGGCGTCGCGGTGTCGAGGGCATCGGCGAAGTCGCTGAACGGCAGGGGCATCGAGCGCTGCAAGGCGATGTCGGAAGCGGGGTCCGACCTGTTGTTCAAAGCGATGTCCGGTACGAAAGGTGCGACAGTGGCGGTCATGGCGGCGTTCTTTGGTGGTTAAACCGATAATGCCGGGCCTGGCACCGACGTTTATTTCGAATTCAGATGATTAAGCCGAAGAAACCACCAAAGACTTCCGCGCCACCCATCGAAGATCCTGCTCCGGGTCTGGATCGACTCGACGTTCGCATCCTCGCCGCCTTACAGGACGACGGCCGCCTCTCCAACGTCAAGCTCGCGGACACGATCGGCCTGTCGCCAACGGCGGTCCTGGCCCGCGTTCAACGCCTGACGCGCGAGGGCTACATCCTCGGCTATGAAGCGCGACTCAACCCGCTCAAGCTGGGCGCCAGCATGCTGGTCTTTGTCGAGGTGATGCTCGATCGCACGACACCCAACGTGTTCGATCAGTTCAAGGCGGCGGTACAAGTACGCCCTGAAATCATGGAGTGCCACATGGTCGCGGGAGGCTTCGACTACCTGCTCAAGACCCGAAGCGCCGACATGGGCGACTACCGCGCCTTCGCGGGCAGCGTGCTTTGGCAACTGCCGGGTGTGCGCGAAACCCGGACCTATGCCGTGATGGAAGAAGTGAAGAACTCGACGCACCTGCACTTGCGCGGCGGCTAGAAAACGCCGGGGCTGAGGGCGCTCCGACGAATCGGCCTCGCTCAGCCGCGCGCCGGGCCGGACAGCCCCAGCAACGACAGCGCATGCGCGTAAGTCGATGACTTCGGGTCCGCCAAATCGTTCAGCACGCTCATGTGGTTCTTGCCGGCAACACGTTCGTTGGCCACGACGATGTCCGGACCCCATGCGGAAGACATCGCATCGGCCTGACGCAAGAACTCTTCGCTCTCGTCGGCACCGACGACTGTCACCAGCGAGCCCATCGTGGGCGCGCGCATCCGCAGCGGACTCAGGCGCAGCGCAGATGCTTCCGTCAGCCCGATGTCGGCCGACAGAAACGGCGCATGCCGCAGCGGCTCCAACTCATACACACCCGATATCGACAGTGCCGACTTGACCAGGTCGCGCGGCAGGTCCGGCGCCACGGCGCGCCAATCGCAGGTCAGCAGCATCGTCGCGAGATGACCGCCGGCGGAGTGGCCGGCCACCACGATGCGCTCGCGATCACCGCCATGTGCTTCTGCATTTCTATAGACCCATGCAAGCGCCTGCACCATTTGCAGCACGATGTGCTCGATGCCGACCGCAGGGCACAGCGCGTAGTTCAACTGCACGACCATCGCACCCGCGGCATGCAACGGCGGCGCGATGAAGGCATGGTCGCGCTTGTCGAGTGCGCGCCAGTAGCCGCCGTGGATGTAGACGAAGACGGGTGCGCCCGAGCGCGCAGGGAGGATGTCGAGCCGCTCGCTCGCATGGTCGCCATAAGCGACATCGAGCACCCAGTCCGGTCGCTTGAACGCGTCGGCGGATGCGTCGGCCCAATAGCGGAGGATGGCCGGATGCTCGGGGATGCGCGCGCGATTGTTGTACTGCGCGTCGAGCCACTCGGGATCCACGGCGACCGTGCTCTCTTGCGCGCTCGCGGCATCCGCGAGCGGCGGCAGCGGGTCGGGTCCGGACTCACGCAGCGCCGCGTCGATCAACGCATCCGCCATCCACAGCGCGGTGCGCTCGACCTCACGGTCACGCAGACCCCAGATGTCTTTCAAGATCACATACGGCTCGATGCCGTAGACGACCGACAGCGCCTGGTGCAAACGGTCGCGCACGTCCGGTCGCAGCAATGGAATCATCGGCTGCAGCGCATGTTCGAGAATGCCCACGCGATGGCCGCGCCGATAGGGTTCTTCCTCCAACAACCCTGCACGCTCCAGGCCCCACTGCTCCAGCGACAACTGCGCGGCAGCACGCATCTGCGCCTCGAATTCCTTGAAGCGCGGGAAGGTCTTGATGAACAGCTCGTGCACGCGCTCACGTCCGTTCGGCTTGTCGGATGCGAGCTTGCGAACCGGCCCTAAAGAGCTGTCGACCACCGCTGTCACCAGCGCGCTGCGACTCGGAAAGTAACGGTATGCGGTGGCGCGCGAGACCTTCGATCGCGCAGCCGCCTCGGCGACCGAAGGGATACGACCCTTCAAACGAATGATGTCCATCGCGGCTTCGAGCAAGGCCTTGAAGGTCGCAGCGCGAACGCCGCCTTCGGGTGCGATCGGCGGATCGGTCAGCTTGTATTTGAGTCGCGGCATCGGGTTTGTACGGGTCAATAAGGGCCTGTGTCGGCTTGTGAATATCGGAACGCCGACCGTATGATGCGGCCAACCAGATTTGAGACGCAAGTCTCAAAAATGACTTCCGAGATCTCGTGGCGGCCAGTGAACACCGGCAAGACCACGGGGCAATATGGAGACAAAGTCTATGCGTTTTGCCAGCTGGAGTTGGGGTGGCCGCGACCATGTCGGCACCATTTCGCAGGATGGCCGCGAGGCCACGCCGTTGGCCGTGCGCGATCCTTCGCTCGGCACGCTGCCGCTGATCCAGGCGATGGCGCGAGACGAAGTGCTACCGCACGCTTCGGGTGCGCGGTTGCCCGTCGACGTCGTCACGCTGCGCTCGCCGTTGCCGCGCCCGCTGCGCAGCCTGTTCTGCGTCGGCCGCAACTACCACGCACATGCGGCGGAGCTGGCGGGGTCGGTGTTCAACGCAAAACCAGAAGCTGAGGCATGGCCGATCGTCTTCGGCAAGCTGGCCGAATGCGTGATCGGCCCCAACGACACGGTGCAGCTTCCGGCACCGGCTGCCTCGGTGCAGATCGACTATGAATCGGAGCTCGCGGTCGTCATCGGCCGCGGTGGCCGCAACATCCCCCGCTCGCGCGCCATGGACCATGTCTTCGGCTACACGGTCGTCAACGACGTGACCGCGCGCGACGTGCAGATGCGCCACCAGCAATGGGACCTGGGCAAGAGCTTCGACACCTTCTGCCCGATGGGACCGTGGATCGTGACGGCCGACGAGGTCGATGGTTGCGCCACCCGCGTGCGCGGCTGGGTCAACGGCACGTTGCGGCAAGACGGCCAGACGCGCGACATGATCTTCGACATTCCGACGCTCATCGAAACCTGCTCGCGCGGCATCACGCTGTACCCCGGCGACGTGATCGCGACCGGCACGCCATCGGGTGTCGGCATGGGCATGAAGCCGCCGCAATGGCTGCGCTCGGGTGACGTCGTGCGCGTCGAGATCGACGGCGTCGGCGTCATCGAGAACCGCTTCGAATGACAACACCGACATCGCCATGACATTCCAGCTCATCGACCGCGTTGCGGTGGAAGAAGAAGGCGACGGCCCTGTGGTGGTCTGCGTGCACGGTCTGGGCGGCAGCTCCAACACTTACACGCCGCTGATGCCGGCACTGGCGCGGCACCGCGTGGTGCGGGTCGACCTGCCCGGCAGTGGCCGATCGCAAAGCGTCGAAGGCGCTCTTTCGATCGAGCGCTATGTCGAAACGCTGCTCGGCATCTGCGATCGCTTGGGCATCACACGCGCGCATTGGCTCGGCCATTCGATGGGCACCATCGTGTGCCAGCACATCGCTGCGACGCATCCCAAGCTCGTCGCGAGCGTCGCTTTGTTCGGCCCGCTCGTCGCGCCGCCCGATGCGGCTCGCACTGCGATGAAAGCCCGCGCCGCCAAGGCACGCGAAGGTGCTGCGGGCATGCAGGAGATCACGCAGTCACTGCTGCAGGCCGCCATCTCCGCCGACACGCGGCAACGGCTTCCGGTGGTGGTCGCATTCGTGCGCGAGAGCCTGATGCGGCAGGAAGGCGAAGCCTATGCACGCAGCTGCGAAGCATTGGCCGGCGCGCAGGCTGCAGCCGTCGAGCAGATCGAAGCGCCGGTGCTGCTGGTGACTGGCGACGAAGACGGCGTGGCGCCGCCGCAAGCCGTGCGCGCCATGGCCGACCGGCTGCACCGCGCGGCCAGCAAGCGCGTGGTGGTGCTGCCCAAATGCGGCCACTGGACACCCGTCGAGCGGCCCGACGAATGCCAGCGCGAACTGCGTGAATTTCTTGCGACGCACGACCGCGTCCATCGCATCCAGTAGGGAGCACGACCATGGCAGACGTTCTCTTCACCAACGTGCGCGTCTTCGACGGCGGCGGCGAGGCGCCCTTCACCGGCGACGTGCTGGTGCAAGGCAATCGCATCTCGCGCGTCGTCAAGACCGCTTACGGCGCGAGGCAAGCTCCCATCCACGGCGCGCAAGTCATCGACGGTGCCGGCGCTTTCCTGATGCCGGGCATGGTCGAGGCGCACACGCACTTCTCATGGAACGACCAGCCGAGTCTCGATGCGATCCAGCGCATGCCACCGGAGGAGCACATCCTGTGGTGCGCCGAAGTCGCCAAGAAGTACCTCGACATGGGCTGGACCAGCTGCGTCGGTGCGGCAGCCGCCAAGCCACGGCTCGATGTTGTGATCCGCAATGCGATCGCCGACGGCACGATCATCGGCCCGCGCTACCTCGCCGCTGGACAAGAGATCACCGTGCCAGGCGGACTCGGCGACAGCACACAACCGCATCTGCCGCAGCCGGAGTTCGCGTTCGGCGCCGTCGTAAGTGGCGCTGAAGAGATGCGCCGTTGCGTTCGCATGATGGCCAAGTGGGGCGTCGACTCGGTGAAGATCAATCTGTCGGGCGAGTCGATTACCGGCATGTCGAGCGAGATGAGCCAGTTCACCGAAGAAGAGATCCGCGTCTGCGTGCAGGAGGCCAAGGCCTGGGGCAAACGCGTCGCCGCCCACGCGCGCTCGACCTGGGCCATCAAACAGTGCGTGAAGCAGGGCATCGAGGTGATCTACCACGCGAGCTTTGCCGACACCGAGGCGCTTGACCTGCTTGAAGCCCACAAGACAGAGCACTTCATCGCACCCGGTCTTGCATGGCTCATCAACACCTGCCACAACGCGAGCCAATGGGGTTTGACCAAAGAGGTCACGATGAAGATGGGCTACCACCGCGAGCTCGATGCCGCGGTCGAAAGCATGCGGGCGTTGCGCAAACGCGGCGTCCGGATCCTGCCCGGCGGCGACTACGGCTTTGCCTGGACACCGCACGGCACCAATGCCAAAGACCTCGAATACTTCGTCAAGTACGTGGGCATGAGCACGATGGAGGCGCTGCTCTCGGCCACCGCATGGGGCGGTCCGATGATGCGCATGGGCAAGGTGCTCGGCTACATCCGCGAAGGCTACCTCGCCGACATCCTGCTGATCGACGGAGACCCACTGGCCGACATCACCGTGCTGCAAGACAAGTCGCGAATCATGGCCGTCATGAAAGACGGCGAGTTCCACCGCGCGCCGCCGATGCGTTCGGCCCGCACCACCCGCTGGGCTGCTTGAGCAGCAAAGGAGCACGCCATGAACGATGTCGTCTTCACCAACGTTCGCATCCTCGACGGGACCGGACAGAACCCTTTCAGCGGCAGCGTGCTGGTGCGCGGCAACCGCATCCGGCAGGTCGGTCGAAGCACGGCACCGATCGCGCCGAGCGGGGCCACTGTCATAGATGGTGCCGGCGCGACCTTGATGCCCGGCATGTGCGAGGCGCACACGCACTTCTCATGGAACGATGCCGCCACGCTGTCGGCCATTCAGACACTGCCGCTCGAGGAACACGTGCTGTGGTGCGCCAAGGTCGCAAAGAGATACCTCGAAGCCGGCTTTACCTCGTGCGTCGGTGCGGCCTGCGCCAAGCCGCGGCTCGACGTGGTGATCCGCAACGCGATCAATTCCGGCCAGATTCCCGGACCGCGCTACCTGGCCGCCAGCCAGGAGATCACGGTGCTCGGCGGGCTCGGCGACGAGACCTTGCCGCACCTGCCGTTCCCGGAGTTCAGCTTCGGCGTGAACATCTCGGGTGCGGATGAAATGCGCAAGGCCGTGCGGATGTTCTTGAAGTACGGCGTCGACTCGGTCAAGCTCAATCTGTCGGGCGATAACTTCACGCCGCAGTCGCCTTCGGAGACGACATGGATGCTCGATGAAGAAGTCGCCGCGGCCATGCGCGAAGTCAAGATCCGCGGCAAGCGCGGCATCGCGCACGCCCGCTCGTCGGACAGCGTGAAGCAGGCACTGCGGCACGGCATCGACCTGATCTACCACGCCAGCTTCGTCGACAACGAGGCGCTGGACATGCTCGAAGCCGCCAAAGACCGCGTCTTCGTCGCACCGGGCATCGCCATCCTTTACGCGATGCTGAACGAAGCAGAAGCGTTCGGCATCACCAACGCGATGGCGACCGACATGGGCTACCAGATCGAATGGGACGCCGCGCTCGAGTCGCTCTCCAAGATGCACAAGCGTGGCATTCGCGTGCTGCCGGGCGGCGACTACGGTTTCGCTTTTACGCCGCACACGCAGAACGCACGCGACCTGGAGTTTTTCGTCAAGTACCTCGGCTTCACTCCCATGGAAGCCATCCGTTCGACCACGCTCTACGGCGGTCAAATCATGATGCAGCCCGACGAACTCGGCGTCATCAAGGATGGCTATCTGGCCGACATGCTGCTGATCGACGGCGACCCGCTCGCCAACCTGTCGATCCTGCGCGACCCCAAGCGCATCCTCGCGGTGATGAAGGACGGCGTGTTCGCCAAGGCGCCGAACATCGCATCCGAGCGTGCCTGGGAACGCGTCGCATGAACGGCATGGCGCGCATGAATCGGAAGTCGCTGGCGCTCTGGCTGATTTTCGGAGTGCCCATCGCAGTGTTCTCTGTCTGGGCCATCTCCGACAACTACCCGCTCTACTTCAAGACGCTGCTCAACGGCCTCACGCTCGCGTCGCTCTACTTCCTGGTCGCGAGCGGCTTCACGCTGGTGTTCGGGCTGATGCGCAACGTGAACCTCGCGCACGGCTCCCTCTATCTCTTCGGTGCCTACGTGGGATGGTTCGTCGGCGAGCACACGGGCTCGTGGGTGCTCGCTGTCATCGCCGGCTTTCTGGCCTCGGCGATCCTCGGGCTGCTGATGCAGTTGCTGGTGTTCCGGCACATGCAGGGCCAAGACCTTCGGCAGACCTTGGTGACCATCGGCCTGTCGATCGTCTTCGCCGACTTGATGCTGTGGATCTGGGGCGCGGAGATCTACACCTTCGATCCACCCGCGTGGATCTACGGCTCGACCACCCTTCCCCTCGTCGCCAAGTTTCCAACCTACCGACTGTTCGTGTTGCTGGCATCGATCGTCATCGGCGTGGGCCTCTGGCTGCTGCTGGCGCGCACGCGCATCGGCATGATGATCCGCGCCGGCGTCGACGACCGCGGCATGCTGGCCGCGGCGGGCGTCAACGTGCAACTGGTGTTCGCGCTGACCTTCGCGATCGGTGCCGGGCTCGCCGGGTTGGCCGGCGTGGTGGGTGGCACCGCCCTGTCGATCTCGCCGGGCGAAGACACACGCTATCTGCTGGCTTCCCTGGTGGTGGTCATCGTCGGCGGCATGGGCAGCGTGGTCGGCGCCGCCATCGGCGCGCTGCTGATTGGCCTGGCGGAGCAGTTCGGGTTGGCCTATGCGCCGACCTACAGCGTGGTCTTCACCTTCGTGATCATGGTGGTTGCGCTCGCGTTCAAGCCGCGTGGCCTGATGGGGAAAGCGACATGAGCGCAGCGCAGTGGCGACGGGCGATGAAGTCGCCGGCGGCCGGTGTCGCGGTGCTACCACGCGCCGCCATCACCACGAGCAGCACGCGCAGCACGCGCACCACAAGCACTACACGCCCGGCCGAACCACTGCCAGCGCACGGCGACCTCCCGCGCTGGCTGCGCGTGCTGTTCCGCCCGGTGCGCTGGCGCCATGTGCTGGTTGCCGCGCTGGTGCTGCTTTATCCCTTCTTCGCAACGCCGTTTTTCACCTTCCAGATTGGCGCGCAATCGCTCGCGCTCGGTCTGGTCGCGTTGTCGCTCACCTTCCTCGGCGGCTATGGCGGCATGGTGTCGCTGGCGCAAATGACGGTGGCGGGCTTCGCCGCCTACCTGGTCGCCATCATCGGCAGCAGCAGCAACGCGACGATCAGCCTCGGCTGGCCGTGGTGGCTGGCGGTGATTGCAGCGCTCTCGTTGTCGACCATGTTCTCCGCCGCGGTCGGATGGTTGTCGGTGCGCACCGAAGGCATCTACACGATCATGATCACGCTGGCCGTGGGCGTGGCGTTCTTCTATCTGGCGCAGCAAAACTACACGCTCTTCAACGGCTTCCAGGGCTTCAGCAAGCTGGCGGCACCGGTCGTCTTCGGCCTCGACCTGCGCGAGCCGATGCCGTTCTACTTCCTCGTGTTGGCCTGTTCGGTCGCCGGCTACTTTCTGGTGAAGCACCTCGTTCGCGCGCCTTTCGGCATAGCGCTGCAAGGCATCCGCGACAACCCGCGGCGCATGCAGGCCCTCGGCTACAACGTCACCGCGCACCGCGTCGCAGCCTATGCGGTTGCGGGCTTTCTGGCGGCCGTCGGCGGCGTGCTGCTGGTTTGGTACAACGGCCGCATCTCGCCCGGCACCGTCGGTATCGGCGCGATGATCAACATCCTCATCATCGCCGTGCTCGGCGGCATGAAGCACCCGATCGGCGCGTTCATCGGCGCCGTGGTCTTCGTGCTTTTGCAGAACTTCGCCATCGACCTGGTCGACCGCGAGCGCTTCAATCTTGTGATCGGCGGGGTCTTCCTCGCGATCGTCCTGTTCTCACCCGACGGCTTGCTGGGCTTGTGGCAACACCTGCGCAGTCGCCTGTCGGGTCGAGGTCCCCAGCCGCGGCACAGGCCGCATTCGACAACCACAAACAGGAGCGAGACATGACGGTTAAGCAAGAGCACAAGAAGATATTCGCGCGCAGCCTCGTTGGTGCCGCAGCGGCGCTGGCCATGGCCGGCCTCGCGGGCATGGCCCAGGCGCAAGAGGTCTTGAAGATCGGCCTGCTGGCCTCGCTCGAAGGTCCGTTCGCGGCGCCCGGGCAAGACGGCATGCGCGGCGCCGACCTGGCGCTGAAGGAAAAGAACGGCATGGCCGGCGGCAAGAAGATCGAGTTCATCAAGGTGTCGTCGGACGCGACACCCGACAAGGCCGTCAACTCGACGCGCAAGGCAGTCGAGCAGGACAAGGTGCAGATCATGATTGGCCCGCTGTCGGGCGACGAAGGCATCGCGGTCAAGAACTACGCCAAGACGCAGCCCAACGTCACCTTCATCAACGGCTCGGCCGGCGCACAGGCTGCCACGCTGCAAGACCCTGCGCCCAACTTCTATCGCTTCAACACCGAAGGCGCGCAGTGGATGGTGGGCCTCGGCGAGCACGCGCTGGCCAAGGGCTACAAGCGGACCTTCCTCATCGCCGAGGACTACGGCTTCCCCTATTCGCAGGTGCAAGGCTTCATGGCGAGCTACTGCGCCAAGGGCGGCAAGGTGATCGACAAGGCGTGGGTGCCGCTGGGCACCAAGGACTATGCGTCGGTCATCGCCAAGATCCCGAAAAACATCGACGCCCTGGTCGTCGTATTGGGCGGTTCCGACGCAGTCAACTTCCTGACGCAATACGAACAGGCCGGTGGCGACAAGCCCATGATCGGCGGCTCCATCACGGTCGACCAGACTGTTCTCAACTTCAAGGGCAAGCGCCGCGAGTCGTTGCTGGGCACGGCTTCCGCAGGCCCGATGGCCGACTCGATCGACACGCCGGAGTGGAAGAAGTTCGTGTCCGACTACAAGGCGACCTTCAAGGACGGCTTCCCGAGCCCTTCCCTCTTTGCCTACCTGTACTACATCAACACCAAGGCGACGCTCGATGCGCTCGACGTGGTCAAGGGCGATCTTTCCGGGGGCCAGAAGGCTTATCGCGATGCGCTGCAAAAGACCGACTTCAAGGGGCCGGCAGGTGAAGTGAAGATCGACGCCAACCGCAACGGCGTCGGCACGACCTACATCACCGAAGTGGCCAAGGCGGCCGACGGCTCGTTCTACAACAAGGTCGTGAAGTCGGTGCCCAACATCTCGCAGACGCTGGGTTTGCCGGAAGCTGAGTTCAAGAAGATGGGCCTCGGTACGCGCGACGTGCCGGACTGCAGGACTTGACGCTTTAAAGATGGCCACGATCACCTCGCTCCGCCGCGCCACAGTGCGTGGCCCCGCTGCGAGCAGCCGCGACGGCGCGCAGTTGCTCTCGGGCGATGCGTTGCGGCTGGACGGGGTGACGCGCGCCTTTGGCGCGTTGCGCGCGGTCGACGACGTCTCGCTCACGGTCACGGCCGGCCAGAAGTACGCGGTGCTCGGCTCGAACGGCGCCGGCAAGACCACACTCTTCAATGCGATCACCGGCGACTTTCCGCCGACGGCCGGTCGCATCTATTTCTTCGGCGAAGACATCACCGACCTCGCTCCGCAAGACCGCATTCGCAAGGGTATGCGGCGCACCTATCAGTCTTCGCTTTTGTTCCGCGACCTGACGGTGCGGGACAACCTTTTTCTCGCGGTGCGCGGCGTCGCCAGCGGCCGTTTCAGCTTTCGGCGCCCGGGCGCCGGGCACCCTTCGACACGCGCGACCGACGACTTGCTCGATCGGTCGCGCCTGAGCCACATCGCCGACGAGCGCGTGGCCAACCTGGCGCATGGCCAGCAACGCCAGCTTGAAATCGGCATGGCACTCGCCGGTGCGCCGCGGCTCATCCTGTTTGACGAACCCGCTGCCGGCCTCTCGCCCGCCGAGCGTCGCGAACTCGTTGCACTGCTGACCTCGCTGCCGGCGCACATGAGCTTCGTGCTGATCGAGCATGACCTCGACATCGCACTGCGCGTGGTCGACCGTGTCACCGTCATGCACAACGGTCGTGTGCTGCGCACCGGCAGCCCGGACGAGATCGAGAACGACGCGCAAGTGCAGGCGATCTATATGGGGAGCAAGCACTGATGGCCTGGTTCGGCGGTGATCGCGAAGCAGCGGCCAGCAAGTCGACGGCGCTCGTCATCGACGGGCTCGACGTGTACTACGGCCGCGCCCATGCGTTGCAGGGCGTGAGCCTCACGCTGGAGCGCGGCGTGCTCGGCATCGTGGGCCGCAACGGCATGGGCAAGACGACGCTGTGCAACGCGATCACCGGCATGGTTCCGGCGCGGGGCAGCATTCGCTTTGCCGGCGAAGAGATCCTCGGCATGGCGCCGAACGAGATCACGAAGCGCGGCATCGCCTATGTGCCACAAGGTCGCCGCGTCTGGCCTTCGCTGTCGGTCGATGAAACGTTGCGGCTGGTGGCGAGCCGACGTCGCGACGTCGACCGGGTCTACACGATGTTTCCGAGATTGGCGGAACGCCGCAGCAATGGCGGCGCGCAGCTCTCCGGCGGCGAGCAGCAGATGCTGGCGATCGGCCGCGCGTTGTTGCTGAACCCGAAGCTGCTGGTCATGGACGAGCCCACCGAAGGGCTGGCGCCGGTGATCGTCGAGCAGGTTGCGCAGGCGCTGCGCGAGCTGGCGGCGGACGGCATCGCGGTGCTGCTGATCGAGCAGAACCTGGGCGTCGCACAGTCCGTGGCGGACCGGATCGGCTTGATGGTCAATGGCCGCATCGCGCAGGAGATGCCGGCGGCGGCACTTGCCGCGGACCGCGAGTTACAGGAGCGACTGCTGGGTGTGCGCTCGGGCGGTCACGGGGATGAACTCGATGCGGAGTTGCCGGCGGCCGGTGCGGCGCCATCGACCGGCACGCAGGTCTTCACCGTCCGGCGTGCGCATGGCGATGGGGCGCCATCGCTCGGCGACTTGGCGCCGGCGACGGTGCGCGGTTTTACGCGATGGAACGCTGGGGGGACTGCGGCGACGGTGACGGATATTTCGCGGGAGGCGATCTCGCCGTCTTCCGCATCGCTGTCGCCTTCGCATCGACCCTCACCCCAACCTTCTCCCGCTAACGGGAGAGGGGGCAATACCGCCGTCTTCGACTTTCCGGTGGCTGCCAGCAGCGAGCGCGCCGCCTATGTCGTGGGCACCTTCGACACCAAGGGACGCGAGCTCGGCTTTCTGCGCCAGTGCATCGAAAAGCTCGGCTTGCGTGTCGTCACGGTCGACCTGTCGACCTCGGGCAAGCCGTCGCCGGCCAGCATGCATCCGCGCGAGGTTGCGCGTCATCACCCCGAAGGCGAGTCGGCCGTCTTCAGCAATGACCGCGGGCGTGCGACGGAAGCGATGGGGCTCGCCTTCGAAGCTTTCGTGCGCACGCGTCGCGACATCGGCGGGGTCATTTCTGCAGGCGGCTCCGGCGGCACCTCGATGGCAACGCAAGGCATGCGCGCACTGCCGATCGGCTTGCCCAAGATGATGGTCTCGACCATGGCCAGCGGCGACACGCGCCCCTACGTCGGACCGAGCGACATCTGCATGATGTATTCGGTCACCGACGTGCAGGGCATCAATCGAATCAGCGAGAGCGTGCTGGCGAATGCAGCGAATGCGCTGGCCGGCATGGTCGCGCATCCGCCGGCAGTGTCCGCCATCACCCGGCCGGCCGTGGGACTCACCATGTTCGGGGTGACCACGCCCTGCGTGCAGGCCGTGACCAAGGCGCTCGAAGAAAGCTACGACTGCCTGGTATTCCACGCGACCGGCGTCGGTGGCCAGTCGATGGAAAAGCTCGCGGAGTCGGGCTTGCTGGCCGGCGTGATCGACGTCTCGACCACCGAAGTCGCGGACGAGATCGTCGGCGGAGTGCTGTCTGCCGGCCCGACACGGCTCGACGTGTTTGCCCACCACGCACTGCCGTACGTCGGCTCGTGCGGCGCGCTCGACATGGTGAACTTCGGCGCTTTCGAGACCGTTCCCGAGCGCTTCAGGGCGCGCAAGCTGTATCGGCACAACACGACCGTCACGTTGATGCGAACGACCGTCGAGGAGTGCCGCGCGATAGGCGAATTCATCGCGGCCAAGCTCAACGCGATGCGCGGGCCCGTGCGCTTTCTGATTCCCGAAGGCGGCGTCTCCGCGATCGACAAGGCCGGCCAGCCATTTCACGATCCCGAGGCCGACCGCATGCTGTTCTCGACCATCGAAGCAGGGTTCCGCGCCGGGCCCGACCGGCGTCTGCAACGCTTGCCGCTGCACATCAACGACGAAGCTTTTTCTGCCGCGCTCGTGGCCGCATGGCACGAGGTGTCGCGCACGCCGGTCGACGCGCGGCGCGCCTGAATCGAATAAGCCAGAACCAAAAACCAAGGGAAACCGAACACCATGCCACGCATCGCAAGATCGACATTGCTCGAACGCTTCCGCGCCAAGATCGAGTCGGGCAAGCCGCTCATCGGCGGGGGCGCTGGCACCGGCCTGTCGGCCAAGTGCGAAGAGGCCGGCGGCATCGACCTCATCGTTATCTACAACTCGGGGCGCTACCGCATGGCCGGCCGCGGCTCGCTGGCGGGGTTGATGGCCTATGGCAACGCAAACGAGATCGTGTGCGAGATGGCGCGCGAGGTGCTGCCGGTGGTCAAGCACACGCCGGTGCTGGCCGGCGTCAACGGCACCGATCCTTTCATGATCGCCGACGAGTTCCTGGGCCGGCTCATCACGCTCGGCTTCTCGGGCGTGCAGAACTTTCCGACGGTCGGACTCATCGACGGCACCTTTCGCGCCAACCTCGAAGAGACCGGCATGGGCTACGCGCTCGAAGTCGATCTCATCGCCCGCGCTCATGCGCTCGATCTGCTAACGACGCCCTATGTCTTCAACGAAGACGAAGCGCGCGCCATGGCCGGTGCCGGGGCCGACATCGTCGTGTGCCACCTCGGGCTTACCACCGGCGGCGCCATCGGGGCCGAGACCGCGCTGACGCTGGCCGACTGCGTGCCGCGCATCGACCGCTGGGCGGCAGCGGCGCGCGAGGTCAACCCGAATGCCATCGTGCTGTGCCACGGCGGCCCGATCGCCACGCCGAAAGATGCGCAGTACGTGCTCGAGCAGTGCCGCGCATGCGACGGCTTCTACGGCGCCAGTTCGATGGAGCGCTTGCCGACCGAGACGGCGCTCACCGACACCACGCGACGCTTTGTCGAGATCACGCGATAACAGGAGACGATGTCCATGTCAGGTTCTCAATTCGGTAGTTTCATCCTCGGGCTGATCGTTGTCGCGATCGTCGTCGCCATCGCGGTCTGGCTGCTCCACTGGCTCTATTTGCGCAGCTCGAAAGAGCGCGCCTTCGTGCGCACCGGCCTGGGCGGGCAAAAGGTGGTGCTCGACGGCGGCGCCTTCGTGCTGCCGATCGTGCACGACGTGATACCGGTCAACATGAACACGCTGCGCATCGAGGTGAGCCGTGGCCGCGACAAGGCACTCATCACCAAGGACCGCATGCGTGTCGATGTGATCGCCGAGTTCTACGTGCGGGTGGCTGCCAATGCCGATTCGGTGGCAGTGGCCGCGCAGACGCTGGGCCTGCGCACCATGGAGCCCGATCAGCTCAAGGAGCTGGTCGAAGGCAAGTTCGTCGATGCACTGCGCACCGCGGCGGCAGAGATGACAATGGAAGAGCTGCACGAAAAGCGCGGCGCCTATGTCAAGCGCGTGCGCGAAGCGGTGGCCGAGGATCTCACCAACAACGGCCTGGAGCTCGAAGCCGCTTCGCTCACGCAGCTCGACCAGACCGGCATGGAGTTCTTCAACCCGAGCAACGCTTTCGACGCCGAAGGTTTGACGCGGCTGACAGAGCAGATCGAGCATCGCAAGAAGCAGCGCAACGACGTCGAACAGGACACGTTGATCGCCATCCGAAACAAGAATCTCGAAGCCGAGAAGCTGTCGCTCGAAATCGATCGCGAGAGCGAACACGCGCGGCTGTCACAGCAGCGCGAAGTCGAGATGGCGCGCTCGCGTCAGCGCTCCGAAGTGGCGGTCGAACGGGCACAGCGGGAGCAACATGCAGAGAGCGCACAGATCGCCGCCAAGCAGAGCATCGACGCGGCGCGTATCCGCTCCGAACAGACGATCGAAGAAGGTCGCATCGGCAAGGAGCGTGCCATTCAGAGCGCCGAACTGGAGCGGCGCATGTCGCTGGAGCTGGCCGAACAACAGCGCTCGATCGCGGTCGCACGCGAGAGCAAGGCCCAAAGCGAGGCCCAGGCAGAAGCCGAGCTGGCGCGGGCGCAAGCCGTGTCGGCAGAAGAGAAAGTCTTCACCGCGCGCGAGGTCGAGATGGCCGAGCGCAAGAAGGCGATCGAGCTGATCGCGGCTGCATTGATCTCGGAGAGAGATGCTTTGCGGCTCACGTCGGCGGCGCAAGCGGAGAGCGATGCCAGCGCCAACCGCGGCGCGTCGATCCGCGCGCAGGCCGAAGCGGATGCGGATGCCGACAAGATCCGCTCGATGGCGTTGCGCATCCGTGCCGAGATCGAAGCTGAGGCGGCGCGCCTGATGAATGAAGCGCACAACATGCTCACGCCCGAGGCCCGGATGTCGGCGCTGCGTATGCGACTGGTCGAAAAAGCGGAGGGGATCATCCGCGAATCGGTACGCCCGATGGAGCGCATCGAGGGCATCAAGATCCTGCAGGTCGACGGCTTCGGCGGATCGTCGAACGGTGGCGGGCGCGATGGCGATGGCGTCGGTCTGGCCGATGGCTTGGTCAACTCTGCGCTGCGCTTCCGGGCGCAGGCACCGCTGGTCGACCAGTTGCTGCGCGAAATCGGCATCGAGGGCGGCGACATCCAGAAGCTGGTCGGCAATGTGAGCGGCTCGCATGCTGCGCTGCCGTCGAACGCATCCAAGGCCAAGCAGGACTAAGAGGAGCAGCGCATGGTGAATGTCTACGTTTCCAGCGTGATCGATGCGAGCGCCGACAGTGTGTGGTCGCGCGTTCGTGATTTCAACGGCATGCCGCAGTGGCATCCGCTGATCGCGGACAGCCGGATCGAGAACGGCCAGCCGGCCGATCGTGTCGGCTGTATCCGGCACTTTCATTTGCGCGATGGCGGCGCGATCCGCGAGCGCTTGCTCGCCCTGTCCGACTATGACTACAGCTGCACCTACGAGATCCTCGAAAGCCCGATGGGCGTGACCGACTACACCGCCACGCTCAAGCTGACGCCTGTGACCGACGGCACGCGTTGCTTCGCCGAATGGAGCGCCGAATTCGACTGCGACGAAGACCGTGAGCGCGAGTTGACCGAGTCGATAGGCGGCGGTGTTTTTCAGGGCGGCTTCGATGCTTTGAAGCGCCACTTCGGTAGTCGCTGATGCTTCAGAAGGTCGTCCGCTCGACCATCATCGATGCACCGATCGAGCGGGTGTGGGCCGTGCTGCGCGACTTCAACAGCCATGCCGAATGGCACGACGTGGTCGAGTCGAGTCGCATCGAAGGCAACGAACGAGGCGACCAAGTCGGCTGCGTCAGGAGCTTCACGCTGAAAGACGGCAACCGCATCCGCGAGCAGCTGCTGACGCTCTCCGACAAGGATCACAAGAGCACTTACTGCATCGTCGAGGCGACCTTGCCGCTGCAGCGCTACGTGGCGACGCTCACCCTCAAGCCGGTGACCGACGGCCGCCGGACCTTCTGGCATTGGGAGTCGACCTTTGGCACGCCGCCTGGACGGGAACGCGAGTTGCGCGAAACGGTAGCGCAAGGTGTGTACGAGGCCGGCTTTGTCAATCTGCGGCGGTATCTTCAGCAAGGCGGTGACCTTCATGGAGGCGGCAACACGACGTCTTCGTTGCCTCGCGCTTTGCCTGTGTCGACGCGACGTGTCGGCCTTTCGCACTATGGTGCCGCCGACGTGCTGCAGCCGCAAAGCGGTGAAGCAGCGGCACCGCGCGCCGGCGAAGTACGCATCCAGCAGCGCGCCATCGGCATCAACTTCATCGACGTCTATCTCCGTCGTGGCTGGATTCCCTCCCTGCTGCCGGTGTCGGAGGCGTCGCCCGGCGTTCCCGGCATGGAGGCCGCCGGTGGCGTGCTCGACGTCGGCGAAAACGTCCATGGCTTTTTCTCCGGCGACCGCGTCGCCTACCTCGGTCCGGTGCCGGGCGCCTACTGCGGCGTGCGCTCGGTCCCGGCGGAATGGGTGGTGCGCTTGCCGCCGGCCATCGAAGACGAGGTTTCTGCGGCATTGCTGCTCAAGGGCATCACCGCCGACTGCCTGCTCCATGATTTGGGGCGAGTGCAGCGCGGCACGCGCATCCTGGTGCATGCGGCGGCCGGTGGCGTCGGACTGTTGCTGTGTTCATGGGCACGGCACCTTGGCGCGACCGTGGTGGGCACCGTGTCGAGCGAGGCCAAGGCGCGCATCGCGCGCGAACATGGTTGCGAGCACGTCATCGTCACGCGCGACTATCGCTTTGCCGATGCGGTGCAGCATGCGTGCGGCGGCGTCGACGTTTTGGTCGACGGGCTTGGTGAAGCGGCCCGCGACGAAAACCTCGCATCGCTCGCGCGCCGCGGGCACTGGATCAGCCTGGGTCAGGCCACCGGCGCATTGACGGCGCTGTCGTCCGACATGCTCGGGGCCAAGTCGCTCAGCTTCTCGCGGCCCGTGGTTTTCGACTACGTGTCGGCGCCGGGACAGCTCGCAGAACGTGCGCAGCGCGTGTGGAACGCGCTGGCCGAGGGCGCCATCAGGACGCCGGTGATCGAACGCTTCTCGCTCGATGCCGCGGCCCAGGCGCACGCGCGGCTCGAATCCCGGACCAGCATCGGCGCGCTGGTGCTCATTGCATAACGAACTGAAACGGAGACAAAGATGATCGTCGGAATGAACCATTTCACCGTGACCGCGGAAGACGAAGCGAAGACGCTGGACTTCTATTGCGGCCTGCTCGGTCTGCACGTCGGTCATCGGCCGGACCTCGGCTTTCCCGGGGCCTGGCTGTATGGCACCGGCACGCAGGCGGTACTGCACATGTACTTTGGCCGCCCGGTGCCGACGCAGCGCACAGGCGTGATCGACCACATGGCGTTCACGGCCGAAGGTCTCCGCGAGGTCAAAGCGCGCTTCGATCAGCGCGGCTGGAAATACGAACTGGGGCAACAGGTCGGCTCCGGCATCTGGCAGCTCTTTTGCCACGACCCGAGCGGGGCAAAGGTCGAACTGGACTTCGATGCAAAGGAATCTTTAGCGGCCTCCTGAGGCGCCGAACGAATCCAATGTGAGCGGAGGACCGTATCAAGCGCAGCCAACGCACATCTTTGCGACGGCCTACCTCGAGAGGATCCCTCCAATGAAACGCAATCTTCACCGCTTCGCCTCCATCACCCTCGCCGCAGCCATGGCCCTGGGTGCCGCTTCCGCCATAGCCCAAGTGACTGTGGGCGGCGCAATGATGTACCCGACCAAGGACATCATCGACAACGCTGTCAATTCCAAGGACCACACGACGCTCGTCGCGGCCGTCAAGGCAGCCGGTCTGGTCGACACGCTCAAAGGCCCAGGCCCGTTCACCGTTTTCGCACCGACCAACAAAGCGTTTGCAGCCCTGCCCGCCGGAACGGTCGACACTTTGCTCAAGCCTGAAAACAAAGACAAGCTGACCACCATCCTGACCTACCACGTCGTGGCCGGGAACATGGATTCGAAGATGCTGATGAAGGCAATCAAGGACGGCAAGGGAACGGCGTCGCTGAAGACCGTGTCGGGCGGCACGCTGACGGCAAAATCGAGTGGCAAGAAAGTCATGATCACCGACGAAAACGGCGGCACGGCAAACGTGACGATCGCCGACGTGAAGCAATCCAACGGCGTCATTCACGTCGTCGACAAAGTTCTTTTGCCGAAGTAACGACTCGCCAGCCGTCAAAATGTGGGGATTCGCTCCGGTTTCCACATAGGCCCACTGACCCGGGCTACGCACGGCCCTATGCATCCGCTCGTTCCCCTCGCCATCCTGACCGTATTGATCGGTGTACCCGCATTTCTTATGACTCCCCGAGAGAAGCGGGGAGTCTTCACGCTGCATCTCGCGATGGTGACCGGCCTGACCGCTTATGTGGTTCTGGGGGACAGCCTGTAGCTGTCAGCTGTCGTGCAGCAGCTCGTTCAGCAGCCGAGTCCGCCGGTAATAACCAGAATCAGCGCCTGCAGATGCCCAACACCAGCTCCTGCTCGGTGCAGTTTCTCGGACTTGGTAGCGCTGTTCCTCCAGCGGTAGAGAAACCGACAGCACTCCGCTTAGCGATGCAGGCGCGCATGCGTTTTTCTGTCGGCGCGTAGTAGCGCCATCCCTGGCTCAGTGGTGGGAGCTCCAGCCGCACCTGCTTCCACTTGGGATGTCCATTTGCCTGAAGCTTGTCGAAGTTGGCACAGAGCGACTCGGCAAAACGATTCAGGTTGACAACTGTCGACTGCAGTCCGTAGTCGTAGGTGACGAGGTAGGCTTTGACGGTCAATGCAGGCACGTCGTTCTTGAGCCACGCCGAATAACTGGCGGCACGTATCACCGCAGGAAAGTAAGTTTTCTTGGCGCGGGCCGACTCGGGTTCCGTATCGTCGAGCTTCAGGAGCTTGATGTAGATGCGGGCCTCGGCCTTCATCTCGGTGAACAGCTTGGCTGGCTGACCCGCGACGATGATCGCAACGTCGATCGACTTGTCGACAGTGAGCTTGGCAAGTGCTTCTTCATTGCTGAGGTACTGCGTATTGGCAGGCGGCAGCGGCTCCCCGAACATCAGTTGATACAGCGTTCTCGACGTGAGGGCGGTGCCGCTTCCCAAGGGCCCGACGGCGATCTTCTTGTTCTTGATTTCGTGAATGCTGTTGAGCGGCGAATCGGCGCGCGCGACGAAATAGATCTCCTCGTCATAGAGCGGCATGATGAGGCGCAGAGGCTTGATGATGTCCCCGGCGTCGGCGTTGCCGGCCTTGGCTTCGTCCAGAAACGCCTGGTACACGTCCGACTGCACAAGCGCCAGCTTGACTCCCTGCTCGAATCGCATTCGCTGAATGTTTTCTGCCGAGCCTTTCGACTCGAGAACTTCCAGCGCAATGTCGGCGGGTTCCGCGACCAGCGTGGCCAAGTCGCGACCGATCTGAATGTAGGTGCCTGTTTTCGTCGCGGTGACGATCTTGTACTCAGCGCGAGGCGCCGCGGTCGCGCACAGAACGACAGAGATCCACAACAGGGCTGCTACCAGCAATCTGATGGGCATGTGGCTCCCTCCGAGCGGCTATTCTTTTGGGCACAGTGCCAATGCGGCGAGCGCCACACTGCACTCTTTCTGCGACGCTCGAAGCGGGCCAGTGGCTTGCTCGAGGGGGTCGGTAGTCGGTGCGTCCGGCGTCTCAGGGGCGCCTGGCGCTGAGTCATCCGATACAGACGCGTTGGACGCCATGCGAGAAGTGGCATCCAGCAGTTCGCTGCGAGAGGTAGACCGCTCCTGAATGCGCAGATCGAGGGCGTCTCTGAGCGATTGGACAGCGGGGTCGTCCGGATGACTTGATTCGATCGCATCGAGAAGCTGGACGGCACTCCTCAGATCACCGCGATTCAAGGCTGTCTGCACTCGCTCGGTGTCGACCTTGAAGTCACTCCGAGTGTCGAAATAGCCTTGCCTCGCGCCCAAGAAAGCGACCGCCATCACTACCAGCGCCAAGGCGATTCCAGCCTTCAGGTTTTTAGGCGATATACGCGCCATCCAGTCCGTCTTACCCCCAACGCCCAACACTTCTGTCTGCCAGTAGTTGCTGGGCTGGGCCAGTGAGACCCCGGTGTCTCCTTTTGCGTTGGGCGCCTTGCCCGCCGGGCCGGAAATTGGAATGACTTCCGCCGCGCCCGGGTGGACGGTGTCCGCGAATTCGAGTCCGATGGAGTCTTTCTCTTTACTGGAGGCGGATCTATGGCGTGCAGACTCGGTTGCCGCTGCAGCATCTGTTTCTGCATCTCCATCGACGGGCGAGAACTGATCTTCCAGGCAGAACGGGCAAAACCGGTTCCACTCCTGCAACAGCCCGGCACATCGTTTACAGGGCACTGAGAACGATGGGTCCAACTCACGGGGGTTCGCAATGGTTCGATAACGGTCCATGCTGGCGGTGAAGGGTTTTGTGTATTTTGGACCTACTTTGCTGCGCAACCAAGGGGGTCGAATACAACTCGGACGGTGTGCAGACGCAAAAAAGCCACCCGAAGGTGGCTTTTTTCATTGGGCAAATCCCAAAATACTGGCGGAGCGGACGGGACTCGAACCCGCGACCCCCGGCGTGACAGGCCGGTATTCTAACCAACTGAACTACCACTCCTGGTAGACAACGTTCACTCTGTGAAGAGCCAAGTGCTGACGACTTGCTTGCCTCATCGACCGAAGCCGATTTGGCGACCCTACGGGGATTCGAACCCCGGTAGCCACCGTGAAAGGGTGGTGTCCTAGGCCTCTAGACGATAGGGTCAAAACCTTGGACTAATCCGATAACTTCCGATTCGACAACCTTGATGGTGGAGGTAAACGGGATCGAACCGATGACCTCTTGCATGCCATGCAAGCGCTCTCCCAGCTGAGCTATACCCCCTCGGGTGTCGAGCCTCGAATTATAGCTTGAAACTCAAGCCGCTCTCAACCTTGCGACAGCGGTTTCGCGAGTGAACAACGCAAGCACCGCATCGAGCGATGGTGTCTGAGCCGTTCCCATCGTTAAAACACGCACCGGCATGGCGAGTGTGGGCATCTTGATGCCATGTGCAACGAGCACTTCCTTGATGGCGGCGCCGATCGAAGGCTTGTCCCACGTCGCGTCAGAAAGCTTGTCGGCCAGCGCGAGGACGACCGGGCGGATCGCCTCGGTCACATGCTGCACGCGGTCGGCCTCGCCGGGTGTCACATCGGCATAGAACGCCGCAGCCCAGTGGGCCAACACGACCGTGGTGTCGCAGCGGTCTTTGAACAACGCGCAAATCGCAGGCAGCCGCTCGTCGGCCACGATGCCGCGCTTTTGCAACTGCACCGCAACCAGCGGCGCGAGCGCATCGTCGGGCTTCGCCTTGATGTACTGCGCATTGACCCAGGCCAGCTTGGCCGCGTCCCACTGCGCCGGGCTTTTGGACAGATGCGAGCCATCGAACCAGCTCACCATCTGCTCGCGCGTGAACAGCTCTTCGTCACCGTGGCTCCAGCCCAGCCTGGCCAGATAGTTGAGCATCGCCTCGGGCAGGTAGCCGTTCTCTTCGTACGCCGTCACGCTCACTGCGCCGCGCCGCTTCGACAGCTTCTGCCCATCGTCGCCGAGGATCACCGGCACGTGGCCGAATCGCGGCAGCGGCGCGCCGAGCGCGTTGAAGATGTTGATCTGCCACGGCGTGTTGTTGATGTGCTCGTCGCCGCGAAACACGTGGCTGATCGCCATGTCCCAATCGTCGACCACCACTGCAAAGTTGTATGTCGGCACACCATCGGGCCGCAGGATGATCAGGTCGTCGATCTCGCGGTTGTTGATGGTGATCTCGCCCTTGACGAGGTCGTCCCAGGTCACGTCGCCGCTCATCGGATTGCAGAAGCGCACCACGGGCGGCACGCCTTCCGGCACCGGTGGCAGCACCTTGCCCGCCGCGGGGCGCCAGCGACCGTCGTACAGAGTTTTCTCACCGCGCGCGCGTTGCGCTTCACGCACTTCTTCCAACTCGGCCGGAGTGCAATAGCAGCGGTACGCGGTGCCGGCCGCGAGCATCTGTGCAATGACTTCCTGGTAGCGCGCCAACCGCTGCATCTGATAGATCGGGCCTTCGTCGTAGTCCAGACCGAGCCAGTGCATCGAGGCGAGGATCTGGTCGGTCGAATCCTGCGTGGACCGTGCGACGTCGGTGTCTTCGATGCGCAGCACGAACTCACCGCCGTGATGCCGCGCGTAGGCCCACGAATACAGCGCGGTGCGCGCGGTGCCGAGGTGCAGAAAACCCGTCGGGGAAGGAGCGATGCGGGTGCGAACTTTGCCGGTCATGAAAGCGATCAGGTACTGAGTGTGTCGAACCCGCGCAGCAGGTCGGTCTTGATGTCGTCGATATGGTCGAGGCCGACCGCGAGCCGGATCAAGCCCTGCCCGATGCCGGCCGCCTGGCGCTGCGCTTCGGTCAGGCGACCATGCGAAGTCGTGCCGGGGTGCGTGATGATCGTCTTCGTATCGCCGAGGTTGGTCGCGATGCTGACGACGCGCGTGCTGTTGATGACATGGAATGCATTGGCACGCGCCGTTTCCGGGTCGCCGCCGCGCACGTCGAACGACAGCACCGCACCGCCCTGCCCCGACTGCTGGCGCATCGCCAACTCGTGTTGCGGATGCGACTTCAAGCCCGGGTAGTAGACGCGCGAAACAGCCGGCTGCGTTTCGAGCCATTCGGCTACAGCCAAAGCATTCGCGCACTGCGCCTGCATGCGGATGCCGAGCGTCTCCAGGCCCTTCAAAACGACCCACGCATTGAACGGCGCAAGCGCCATGCCTGCGGTACGCACCACCGGCCCAAACACATCGACGATCAACCGCGAAGGCCCGCAAATCGCGCCCGCCATGACGCGGCCCTGGCCGTCGAGGTACTTGGTGCCCGAGTGAATCACCAGATCGGCACCCAACTCGGTCGGCCGCTGCAACGCTGGCGAACAAAAGCAGTTGTCGACCGCGAGCAACGCGCCCACGCTGTGCGCAAGGTCTGCGAGCGCGCGGATGTCGCAAACGTCGGTCAGCGGATTGGTCGGCGTTTCGGCGAACAGCAGCTTGGTGGTGGGGCGCAACGCGTCACGCCATTCGGTCACATCGGTCTGCGAAACGAAGCTGGTTTCGACGCCGAACTTCGCGAACTCCTTGGCGAACAGATTGAGCGTAGAACCGAACATCGAACGCGAGCAGATCACGTGATCGCCCATCTTCAGCAGACCCATGCACATCATGAGGATCGCACCCATGCCGGTCGATGCGCCGATGGCCGCTTCTGTGCCTTCCAGCGCTGCGAGCCGCTGCTCGAAGCTGGTAACCGTCGGGTTCGACGTTCGCCCGTAGGTGAAGCCTTCTTCGGTGCCGGCGAAGCGGCGCATCGATGTTTCTGCATCGGGCTGCACGAAGCCGCTGGTGAGGAACAAGGCTTCTGAGTTTTCGCCGTGCTGGCTGCGCGGCAACGCGGTGCGCACGGCCAGCGTGTCGCGGTGCAGTCCGGGTGGCAAGGATCGATCGGTCACGGATTCTTTCGCTTCTTCGCAGGTTATTCGGAGCACTATTCAGAGAAATTCGGTAGCGCGAGCCGCGAGGAGTCTTCTTCCGTCTCCTCCATGCGCGGTCGGCTGCCGTTCATGCGGTTGATCGACTCAGTGTCGATGTCGCCGGTGACGTACACGCCGTCGAAACACGAGGCATCGAAGCCGTCGAGCTTGGGATTGAGCGAACCGATGGCTCGCTTCATGGCATCCACGTCCTGATAGATCAACGCATCGCAACCGATGAGTTCGCGAATCTCTTCGATGGTGCGGTCGTGTGCCACCAACTCGTCTTTGGTCGGCATGTCGATGCCGTACACGTTGGGGTAGCGCACCGGCGGTGCCGCGCTGGCCAGATAGACCTTGCGTGCGCCGGCGTCGCGCGCCATCTGCACGATCTCTCGACTCGTCGTGCCGCGCACGATCGAATCGTCAACCAGCAGCACATTGCGCCCTTTGAATTCGCTGGCGATCACGTTGAGCTTTTGCCGGACCGACTTCTTGCGAATGCCCTGCCCCGGCATGATGAAAGTGCGACCGACGTAGCGGTTCTTGACGAAGCCTTCGCGGTACGGAATGCCGAGCAGATGCGCCAGCTGCGTGGCGCTCGGCCGGCTCGATTCCGGGATCGGGATGATCACGTCGATCTGGCTCGGCGGCACCGTCGACACCACGCGCTTGGCCAGCGCTTCGCCCAGGTTCAGGCGCGCCTGGTAGACCGAAATGCCATCGAGTGTCGAATCGGGCCGCGCCAGGTAGACGAACTCGAAAATACACGGTTTGAGGGTCGCCGCCTCGGCACACTGGCGCGAATGCACTTGGCCCTGCAGATCGATGAACACCGCCTCGCCCGGTGCGATGTCGCGCTCGAACTTGAAGCCCGAACCTTCGAGCGCGACCGACTCGCTCGCCACCATGATCACGCCATCGGCGTTGCGTCCCATGCACAACGGGCGGATGCCGTACGGATCGCGGAACGCCAGCAGGCCGTGTCCCGAGATCATCGACACCACGGCATACGAGCCGCGTAGGCGTTTTTGCATGCTGGTGACGGAAGCGAAGACTTCTTCGGAGTGCAATGGCACACCGCGCGTCGCGCGCTCGAGTTCGTGCGCGAGCACGTTGAGCAGAACTTCAGAGTCACTCTCGGTGTTGGTGTGGCGGTGATCGGTCGAAAACAGTTCGGCCCGCAGCGCATGCGCGTTGGTCAGATTGCCGTTGTGCACGAGCACGATGCCGAAGGGCGCGTTCACGTAGAACGGCTGAGCTTCTTCTTCGCTGTAGGCATTGCCGGCGGTCGGGTAACGCACCTGGCCCAAGCCGATGTTGCCGGGCAGTGCCCGCATGTTGCGCGTGCGAAACACGTCTTTCACCATGCCCTTGGCCTTGTGCATGAAGAACTTGCGCTCCAGCAAGGTCACGATGCCGGCTGCGTCCTGACCGCGATGCTGCAGCAGCAGCAAGGCGTCGTAGAGCAGTTGATTCACAGGAGCGTTGCTGACAACGCCGACGATTCCGCACATGGGGACAATCCTCTCAAGGAAGGTAACTGGCCAACTTTTCCGGCAAAACGGGCTTCACGCCCTGCAAGGCCGTATCAAGAACAATGGCGCCGCGCGACTCCTTCCACAAGGCTCCGCCGCCCAACGCCAACAAATGAACCACCACCGCGACCACCATCAACGCGACGGCGCCGCGCACCAGACCGAAAGCGGCGCCGAGTGTGCGGTCGACCGGTCGCAACCCCACCGCGGTGATCATCCGGCGCGTCAATGAAGCCACCAGCCCCACAGCGAAAGCGACCGCAATGAACACCAGCACGAAGGCGACCGGGTAGCGCCACACGGCACCGGCCTCACCGATCGGCAACCAGTCCGCCACCGGCCCGGCAAACCACTGCGCGCACAAGAAGGCGGCAATCCAGCCCGCCAGCGAAATCACCTCGAACACCAGCCCGCGCATCAAGCCGAGCAACACCGACACCACGAGCACTGCAATACCGATCCAGTCGAGCAAGGCCATTGCAGCACGTAGGCGATTACAGCGTGAGCACCGAAGCCGCCAACGACAGGCTCTTGACGCGGCTCGCTGCGCGATCGGCTTCGGCCCGCGTGGCGAACGGGCCGACGCGCACACGCGTGCGTTCACCGTCTGCCGTCTTGGCCACATGGGTGTAGGTTTTGAGACCGGCGCTTTCGAGTTTCTGCCGAACTTCGCGTGCCTTGGACGCATCTGCAAAGGCGCCGACCTGGACCGCGAAACGGCCCGCCTCGTCGGAAGCCGCGGGCTGCTTGGCGGTTGAAGTCGCAGAGGCGGTGGCCGTCGTGGCGGTGGCGCTGCTGGCCACCTTGCCTTCGAGCAAGGCGCGGGCGCGGGCGCCGTCTTCGCTGGAGGCCGCCTTCACTTCGGTCGGCTTGGGTTTTGGCTCCGCTTTGGCCTCTGACTTCGGTTCAGGTTTCGGCTTGGCTTCAGCTTTCACTTCAGGCTTGGGCTTGACTTCCGGCTTGTGCTCAGGCTTTGGTTCTGGCTTCAGCTCGGGCTTGGCTTCGGCCTTCACCTCGGGCTTGGAATCAGGCTTGGAATCAGGCTTGGGGACTGGCGCAGTCGTCACCGGTTTGCTCGCAGAAATCTCGCTGCCATCGGCGGTCTCGGTGATCATGGCGCTCGATGGCGATGCGGCAGCGATGCGTGTGCTGGCGATTCCTTTGCCGCCGTCCCCGTCCGGCGCAGCGGACGTAGGCGCCGGAGTGGTCGGCACGGTCAGCGGTTTGACCTTGTTGCGATCGGGAATTTCAATGGGAATATCTACCGAAACCGGCCGCGGTTGCGTGTCGAATAGCAGCGGAAAACCGATGACACCGACCAGCACCAGCACCGCAGCGCCGAGCAAGCGATGCCGGGCCCGGCGGCGCATGGCTTCGACGCTCTCGGCCGGCGGTGACGCGACGCTGGCGCTGCGCCCTTCGTTGCCTTGAGAACCGCGGTTGCGGAACTTGAAAAACGCCATGAAAGTCGGTCCCTGATGTGTGCAGCGAAAGAAAAGAAAAATGCGCCGCGGACTGCACTGTCGGCTTAGGCCGATCGGGCGCTTGACAGCAGGTGTTTGGCTTGCAGACGAGGTGTTCCGTTCACCAGCACGCCGCCCACTGTGAAGAACGATCCGAAGACCACGATTCTATCAGCGGGGTCTGCGCGATCGATGGCTGCTTGGAGCGCTTCGAGCGGCGCCGCATGCACCGTGGCCGCGACGTCGGTACGGGTGTTCTGCGCTTGCCAGAGTGCCATCATGTCGGCTGCTTTGGCGGCGCGAGGTGTCGGTAGGTCCGTGAAGTACCAGCGGTCGATCAGCGGCCCGATGCGCGCGAACATCGCTGCCAGGTCTTTGTCCACCATTACGCCGAAAACGGCATGCGTGGTCGGAAAGAAACCCATCGCGTCGAGGTTCTCGGCCAGCGCCGCGACGGCATGCGGGTTGTGCGCCACATCGAGTACCAGCGAGGGCTGGCCCGGCACGATCTGGAAGCGGCCCGGCAAGTCGACCATCGCGAGGCCGGTTCGCACGGCCTGCGCCGTGATCGGCAACAAGGGCCGCACCGCTTCGAGTGCGGCGAGAGCGCCTGCCGCATTGATCAACTGGTTGGCGCCGCGCAGGGCCGGGTATGCCATGCCGCTGTAGCGGCGGCCGCGACCCGACCAGCCCCACTGTTGCGGATCGCCAGAGACATTGAAGTCGCGGCCGAACAACCAAAGGTCGGCGCCGATCGCTTTGGCGTGATCGATCACGCTCTGCGGCGGCATCGGATCGCTCACGACGGCCGGCTTTCCGGTGCGCAGGATGCCGGCCTTTTCGAAACCGATGCTCTCCCGATCGGAACCCAGGAAATCCATGTGGTCGAGATCGATGCTGGTGATGACCGAACAGTCGGCGTCGATGATATTGACCGCATCGAGACGACCGCCGAGACCGACCTCGAGGATGACGATATCCGGCTTTTCAGCTGCGGCACATCGCATCAGCGCCAGCGTGGTGAGCTCAAAGTATGTGAGGCTGATTTCTTCCCGCGCCGTTTCGACTGCAGCGAAGTGCGGCAGCAGTTTGGCGGCTTCGACCTGCTCGCCCGCCAGCCGCAATCGCTCCTCGAAATGCACGAGATGCGGTGACGTGTAAACCGCGGTGCGATAGCCGGCGTGCGTCAGGATCGACTCGAGCATGGCGCAGGTCGAGCCCTTGCCATTGGTGCCGGCGACGGTGATGACGGGGCAATCGAACTTCAGACCCATGCGCGCGGCGACGCGGCGCACGCGGTCCAGGCCGAGATCGATGTTCTTTGCGTGCAGGCGCTCGGCGTGTGCGAGCCAGTCGGCGAGGGTTTCCATGGACCCCGGATTGTCGCCGACGCGCGGTAGCGGCATCATTCATCGCAAATGATCACCCTCTTCGGCATCCCCAATTGCGACACCGTCAAACGCGCCAGAGCCTGGCTGGCCGACGAAGGCCTTGCCTACCGCTTTCACGATTTCAAGAAGGACGGCGTGCCTGAAGTGTTGCTGGACCAGTGGCTCGACGATCCAGGATGGGAGACGCTGGTCAACCGTCGCGGCACCACTTGGCGACGGCTGGACGACGCGGCTCGCGCTTTGGTAGTCGATGCGGCGTCGGCCAAGGCGGTACTGCTTGCGAATCCCAGCCTGATCAAGCGGCCGGTAGTCGCATGGGAAGGCACGAACGGCGCCACCACCGTGGGGTTCGACGCGGGGCAATGGCAGCAAGAAGCATCGCAACTGCCCAAGTAGATTCAATAACGCCAGGTAAAGGCGAACGTGGCCGACCGGCAGGCACTGAACCTGGCGCCGACAATCGCATCCAACAAGTTCAACGCGGGGAAGGCCCTCGCCATCAGGAGTAAAAAAATGGTTATCTCGACTCGCAACATCGCAGTTCTTACCCTGTTGGCGGCGCTCGGCTCGGGCGCACCGCTTGTCTATGCGCAGCCGGCATCGCACGTCGAGCAGGCACGTGTGGTTTCCAGCACCCAGCTCGCAGACGGCGGCTACAACGTCACGTACGAGTATGCTGGCCGCCGCTACACGACGCGTACCGCCATGGCGCCCGGCCGCACGATGCCGATTCAGATCAGCGCGATGGGGGTAACGACCAGCCCGGTGCTGTCATCGCAAATCGAACCGGCGGAAAGCGGTCAGCGCGCAAGTGATCCTGCTGCCTGGCAGAACGTGACGCCGGAGCCAGGCGTCGTTGTGTCCGGTAGTGGCGCCGCTCCCGTGTATCAGACGGCCTACCCGGCTCCGGTTTACGTGCAACCCGGATATGCCGCCGCTTATCCTGCCCCGGTGTACGTACAGCCCGGCTACGCATACCCACAGCCGTACTACGCATCACCGATCGGCCTTTCGCTCAACCTCGGCTATTCACGAGGCTGGGGCGGCGGCGGCGGGGGATGGCATCACGGGGGTTGGCGTTGAGGTTTCAGAAGGTAACGTCTCGGGCGTTTGCTGTAGGACGCACACTAAGAAAGGTGTAGGAAAAAACACTACGCGTTACACAGTTTTGGCTTAGAAATGCATAACGGTTCTTAAAATCCGTTTGTTTTTCACCAAAAAGTTGACGAATACATGAGAGAACTTCAATGCCTCGAGGCGCCGTTCGAGGCAAAGAGTGGGCCCAGTCAGTCACTTCATCAGGGGACCGTTACGCTGGCTCCGCCGGCTTCGCCCATCGATGAAATCAAGGACATTGCCGCGATTGCGGCAGTTTCTGCGGGCGCTGCTGCGTTGTTGACGGCTTGCGGCGGCGGGGGTGGAGGCGGCGGCGGCAGCTTTGCCGGTCTGGCCGCCCCCAGCACGACAACGAAAACCGCGGATGCCGCCCAACCCACCATGGGTGTCGCGATTCCCGACTCGCCGATCGTCGCAGGTGCAGCGACCACCACGTACACCACACCCGCAAATAACAAAGATGCGGCGCGTTTCCTCTCGCAGGCTTCGCCGGGCGCCACCAAGGCGCAGATCACCGCGATGCAGGCGATGAGCTATTCGGCCTGGATCGATGCACAGTTCGCCCTGCCCCGCAGCCAGACGCACGTCGACTGGCTGTCGGGCCAGGGATACGGGTCGGCCACCTACCTCGGACAAGTCAACGGCCTCGACAACACGGTGTGGCGCAAGTTCATTTCGAGCCCAGACCTGCTGCGCCAGCGCATGGTGATGGCCCTCACTGAAATCTTCGTCGTGTCGATCGATGGGTTCAACGCTTACTACCCTCAGTTTTCGGTCGGCTACTTCCTGGACGTGCTGGAGAGCAATGCCTTCGGTAACTATCGCAACCTGCTGCTGGAAGTGAGCCGCACCACGGCCATGGGCACGTACCTGACGTTTGTCGGCAATCAGCTGGCGAACCCGACCACCGGCAGCCAGCCAGACGAGAACTACGCGCGTGAAATCATGCAGCTGTTCACCATCGGGTTGTACAAGCTGAACAACGATGGTTCGCAGGTGCTGGTCAACGACGCACCGGTCGAAACCTACACGCAAGCCGACGTCAGCGGACTGGCTCGAGTGTTTACTGGCTGGTACGACGACACCAGCGGCGGCCAGCAAACGCCGTCTGCCTACACCCGGCCAATGGTTCAGCTGAGCGCGCTTTACGAAGAAGGTGCCAAGACATTCCTCGGCACGACCATCCCGGCCGGCCCCAAGACCCAGGCCGGCGCCATCGACAGCCTTACCCGTGCGATCGACACGCTTTTCAATCACCCGAACATGCCGCCGTTCGTGTGTCGCCAGCTCATTCAGCGTCTGGTCACGAGCAACCCGAGCCCAGCCTATGTGAACCGCGTCGCCAATGCCTTCATCAACAACGGCAGCGGCGTTCGCGGCGACATGAAGGCGGTGATTCGTCAGATCCTCCTGGACGACGAGGCACGCAATCCGTTCATCAGTACGACGATCGCGTTCGGCAAGCTGCGCGAGCCGGTCGTGCGATTCCTGAATTGGGCGCGAGGCTGGGCCGCAACTTCGGCGAGCGGAGCGTGGAACATCGGCGACCTGTCGAGCGCGGCCGACGGCCTCGGCCAGAGCCCGATGCATTCGCCATCCGTCTTCAACTTTTTCAGGCCGGGCTACGTGCCGACCAACAGCGACCTCGGCAAATACAACCTCAACGGGCCGGAGTTTCAAATCACCAACGAGTCGACGGTGTCGGGCTACGTCAACTTCATGCAGAGCGCGGTGTCTGGTCAGATCCTCACTGACCTCAAACCCAACTACGGCACGCTGACCGCCATTGCCGCCAATTCAGGGGCGTTGCTCGACGAAATCAACCTGGTGCTGGCGGGCGGCGAGCTGTCTGCTGCCACGCTGGCCACGCTCAAGGCTGCCGTCGACACGATCTCGGCCGACAACGACACCGGCAAGCTGAACCGCGTCTATGCCGCCCTCACGCTCGTGCTGGCCTCCCCCGAATACATCGTCCAGAAATAACGCGCCGCATGACAGATTCTTCTTTTCGCTCCGGCCGGCCTCCTTCGTCGGCTCACTTCCCTGGCGTCCAGCCCGACAACGCATCGCGCCGTGAATTTTTGCGTCGCACCGGCGCGCTGTCGCTCGCGGCGTCGGCCACGCCATGGGCGCTCAGCCTGGCTGCCATGGGCGAGGCGGCAGCCGCCACGGCAAGCGACTACAAGGCACTCGTCTGCATTTTTCTGTATGGCGGTAACGACTACGCCAACACACTGGTCGCCTACGATCAGGCCACCTACAACACCTACAACAGCCTGCGCAGCAACATCGCGATCGGCCGTGATTTGTTGGCGCCGACCGTGCTCACGCCAGCGACCGCGTTGCCTGGCAGCCGCCAGTACGCACTGGCGCCGACGCTCGCTCCGCTGCTGCCGATCTTCAACACAGGTGCCCTGTCGATCGCGCTCAACGTAGGCACGCTGGTGCAGCCGACGACCAAGGCGCAGTACAACGCGCGCTCGGTTCCGCTGCCACCCAAGCTCTTCTCGCACAACGATCAATCCTCGTACTGGCAGGCCTCGGCGCCCGAGGGTGCATCGTCGGGTTGGGGCGGGCGCATGGGCGACCTGCTGGCCGGCGGCAACGGCAACGCGACCTTCACCTGCGTGTCGGTGGCTGGCAACGCGGTCTACCTGTCGGGCAGCCAGGTGTCGCAATACCAGGTGGCTTCGAGCGGACCAGTCTCGGTCGCTGGCATCAAGTCGGCGATGTTCGGATCAGCCGCTTGCTCGACCGCGCTCAACGGTTTGATGATGAACACGCGTACCCAGTTGCTGGAGAACAGCTACGCCGCGGTGTCGCGTCGCGCGCTCACCGCGAACGACCAACTCAGCAGCGCACTCGCCGGCGCCAATGTCGCGACGACTTTTCCGACAGGCAACTCGCTGGCCGATCAGTTGAAGCTCGTCGCCAAAATGATTTCCGTCAGCAGCACGCTCGGCGCTAAGCGGCAGGTGTTCTTCGTCTCGATGGGGGGCTTCGACAACCACGATGGCCTGGGCGGTGCCGGTGGCACGCACGCCTTGCTGCTCGCGGGTGTGGCCAACGCCATGTCGGCCTTCTACCAGGCGACAAAAGACCTGGGTGTCTCGCAGCAAGTCACGACGTTCACCGCGTCGGACTTCGGCCGCACGCTCAACAGCAACTCGAGCGGCTCCGACCACGGCTGGGGCGGAGTGCAGTTCGTCATGGGCGATGCCGTCAAGGGCAAGTCGTTTATCGGCGCCGCGCCCACGCTGGCCAACGACGGGCCCGACGACGTGGGGCAAGGTCGGCTGGTGCCGACCACCGGCGTCGACCAGTTCGGAGCCACGCTGGCCAACTGGTTCGGCGTGTCGCCAAGCGACCAGATTTCTGTGCTGCCCAACCTGAAGAACTACAGCACGCGCAACCTCGGCTTCATGGGGTGATGTGAATCGTCAGGCGCTGCGGCAACTAAAATCGCGGCCCCTGAAAAGCGAGTTCGCAATGACCACTGAAACCTTCGCAGACGTGACCGTCACCACCAAGGCCAACGTCTACTTCGACGGCAAATGCGTGAGCCACGGCTTCACCCAGGCCGACGGCACCAAGAAGTCGATCGGCGTAATCCTGCCGTCGACCCTCACCTTCAGTACCGGCGCGCCGGAGATCATGGAGGGGGTGAGCGGCACTTGCGAATACCAGCTGGCCGGCACGACCGAGTGGAAGAAATCGGGCGCCGGCGAAAAATTCAGCGTGCCCGGCAATGCGTCGTTCCAGATCCGCGTGACCGGCGAGCCGTACAGCTACATCTGCCACTTCGGCTGAGCCGCCGGCCGAGGACTTGAGGGCTGCGACGGGTCAGTCGCCGCCGCCTCCACCGCACCCGCCGCCGCAGCCCGATCCGCTGTCTCCGGACGAGCCTCCGTCGCTCGACGATCCGCCATCGCCGCTGCCACTGCTCGTCGACTCGCTGCCGCCGAAGCCACCGGCATCACCCGAGCCGCTGTCGGAGCTGCTGAAGTCGCTGCCGCATTGAGTGGTCGAACCGTCGTGGCGTGCCGTCGCCTTGCAGTCGGGCACGTAGGTGAAGCCGCCAGCCACGCCGTACTTGGCGTCGAGCGCGAAGAGCAGCGGTAACCGGCTCGGCTTGCGCGGGTCGATGCTCTCTTCCTTGCAGGCTCAGTATCAGCTGCGGCGCAGCCCGTCGTTGCGGCGCGCGTCGCGACCCAGCACTTCGGCCGGACTGTGGTGCTGCATGCCGCCGAACGCCGCCTCGCACCAGCGCTGGTAGCCCTGCGTGTGCAGGATGAACTCGTGCCACGCCGCATCGACCAGCTTCGATGGCATCGCGACAAACTTTTTGTCGCTGCGCAAATGCGCCATGAAGAACTGACGCAGGCCGCGCAGCACCAGCTCGGCATCTCTTTGGCCCATCGATGGATAAGCCTGGATGAGCTTGCCGACCAGGAACCGCGGCAGCTCCGCTTCACGTACGAACTGGCGGCGCAAGCTGGTTTCCCGCGCCTTGAGCGCCTGTGCCAGCAGCAAGCACAACATGACCACGGCGATGAGCGTGCCGAATTGACGACTCAGCACAAAAAGCGACAGCACCGCGATCACCCACAGGCCGCGGCGCGCCCACATCAAGCCAGTGATGCGGTGCCGAAAATTCGGGTGCAGCAGGTCGACGACCGCCTCGGCAACGAGCGTCGATGCACCGCGCCCTGGTCGCACGGCACGCATGCTCAGACCACGACCGGCTCGGGCTCCAGCCGGATCCCGAAACGCTCGTACACGCTGGTCTGTATGGCCTTGGCCAACGTCATCACCTCACCGCCCGTCACCGGGTCGGCATTGCCGCCGCGGTTCACCAGCACCAGCGCCTGGCGCTCGTACACGCCGGCGTTGCCAACCGATTTACCCTTCCAGCCGCAGGCGTCGATGAGCCAGCCGGCCGCCAGCTTGATGCTGCCGTCGTCCATCGGGTAGTGCACGATCTTGGGGTCGCGCGCGATGATGTCGGCGCACTGCTCGGGCGTGACTGTCGGGTTCTTGAAGAAGCTGCCGGCATTGCCGAGCACCCGCCAGTCGGGCAACTTGGCACGACGGATCGCGACGATCCAGTCGAAGATTTGCATGGCGGTCGGCTCGATGTTGGCTGCCTCGGCCATCTTCTTTTCAAGATCGACGTAGCCGAGCACCGGCTTCCACGGCCGTGGCAAGCGAAAGCGCACACGGGTGATCAGTGCACGGCCCGCCAACCCGAAGTCGTTGGGGCCGGCCGGCACGTGCTTGAAGACCGAATCGCGATAGCCGAAAGCGCACCGCGCGGCATCGAGCGTGAAGGTGCGGCCGGTGTTGATGTCGATCGCATCGAGCGATTCGAAGCGGTCTTGCAGCTCGACGCCATAGGCGCCGATGTTCTGCACCGGCGCACCGCCGACCGTGCCGGGAATGAGCGCCAGGTTTTCCAACCCCGGAAAGCCGTTTTCCACTGTCCAGCGAACCACCTCGTGCCAGTTTTCCCCAGCGCCCGCCTCGACGATCCATGCGCGCGGCGTTTCTTCGACCAGCCGCAAACCCTTGATCTCGACCTTCAGCACCAGCTGCTTGACGTCGCCGGTGAGCACGATGTTGCTGCCGCCACCAAGCACGAAGCGCGACGCATCGCGCCACTCGGCATCGTCGCGCAGTGCCTGCACATCCGCCTCGCCAGTGATGCGTGCAAGATGATGCGCGCGCGCGACGATGCCAAAGCTGTTGTAAGGCTGCAGGGGGACGTTGGACTCCACGATCATGGGAGAATTGTCGCACTCAGTCCCCCAGAATCAGGAACGTCCATGCCGTCTTTCGACACCGTCTGCGAACCCAACTTGCCCGAGGTCAAAAACGCCGTCGAGAACACCGCCAAAGAAATCGGCACCCGCTTCGACTTCAAGGGCACGGCCGCTGCGGTCGAGCTCAAGGACAAGGAAATCACCATGATCGGCGACGCTGAATTCCAGCTCGTGCAGGTCGAAGACATCCTTCGCGCCAAGCTCACCAAGCGCAGCGTCGACGTGCGCTTTCTCGACAAGGGCGACGTGCAGAAGATCGGCGGCGACAAGGTCAAGCAGGTCATCAAGGTCAAGAGCGGCATCGAGAGCGAGCAGGCCAAGAAGATCACGCGCCTGTTGAAAGACAGCAAGATGAAAGTCACCTCCGCCATTCAGGGCGATGCGGTGCGCGTGACCGGCGCCAAGCGCGACGATCTGCAGGCGGCCATGGCACTCATCAAGAAGGACGTGCCTGACATGCCGCTGTCGTTCAACAACTTCAGGGATTGACGTGTTCGGCCTGCGGCTCGCAGCGGCGTTGATGCTCGCGAGTGCTTCCGTGCTCGCGCAGGCCGAAACCTCGGTGATGCTCACCGGCACCATAGGCAGCCGGGCCATCCTGATCGTCAACGGAGGCGCACCCAAGACTGTTGCCGTCGGCGAGACCTTCCAGGGCGTGAAGCTGGTCGCGCTGCAGGCCGAACAGGCCACCGTCGAGTCAGGCGGCAAGCGCATTGCCTTGCGGATGGACACGCCCGCAAGCATCGGAGGCGGCGGCCCGAGCGGCGGTGGCAACCGCATCGTGCTGCCGGCCGACAGCCGCGGCCACTTCATGACGCAGGGCACCATCAACGGTCGCACGGTCAACTTCATGCTGGACACCGGCGCCACCACGGTTGCGTTGTCGGCCGCCGATGCCACGCGCATCGGGCTCGACTACAGCAAGGGCACGCCAGTGCGCGTCAGCACGGCCAACGGTGTGGCGGCGGGCTACCGGCTGCGACTCAATTCCGTGCGAGTCGGGGATGTCGAGGTGTACGACGTCGACGCCATCGTGTCGGAGCAGTCGATGCCATTCATCCTGCTCGGCAACAGCTTCATCAACCGCTTCTCGATGCGGCGGGACGCCGATCAGATGGTGCTGGATAAACGTTTCTGAAGCGATGCTGAAGCGCCTGCTAAGGCGCGCGCTCAGAGCTGCGCAGCGGTGACGACGATCTCGATCTTGTAGGCCGCATTCGCCATCTTGGCCTGCACCGTGGCGCGCGGCGGCGTGTGGCCTGCCGGAATCCATGCGTCCCAGATCTCGTTCATCACCGTGATGTCTGCAATGTCATTCAAGAAAATTTGGGCCATCAGGATGCGCGACTTGTCGCTACCCGCTTCCGCAAGCAATCGCTCAACCATGCCGAGCACTTCAGCAGTCTGGCCACGCATGTCCAGCGTGGTGTCGTCCGGCACCTGGCCCGCGAGGTACACGGTGCCGTTGTGCACGGCGGTTTCGGACAAGCGTGGGCCGACGTGGAAGCGGGTGATTTCGGGCATGGTCAGACTTTCTTTTTGGAGCCGAGCTTCGACTCGGTGCCGGCAACGAGCCGACGGATATTTTCACGGTGCCGCCAGAACAGCAACAAGCTCATGAGGATGAGCGCGACCAGTACGGTGCGATGCAAGGGCCAGGCGATGTTGCCGCCGATCAGGTAGTAGGACGGTGCGAAGAACGCAGCCGCCAGCGAGGCCAGCGACGAGTACCGAAAAAACAGCGCGATGATGACCCAGGTCGCGCACGTCGCGAGCCCCAACAAAGGCGCTATGCCAACGATCACACCGATCGCTGTAGCAACACCCTTGCCGCCCTTGAACGAGAAGAACACCGGATACAAATGGCCGAGAAACGCTGCGAGCCCGGCCACCGCGGCGATGCCTTCGACGCCCGGACCCACGCCCCATTCCGCGCCGAAGTGCCGGATCAAAAAAACCGGTAACCAGCCCTTCGCTGCGTCCAGCATCAAGGTCACCAGCGCCGCCGTTTTGTTACCCGAGCGCAGCACGTTGGTGGCGCCCGGATTGCCGCTGCCGTAACTGCGCGGATCCGCCATGCCAAAGGCCTTGCTCACGATCACCGCGAACGACAGCGAGCCGATCAGGTAGGCCGCGACGATGGCAATGATTGCGGCGGCAGGGAATGGCAGATATGAACTCAACGCAGGCTCTGGCCTCGACAAAAAAGGTCGCTCATTCTGCCAGCGCGCATTGCACCGGTCGGGCAGCGAGCAAGTCGATGCACGCCTTGGGAGTGATGCCCACCAGAGCCCGTCGCCGACCGCCGTCGATGATGAATCACATCGCCGGGTCGCGAATATCCCAGCGAATCTTGTCGATCTCGGCCAGCACCTCGGGCGACAACGTGGTGCCCCACGCATCCAGGTCTTCTTCGAGTTGCGCCACCGTCGTCACGCCGATGATGGTGCTGGCAACCTGCCATTTGGTGTAGCAGAAGGCGAGTGCCAGCTGCGTCGGCGTCATGCCGTTGTCGCGCGCGAGGCGGTTGTAGGCACGCGAGGCGCGCAATGCATCGGGGCGGCCCCAGCGTTGCTTGCGTACCGACTCGTAGCCCGAGATGCGCCCCCTGGGTGCATCGGGGCCTTCGGTGCCGCTCTCGTCGTACTTGCCGGTCAACAGGCCGAAAGCCAGCGGCGAATAGGCCAGCAACGACACGTCTAGCCGATGCATGGTTTCGTCCAGCCCGTTCTCCAGTGCGCGGCTGATCAGGCTGTACACGTTCTGCACCGTCGCGATGCGCGGCAGCGAATGCTGCTCGGCGAGACGGACAAATTCGTGCACGCCGTACGGCGTCTCGTTCGACAAGCCGATGTAGCGGACCTTGCCCTCCTTCACCAGACCGCCAAGCGCTTCGAGCTGCTCGTGAATCGAAGTCTGCGTACGCTCCTTGGTCGGGTCGAAATAGATCTGTCCGAACAACGGCGTGTTGCGCTCGGGCCAGTGGATTTGATAGAGATCGATCACGTCGGTCTGCATGCGCTTCAGGCTGGCATTGCACGACGCCACGATGTCGGCCGCCGCCATGCCGGTGCCTTCACGCACCCACGGCATGCCGCGCGACGGGCCGGCCACCTTGGTCGCCAGCGTGAGCTTTTGCCGCGCGCCGGGGTTGGCAGCAAACCAGCGACCGATGATGCTTTCGGTCACGCTGTAGGTCTCTTGCCGCGTCGGCACCGAATACATTTCGGCGGTATCGATGAAATCGATGCCGCGCTCGAGCGAACGGCTCAGCACGGCATGCGAAGTGGGCTCGTCGACCTGCTCACCGAAGGTCATGGTGCCGAGGCAGATCGGCGTGACGCGCAGATCGCTCTGGCCCAGCCTGACTTTTTCGAATGGGATGTTTTTCATGGCCGGAATGCTACCGCCGCCAGCGCTGTCGCGTGCAGGCCCGCGTTGGGGCTCGTGTGCGACAGCGCAGCGCCCGGTGCCTGCATATCATCGAGGGCATGTACCAAGCCCTCCGCGTCTCCCGCAGCGAATTCGTGCCCGTGCGAAACCTCGATTACCACGTGCGGCTCTGGGGCCAGCCATCGGCCACCCGGCCTCCGCTGGTGCTGCTGCACGGCTGGATGGACGTCGGCGCTTCATGGCAGTTCGTGGTCGATGCGCTGGCCGAGGAGCGCTTCGTTATCGCACCCGACTGGCGCGGCTTCGGCCTGACCGAAGGTGGCGGCGTCGACAACTACTGGATGCCAGATTACCTGGCCGATCTGGACTGGCTGCTCGACCATTACGTGGGTCAGGCAGGGGCCCCGGAGAGCGTGGCGGTCGACCTGGTCGGGCACAGCATGGGCGGCAACGTCGCGATGCACTACGCCGGCGTGCGGCCGCAGCGCATCCGCCGGCTCGTCAACCTCGAGGGCTTCGGCATGCCCGGCCTGGCGCCGAGCGAAGCGCCGCAGCGCTATGGCAAATGGATCGATGAACTCAAGCGCCTGCACCGCGGCGAAATGGCGCTGGCCGCCTACCCGGCCGCCGACGGCGTGGCGCGCCGCCTGATGAAGACCAACCCGAAGTTGACCCAGGACAAAGCGGACTGGCTGGCGAGTCACTGGGCCGGCACCAGCCTCAACGCCGATGGCAACGAGCGCTGGGAAATCCTGGGCGATGCAGCGCACAAGATCATCAACGCGCACATATTTCGGGTCGACGAGGTGCTCGCCTTGTACGCCTGCATCACCGCACCGCTGCTGGCGGTCGAGGCGGCCGACGACAGCCTGAGCAAATGGTGGAAGGGCCGCTATTCATTGGATGAGTACCACGCGCGCTTGAAGTCGGTCAAAGACGCACGGGTTGCGCGCATCGAGGATGCCGGTCATATGCTGCATCACGATCGGCCGGCACGCGTGGCCGAGTTGATCCAGGATTTTCTTGCAGGCTGACAGCCGCCTGGGCCAGTCCGCGCGCATCCCTCGTACCGCGTGAGCGCAGCCGCGAACGCGCGGCTTTTTCCGACAGCGCCAGACGCCCTGGTCGGGCAGACTCCTACGGCTTTGCCCACCCGCCCTCCGACCCATCTCCCATGAAAAGCCCCCGCGCGATCGATCAGCAATCCTTTCAGCGCGCGCTGAGTCGCAACGTCAAGCTGCCCCTTGCCGCAGGGCTGGCAGGCGCGGTCATGTTCGTGGCCTTGATCCTCTATCTTTTGTCGGTGATCGGTTGGGTCGAGCACACCGACCAGGTCACCCGGAGCGCGACCGAGGCGCAGCGCCTCACCGTCGATCTCGAATCGGGCATGCGGGGCTTCCTCATCACCGGAGAGCCAAGTTTTCTCCAACCCTACGACGCCGCCCAATCACGCATCGGCCCCGAGTTGGCCGCACTGCGGCTGCTGGTGTCCGACAACGCGCAGCAGGTGTCGCGCGTCGACCGCATAGCGGCCACACAAAAGAGCTGGGATGCCTACGCATCCGAGCTGATCGCGTTGCGGCGCGCCGGCCAGGACTACCGCACGGCCGTGACGGCCGGCCGTGGCAAATCACTGAGCGATGCCATGCGAGCCGAGTACGGCGCCTTCATTTCCACCGAACAGGCTTTGCGTTTTCAGCGCAACAACGAAGCGCACAACACCAGCATTGCAGTGGTGGTGGCGTATGTGCTGTTCAGCCTGATCTTCACCGGTTTTCTAGCGTACTTCGGACGCCGTCAGCTTACAGAGCTGTCAGCCAACTACGGCGCCGCGCTCGGCGAACAAGCCGCGCACGCAGAAGTGCTGCAACAGCAGGCATGGCTGCGCAGTTCGCAGACAGAATTGGCGGCCGAAATTGTCGGCCAGCTCAGCGCGCAGGAGCTCGGTCGCAAGGCGCTCGCGTTCTTCGCGCGACAGCTCGGCAGCACCGTCGGTGCGCTCTATGTGCGCGAGCCGAACGGCGAGCTTCGCCGTGCCTCGAGCTACGGTTTTTCGGCCGAGGCCGAGGCCAGCTCGCAGACCTTCTCGTCGACCGAAAGCCTGCTCGGACAGGTTGCCACCGAGCGCCGCACGATGCTGGTCGAACCAGTGACGGCCGACTACCTGAAGGTGAATACCGGCCTGGGCGCCATGTCGCCGCGCGCCGCACTGTTGCTGCCGATTGCCAACGATGGGTTCGTCAACGGTGTGCTCGAACTTGGCCTGATGACCAAGCCCGACGCGCGTGCATCTGCGCTGCTCGACTCGGTGTCGGGCACCCTTGGCAGCGCCGTGGCCGCCGCGCGCTATCGCGAGCAGCTGCAAGACGTACTGGCCGAAACGCAGCAACTCAACGAGGAGCTGCAAGTCCAGCAGGAAGAGTTGCGCACCGCCAACGAAGAGCTGGAAGAGCAATCGCGCGTGCTACGCCAATCGCAGGCCACGCTTGAAAACCAGCAGGCCGAGCTAGAGCAAACCAACAGCCAGTTGTCGGAGCGAACCGAGGCACTCGACCAGCGCAATCTGGCTCTGCGCCGCGTGCAACGCGACCTGAACGAACGGGCCGAAGAACTGCAGCGCGCCAGTCGCTACAAGTCGGAATTTCTGGCGAACATGTCGCACGAGCTGCGCACGCCGCTCAACAGCGCGCTCATCCTCGCCAAGCTGCTGGGCGACAACCCGAAGGGCAACCTCAGTGCCGAGCAGGTCAAGTTCGCCGAATCGATCTACGCCTCGGGCAACGACCTGCTGCTGTTGATCAACGACATCCTGGACATCGCCAAGGTCGAGGCCGGCAAGATGGAACTGGTGGCCGAAGACGTGCCGGTGTCCCGCCTGACCGACAGCCTCGCGATGACTTTCACGCCGCTCGCCAAGCAGAAAAGTCTGGGCTTCCGGCTCGACCTGCAGCCGGGCGCGCCGACGAGCCTCAACACCGACCGCCAGCGGCTCGAGCAGATCCTCAAGAACCTGTTGTCGAACGCGCTCAAGTTCACCGAACGCGGCGAGGTGGTGCTGGGTGTTTCGGCTGCAACCGAGGGTGGCGTGGCGTTCTCCGTGAGCGACTCGGGCATCGGCATCCAGGCCGATCAGCAGGAGGTGGTCTTCGAAGCTTTTCGCCAGGCAGACGGCACCACCAGCAGGCGCTATGGCGGCACCGGCTTGGGCCTGTCGATTTCGCGTGACCTGACGCATCTGCTGGGTGGCACGCTCGAAGTGGAGAGCGAGCCGGGTCATGGAAGCACGTTCACGCTACGGTTGCCCGCCGCATTGCCGTCGGAGCCGGCGGAATTGCCGGTGCGTAGCGCGCATTCGGGCGCCGGGCAGGTGCTTGCCTCCGCACCTTCACCTTCACCTTCACCTTCACCTTCACTCTCACGTACGCGGGCAGCCAAGTCCACGGCGCGGGCGATGTCGACGCCGCTCACTCCCGGCCCCGCTGCGCCACCCCGCCCCGTACTGCCCACCTTCGCAGACGATCGCGCCTTGCCGCGTGACAAGGCACGCCGCGTGCTCGTGATCGAAGACGAGCCGCAGTTCGCGCACATCCTCTACGACCTGGCGCACGAGCTCGGCTACAGCTGCCTGGTGGCGCACGGCGCGGCCGATGGCTTCGCCCTCGCGACTCAGTTCGTGCCCGACGCCATCCTGCTCGACATGCGGCTGCCCGACAGCAGCGGCCTCAACGTGCTGCAGCACCTCAAGGACGATCCGCAGACGCGGCACATCCCGGTCCATGTGGTGTCGGCGCAAGACCAGTCGGAAGCCGCGCTGCACATGGGCGCAATCGGCTACGCGTTGAAGCCCACTTCGCGCGACCAGCTCAAGCAGGTGTTCAAGAAGATCGAAGACAAGCTGTCGCAAAAGGTCAAGCAGGTGCTGCTGGTGGAAGACGACGCACTGCAGCGCGAAAGCGTAATCAAGCTCATCGGCGACGACGACGCGGCGATCACTGCGGTCGCGTCCGGCGAAGAGGCGATGAAGCTGCTGCGCAACCGCGTGTTCGACTGCATGATCACCGACCTTCGCTTGCCCGATATGCAAGGCAGCGAGTTGCTCAAGCGCATGGCGACCGAGGAGATCTCGTCGTTTCCGCCGGTCATCGTCTACACCGGGCGCAACCTCACGCGCGACGAAGAAGCCGAGCTGCTGCGCTACTCGCGCTCCATCATCATCAAGGGTGCGCGCTCGCCGGAGCGGCTGCTCGACGAAGTCACGCTGTTTTTGCACAAGGTTGAATCGGAGCTGTCGAGCGAAAGGCAAACGATGCTCAAGACCGCCCGCGGCCGCGACCGCGTTTTCGAAGGCCGCCGCATCCTGCTGGTCGATGACGACGTGCGAAACATCTTCGCCCTGACCAGCGCACTGGAGCAACGCGGCGCCATCGTTGAGATAGGACGCAACGGCCTTGAAGCGCTCGCCAAGCTCGACAGCGTGCCCGACATCGACCTCGTGCTGATGGACGTGATGATGCCGGAGATGGACGGCCTCGAGGCCACACGGCGGATTCGCCAGGACAAGCGTTTCGACAATCTGCCGGTGATCGCCGTCACGGCCAAGGCGATGAAAGACGACCAGGAACAATGCCTGGCTGCAGGTGCCAACGACTACCTTGCAAAGCCCGTCGACCTCGATCGGCTCTTCTCGCTGTTGCGCGTGTGGATGCCCAAGATGGAACGGCTATGACCTCATCGACTCCAGCGTCCACTCCTCCGGCCCTGGTTCCACCGGGCAACGACGAGATCGACCTGCGCCTGCTGATGGAGGCGATCTACCTCAAGTACAGCTATGACTTTCGCGACTACACCGGCGCCTCGCAAAAGCGCCGCGTGACGTATGCGCTGACGCAGCTGGGCTTGTCCTCGGTTTCCGCGCTGCAGGAGCAGGTGCTGCGCGAGCCCACCATCTTCACGCGGCTGCTGCAGTACCTCACCATTCCGGTCAGCGAAATGTTTCGCGACCCGAGCTACTTTCTGGCACTGCGGCGGCAGGTGGTTCCGGTGCTGCACACCTACCCTTCCATCAAGGTGTGGGTCGCCGGGTGCAGCACCGGCGAAGAGGTGTATTCGCTCGCCATCCTGCTGCGTGAAGAGGGCCTGCTCGACCGCAGCCGGATCTATGCGACCGACATCAACTTCGCCTCTCTCGACAAGGCGCGGCAGGGCATCTTCGCGCTCGACACGCTGCAAAAGTACACGGTCAACTACCAACGCGCCGGCGGCACGCGAGCGTTCTCCGACTACTACGTCGCCGCCTACGATGCCGCCAGGTTCGACCCGTCGCTGTGCGCCAACGTCATCTTTGCCGACCACAGCCTGGCCACCGACAGCGTGTTCGCAGAGACCCAGCTGGTGTCGTGCCGCAACGTGTTGATCTACTTCAACCGCCAATTGCAAGACCGCGCGCTCGGTCTCTTCCACGAATCGCTGTGCCATCGCGGCTTTCTCGGCCTGGGCTCGAAGGAGAGCATCGATTTCTCCGGCTATGCGACGCGCTTCGATCCGCTGGTTCGGGCCGAGCGCCTGTTCCGGAAAGCCTCATGACGACACGACGGATCGATGCCGTGGTGATTGGCGCCTCGGCGGGTGGCATCGACGCGCTGCTCAACCTGCTTGTCGGTCTGCCGCAGACATGGCGGCTGCCGATCGTCACGGTGTTGCACTTGCCCGAAGGACGCGAAAGCCGTCTGGCCGAAGTCTTTGCGCCGCGCCTTTCGATTCCGGTCTGCGAGGCCGAAGACAAGCGCCCGCTCGCTCCCGGAACGCTGCACTTCGCGCCGCCGGGCTACCACCTGTCGATCGAGCGGGATCGCTGTTTTTCCTTGAGCTGCGAACCGCCGGTACTTTTCTCCCGCCCCTCGATCGATGTGCTGATGAGTTCGGCGGCCGACGCCTACCAAAGTGCCCTGGCCGGGCTGCTGCTCACCGGCGCCAACGAAGACGGCGCGCGCGGCATGGCGCACATTCATTCTCTCGGCGGTTTCACGGCGGTGCAAGATCCGCTTGAAGCGCATGTGCCGACCATGCCGCTGGCCGCGCTGGCCCGCCACACGCCGGATGCCGTGCTGCCTTTGCTCGGATTGAGCTCGCTACTTCTTCGATTGGACCCCTTGGATTCGCCTCATGCTCACTGACGTCGAAAGCAAACTGCTGATCGTCGACGACCTTCCGGAAAACCTGATGGCGCTCGACGCGCTCGTTCGCGGGCCTCTGCGCACCGTGCACCAGGCGACCTCTGCCGATGCGGCGCTGGCGTTGATGCTCGAGCACGAATTCGCGCTCGCCATTCTCGACGTGCAGATGCCCGGCATGAACGGTTTCGAGCTGGCCGAGATGATGCGTGGCACGGAGCGCACGCGGCACATCCCGATCATCTTCGTCAGTGCCGCGGGCAGCGAACTCAACTACGCCTTCAAGGGCTACGAAAGTGGCGCGGTCGACTTCTTGCAGAAGCCGCTCGATGGTCACGTGGTCATCAGCAAGGTCAACGTCTTCGTCGACCTGCACCGTCACCGCAAGGCACTGAAGCACGAGATGGACGCGCTGGCAGCGGCCCATCATCAGACGGAGCAACTGGTGCAGCAGCTACAGACGGCCCAGTGCGAACTGCAGCGCGCGGTACGCATGCGCGACGACTTCATGTCGATGGTGTCGCACGAACTGCGCACGCCGCTCAACACGCTCTATCTCGAAACACAGGTGCGCAAGCTGCATCTCACCAAAGGCAATCTGGCGCCCTTCGAGCCCGCCAAGCTGCCGGCCATGATCGAGCGCGACCAGCGGCAAATCCAGAACATGGTGCGGTTGATCGACGACATGCTCGACGTCACGCGGCTGCGCAGCGGCGCCCTGTCGATCCAGCCCAAGCCCTTCGATCTGGCGGCGATGGCCGCGCGCGTGGTCGATAGCCTGGGGCAGCAGGTCGAGGCCGCGGGCTCGACCATCACGCTGCACGCCGCCGGGCCGGTGCAAGGCATGTGGGACGAGTTCCGCGTCGAACAGGTGCTGACCAACCTCCTGACCAACGCGCTGCGCTACGGCGGCGGCAAACCGGTGCGGGTGGAGGTCGGTGTCGATGTCGCCAGCGCCGGTTTCGCGGGTGCAGCGCCGCAGGCTTTCATGACGGTGCGTGACGGCGGCATGGGCATTGCAACGGCGGATCAGGAGCGCATCTTCGAACAATTCGAACGCACCGCCGACAGCAAAAAGCACGCCGCTGGTCTCGGCCTGGGGCTCTACATCACACGGCAGATCGTGCGGGCCCACGGTGGCGAAATCAGCGTCGAAAGCCAACCCGGCGCCGGTGCGGTCTTTCGGGTCACTCTGCCTCTGGAGGTGGCCGCCGCCATTTCATGAAGCCGTGAGAAAATACCCGGTTTCCCCGAACACCGTCAGGACACCCCATGGATGCAGAGCAAATCAACCAAATCAGCGCCAGCCTTGCCGACCTGAGCGTGCGCACGGTCGATTTACGGAGGTATCTTTGACTACGATGCCAAAGCCGAACGTCTGAGGACGGTCAACGCATCGCTCGAAGATCCCAAGGTCTGGAACGACCCCAAGAAAGCGCAGGAGCTTGGCCGCGAGAAAAAGGCGCTCGATGACGTGGTCGTCACGCTCGACAAGCTCACCAGCGGGCTGTCCGACAACACCGAGCTTTTCGACATGTCGAAGGAAGACGGCGACATGGATGGCCTGCAAGCCATCTCCGATGACGCCGGCAAGCTCGAAGCCGACATCAAGCAGCTCGAATTCCGCCGGATGTTCAACAACCCGGCAGACCCGCTCAATTGCTTTGTCGACATCCAGGCCGGCGCCGGTGGCACCGAAGCTTGCGACTGGGCCAGCATGCTGCTGCGCCAGTATTTGAAATATGCCGAGCGCAAGGGTTTCAAGACGCAGATCGAAGACGAGACACCGGGCGACACCGCCGGAATCAAGGGCGCGACCATCAAGGTCGAGGGCGACTACGCCTTCGGTTTGCTGCGCACCGAAACCGGGGTGCACCGCCTCGTGCGCAAGTCGCCTTTCGACTCGTCGGGCGGCCGCCACACCAGCTTCGCCAGCATCTTCGTGTACCCCGAAGTCGACGATTCGATCGAGATCGACATCAACCCGTCGGACGTGCGGGTCGACACCTTCCGGGCCAGCGGCGCGGGCGGGCAGCACATCAACAAGACCGATTCGGCGGTGCGGCTCACGCACATCCCGACCGGTATCGTGGTGCAGTGCCAGGACGGCCGCAGCCAGCACAGCAACCGCGACGTAGCGTGGAAACGCCTGCGGTCACGGCTGTATGACTTCGAGTTGAGGAAGCAGCAGGAAGCGCAGCAAAAGCTGGAAGACACCAAGACCGACGTGGGCTGGGGTCACCAGATTCGCAGCTACGTGCTGGACAACAGCCGTATCAAGGACCTGCGCACCAACGTCGAAGTGTCGGCCACGCAGAAGGTGCTCGACGGCGATCTCGATGTCTTCATCGAAGCGTCGTTGAAGCAAGGCGTCTGATGGCGGCCGATACGCTCTGGACAGGCCCCGTCGAAGCGCTCATCTTCGACATGGACGGCACCATGATCGACTCGATGCCCTGGCATGCCAAGGCATGGGTCGAGTACGCGCGCCGCCGCAACATGACGATCGACGTGCCGGACCTGATGCGCCGCACCACCGGCCGCACCGCCGTCGAATGCGCGCGCGAGCTGATGCAGCGCGAGGTGACCGAGATTGAGAGCGCGGAAATCACGCACGAGAAAGAGCTGATCTACCGCGAACTCTTCGCGGCGGAGTTCCGTGAGGTGGGAGGCTTCGGCGCTTTCGCCAAGGCCGCTGTGGCACGCGGGCTGAAGATCGCCGTCGGCACCGCCGGCGACAAACACAACATCGAGTTCGCGATGTCGCGGCTCAGGATGGACCCGCTGCCGTTGGCGATCGTCGGTGGCGACGAAGGCTTTGCCGGCAAGCCGACCCCCGAGATCTTTCTAGAAGCTGCGCGCCGCATCGGCGTGGCGCCTGCGCGCTGCATCGTTTTCGAAGATGCGCCTTTCGGCATCGAAGCCGCACGGCGTGGCGGCATGCGCGCCGTCGCCGTCTGCAGCTCGCACACGCCTGCAGAGCTCGCCGGTCCGCACGTCATCGCCGCCGTGCACGACTACGACGAACTCGCCCATTCAAATTTTCTGGAGACTCTCGATGCTGTTGCGTGATGCACAAGGCCAACCGGTCGCCATTCGCCGCGAAGACTATGTCGCGCCCGCCTACTGGATCGACACGGTCGAGCTGACCTTCGACCTCGACCCGAACAAAACCCGCGTGCTCAACCGCATGCGCATGCGCCGCAATCCCGCAGTGCCGGTGCAGCCTCTGCGCCTCGATGGCGACGAACTGAACCTGGCACGCGTGCTGGTCGACAACCACGGCGCATCGTTCCGCATCGAAGGCGACCAGCTGGTCATCGACGCCCTGCCCGATGCTTTCGAGCTCGAGATCTTCACGACCTGCTGCCCCATCAAGAACACCAAGCTGATGGGCCTGTTCGTGAGCGAAGACACCTTCTTCACGCAGTGCGAGGCCGAGGGCTTTCGCCGCATCACGTACTTCCTCGATCGACCCGACGTGATGGCCAGCTACACCGTCACGCTGCGCGCCAGCAAGTACGCCTACCCGGTGCTGCTGTCGAACGGCAACCTGGTCGAGCAAGGCGATCTGGAAGGGCCGGGCAACGAGGGACGCCACTTCGCCAAGTGGGTCGACCCGTTCAAGAAGCCGGCCTATCTGTTCGCGCTGGTCGCCGGCAAGCTGGTGGCACGCGAGCAGCGCATCACCGCGCGCAACGGCAAGGAGCATCTGCTGCAGGTCTATGTGCGTGCCGGCGATCTCGACAAGACCGAGCACGCGATGAACTCGCTGGTCAACTCCGTTCTGTGGGACGAAGCGCGCTTCGGCCTGCCGCTCGACCTCGACCGCTTCATGATCGTTGCGACAAGCGACTTCAACATGGGCGCGATGGAAAACAAGGGCCTGAACATCTTCAACACGAAGTACGTTCTGGCCAATCAGGCGACGGCTACCGACGCCGACTACAGCAACATAGAAAGCGTGGTCGGTCACGAGTACTTTCATAACTGGTCGGGCGACCGCGTGACCTGCCGCGACTGGTTCCAGCTGTCGCTGAAAGAAGGCCTTACCGTCTTCCGCGACCAGGAATTCAGCCAGGACCTGTGCGCCGACGCATCGGCCCGAGCGGTCAAGCGCATCGAAGACGTGCGCGTATTGCGCACCGCGCAGTTCCCCGAAGATGCCGGCCCGATGGCGCACCCGGTGCGGCCCGACAGCTACATAGAGATCAGCAACTTCTACACCGTCACCATCTACGAAAAAGGCGCCGAAGTCGTTCGCATGATGCAGACGCTGGTGGGCCGCAAAGGCTTCGAACGCGGCATCACGCTCTACTTCGAGCGCTTCGACGGCCAGGCCGTGACCTGCGACGATTTTGCGCAGGCGATTGCCGATGCCAACCCCGATTCCGATCTTGCACGCCTGCTACCGCAGTTCAAGCGCTGGTACGCGCAGGCTGGTACGCCGCGCCTCGCGGCACAAGGCAACTACGACGCGGCCCAGCGCAGCTACACATTGAGCTTCGCGCAGAGCTGCGCGCCGACGCCGGGCCAGCCCCTCAAAGAGGCGTTCGTGATTCCGGTCAACCTCGGCTTGCTGAGCGCCGACGGGCATGAGCTGCCGTTGCAACTCGAAGGCGAAAGCGACGCGGCGCACGGCACGCGCACGCTGGTGCTGACGCAGGAACGCGAGCAAATCACTTTCATCAACGTCGACGCCGAACCCGTGCCGTCGATCCTGCGCGGCTTCAGCGCGCCGGTGATTCTGGACTTCGACTACAACGACACGCAGTTGCTCACCTTGCTGGCTAACGACGTCGATCCGTTCAACCGCTGGGAAGCCGGCCAGCGCCTCGGTTTGCGCTCGGCCATCCAGGCAATCACCGGCGATGCCAACGCCACCGGTCCGGCTCTGAACGAAGCGTATGTCGACGCGATGCGCGGCGTGCTGCGCGACCCGAATCTCGACGCTGCTTTCAAGGAACTGGTGCTCGCGCTTCCATCGGAAACCTACATCTCCGAGCAGCTGGAAGTGGTCGATCCGCAACGCGTGCATGCCGTGCGGGAAGCCATGCGCGTGCAATTGGCGACCGCCCTCTTCTCCGACTGGCAGCGTGTCTACGAAGAGAACCAGGACACCGGCGCCTACAGCCCCGATCCGACATCGTCGGGCCGGCGCGCGCTGGCTGGCATGGCGTTGACCTATCTGTGCATCGCGGCGCGCGAGTCCAACGACACCGTGTGGCCGGGCAAAACGCTGCAGCGCTTCAAGGACGCCGGCAACATGACCGATCGCTTCAATGCACTCAACGCACTGGTGTCGTCGGGCCATGCGCTGGCGGCTCAGGCGCTGGCGCGCTTCCACGCGATCTTCAAGGACGAGGCGCTGGTGATCGATAAGTGGTTCTCGCTGCAGGCCGGTGCGCCCGACCGCAATGGGGACATCCTGCCGCTGGTCAAGCAATTGATGAAGCACCCGGACTTCTCCATCAAGAACCCGAACCGCGCGCGCAGCGTGATCTTCAGCTATTGCAGCGGCAACCCCGGCGCGTTCCACCGGCCCGATGCGGCCGGCTATGTGTTCTGGAGCGACCGCGTGATCGAGCTCGACGCCATCAACCCGCAGGTGGCGGCGCGCCTGGCACGCGGCCTCGACCGCTGGAGCAAGCTGGCCGAGCCGTACCGAAGCGCAGCACGCGAGGCCATCGCCCGTGTCGCGGCCAAACCCGACCTCAGCAAAGACACGCACGAGGTCGTCACGCGCGCCCTGGCCGTGTAACGCACTGACGTACCAAGTTCTAAAGAAGCATTCATGGCACAGAACATTTCACTCACCCGCTATCTGGTCGAACAGCAGCGCGTCGACGGAAAGATTCCAGCGCAACTGCGGCTGCTGCTCGAAGTCGTGGCGCGCGCCTGCAAGAGCATCAGCATGGCCGTCAACAAGGGCCAGCTCGGAGGCGAAAACAGCATCATGGGCTCGGCCGAAAGCGAGAACGTGCAGGGCGAGATCCAGAAGAAGCTGGACATCATCGCCAACGAAGTGCTGATCGAGGCCAACGAATGGGGCGGCCATCTGGCGGCCATGGCCAGCGAAGAAATGGACAGCATCTACGTGGTGCCCAATCGCTATCCGCAAGGCGAATACCTGCTGCTGTTCGACCCGCTCGACGGCTCCAGCAACATCGACGTCAACGTCAGCATCGGCACCATCTTCAGCGTGCTGAAAAAGCCCGAAGGCGAGCACGGCGTGCAGGAGTCCGACTTCTTGCAGCCGGGCGAGAACCAAGTGGCTGCGGGCTACTGTATCTACGGGCCGCAGACCACGCTGGTGTTGACGGTTGGCGATGGCGTCGCGATGTTCACGCTCGACCGCGAGCAAGGCTCGTTCGTGCTCACGCAAGAGAACCTGCGCATCCCTGAAGACACCCAGGAGTTCTCGATCAACATGAGCAACATGCGTCACTGGGATGCCCCGGTCAAGCGCTACATCGACGAGATGCTGGCCGGCACCGAAGGCCCACGCGAAAAAGACTTCAACATGCGGTGGATCGCCAGCATGGTGACCGACGTGCACCGCATCCTGATGCGCGGCGGCGTCTTCATGTACCCGTGGGACAAGCGCGAACCCGGCAAGCCCGGCAAGCTGCGCCTCATGTACGAGGCCAACCCAATGAGCTGGCTGGTCGAGCAGGCCGGCGGTGCCGCCACCAATGGCCGCGAGCGAATTCTCGAATTGCAGCCCACCAAACTGCACGAGCGCGTAGCTGTGGCCCTGGGTTCGAAAAACGAAGTCGAGCGCCTGACCCGCTACCACGACCCGCTATAATCGAGGGCTAAGCCGGTGTAGCTCAGTCGGTAGAGCAGCTCATTCGTAATGAGAAGGTCGGGTGTTCGATTCATCTCTCCGGCACCAATGAAATAGCCGCTGTGGCGCTATCAAAGTCATAGCACCACGGCGGCATGTCACAATGTCGTCACAGTGGACGGCAAAACTCCTCAGCGTTCGGGAGTAGAACTCAGCACTTTTGCATCGTCACGCCTCCACTTAGTTGGAGAAGTTGACCTTGGCAAACATCAGAGAACGCGTGGACAGCACGGGAGTTTCGAGCTTCCAAGCGCAAGTGCGCATCAAGGGCTATCCGCCACAAAGTTCAAGCTTTCCGACGAAGACGTTGGCAAAGCGTTGGGCGCAGCAGACTGAAACCGAGATCCGTTCGGGAAGTATCACGCTGGCGCCAACTGGGAAGCACACCATGCTTCAGCTCTTGGAATATTACGAAAAAACTAAGTCGCCTAAAAAGGCCAAAGGTGGCCAAGATGATGAGGCGCCCATCGCCTGGTGGAAAGCTTCGATTGGAAGCTGGTATCTAAACGCGATAACGCCGCGCATCATTGAAACAGCTCTTGATAAGTTTGCCACGACCCTTACGAAACGCGGCAAACCGCCAGCAGCCGCTACAAGTCTTCGATACCTGATGTTGCTGTCACATGCCTTCACTGTAGCAATTTCCCTCAAATGGGAGGTGCGTACGAATCCTGTCAACGACGTTGCGGATCGGCCACAACCAAAAAACGGACGTAAGCGATTTCTCAGTGACGAGGAACGTGCAGCACTTATAAGAGCTTGTCGCGATTCGACCAGCAAACATCTACTCCTAGTCGTGGTGCTTGCTATCTCAACCGGGATGCGCAAAGGTGAAATACTTGGTTTGAAGTGGAGGGACCTAACTTTTTCGGTCGACAGGCAATTCGCGAAAGCGCTTCTGTCCCGGACTAAAAATAAGGAAGATCGGTCGGCGATGATTTCTGGCGCGGCATTTGATTTGCTGCAAGAAAAAATGCAAATGATGCCCGGGAGTGAGATGCAAAGAGCGGAAGCCTTGCTGTTTCCAAGCACGGAGAATGCAGACATACCTGTCGACATTCGTACTCCTTGGGAAACTGCTTTAAAGCGATCGCAAATCAGCGACTTTCGTTTTCATGATCTAAGGCATACAGCGGCAAGTTACCTCGCGCAAGACGGAACTTCGATTCAAGAAATTGCCGCAGTGCTGGGGCACAAGACGGTTCGCATGGCCGAGAGATATGCGCATCTGACCGCACAGCGTTCAGACGAGGTGGTCAAGCGCATGAACACCCGAATAAAGCTTTGAGCTGGCCAACAGGACCTACGTGCATGCCTTGGCCGACCTTCATCAAACAAAAGGAATGTACATGCCAAGCGCAACAGAGCAGAAAACCGCGATCAGAGCTATTGGCATTGGCGGCGGTGGCGTCAACCTCCTCACCGCGTTCCGAGTTCGCGCAAGCCCGGAAATTGAGTGCATTGCCATGCATTCCGTTTCCGATGCCCTGAAAAACAGCAACGCGCACAAGACATTTCTTCTTGGCGTGTCCGGCGAGCGAATCTCAAGAGCAAGTGGGGCCCGCGTAAATGCGGAACACGTCCAGAGCGACTTGCGCCAAATTCTCAGCGGTTCGCAACTCGTATTGCTCCTCTCAGCGTTCGGCGGCGCCGTGGGAACGGGGGCGTCGCCAGTCATTGCAAGGACCGCCAAGGAGCTTGGCATACCGACCATCGCGCTGATCTCGATGCCTTTCAACTGGGACGGCTCCATCACTCAAGCCGTCGCTGCCGCCGGCCTCGAACTGCTCTCGAAAAGCGTGGACTTGTTGGTCGTGCTGTCCAGCGATACGGCCATGGACATGCTCGGCAACGAAGACCTCAACATGGACGAAACAGTCACCGGGGTGAACGAGGTGATCGCCTTCGCGGCAGCGGAAGCGCTGAAGTTGGTAGTTGCCGCAGCACCGTCTGGGCCTGGCTACTCGCGATTTCACTCGACGACCGGCACCGCGGGTATTGCGTTGTTCAGCACAGCCCAAGCTGGTGGTTTCGGTCGCGCAAAAATTGCCGCTGAGCAAGCTGTCGTCTGCCCGCTGCTTGAGGGTGTTGCGCTCGCAGAGGCCCAACACGCTTTGGTGCTGATCACAACGGCGCCAGGCTCACTGACGAATACGGAGTCGAAGCTCGTCATGGACGTAATTCGACAAGCCGCACCGAACGCGCAATGTACATTCGCGACAGCAACAGACCCGCTCTTAGCTGAACAGATCCGCGTCACCGTGCTTGGTGTGGGTCTGAAGCGCACGTGGGAGCCGATAGACTGTCCGCCGCACTCGGTCGCCAAGCGGCTTCCAGATGCTCCGTTCCCATCTCTCGCCATGCAGTAGATGCGCCGAGGAAGGGGACGCGACGCATCTGACTCAACCTCAGGCCAGCATTTCGATGCTGTCTTCTGCTTCTGGCACCAGCCGGTCTTTCAACGCGACGTGAAAGACCGCGCCAAATATCTGCGTCGTGTCAGCGTTTTGCCGTGATGCACCGATTGGCATGTAGTCATACGTGACCTTCACCTCTTGGTGGTCGGGCAAGGCAGCGCTGGCGGTAACACGCAAAGCTTCAATCTCTGCAGCGAGTTCGCCCACCAATCGCTCTGCTTCTGACGCAGAGCGTCGAAGGATCGTAACGAGGTAGCCATGGCGCCATCTCGGACGGCCGGACTCCAGGGCTGCGATAGCAATGATGCGCTTCGCGTCGTCGATGATCTTGATGCCTCGTTTGACCTCAATGATGCAGCGCGGCACGTTGTTCGACTTGTTCAATAGCACGATGTCGAAGCGAGCCGCGTCTTTGCCCATGGCGACACGTGTGTCGATCGCCTCCCGCGCCTTCAGACTGAAGGTTGAAGCTTGATGCTCCAGCCGATAACGCAGCATCGGAAACGCCTTGGTCAGCCCTTGTGCCAAATTGACGGTGGTGAGGTATTCGGGCGCGTGACGTAGATCGCTGGTCGGGTCGCTGTGCTCTGCATAAGCGTCGGCGCTGTCCTTCAAGATGCTCAAGATGCTCTTACGAATGGATGCGCGGTCTGCGCGCTTGGCTGTGGCTTGAGTCATGAAGGAAGTCGTGGTCGATGTTGAAGTCTTGAACTCTAGCTGTCGGTCGGAGCCGCCGAGGGAAACCAGACCCAAGTAGTCGACCGCTTTGCTACTTTGTCCACAACGTGACTTTGACGTAAGTGCTTAGCGCCGGATCAATGCAAGCGCCGCAGATGATGGCGACGTCTTCGGGCGCCTCAACGCGCAACATCGCGGCCACGGTCTTGACTGCTGCTAATGCCGACACGGCCGGTCCAACCGTCACGCAAGCAACGACGCCGCTCGCTCGCCTCAATCTCTCGAAATGTGCAGGCATGCTACGCACGGCTGCTGCCGTGGCCAGCATCGCGGACTCAAACCGTTCAGAAGAGCCTGATGCATGTATGGCCCTCCGGTCTTTACCCAAGACGTCGCGAACATCATCGAGATCAAAGCCAGGTCCGAGGCGCGCCTCAATCATGGAAGCGAGCGCCGCGGCGAGGGCTGGCTCGTACTCGCTGAGATCGTTTGAAGTCATGCCTTGGATTTCATCACGTTCCAATGACGTCACTAGGTAGAGCCAACAGCCGCGCCAACGTCCGCGCGTTGCGCTGGCCCTGGTCTTCCATGTTGTTAATGAAGATGACATGCGGGTTCTTCGCCATTTTCACCAGCCGGCCGATCTCGCCGGCAAGATCCCTCAATTCGTCATCCGGATAGTCGTAATTGAAGCGGTCCGATGCCGCCGTCGCACCCTTCACGTTCCAGGTTGCCGTGTTGCGTCCGTGCAGCCGCACCAATGCATAGTCGGGGTGCGTCGCCTCCCAGATCGCCGGTACGCTGTTGCTGAAACCCTGCGGTCCGTCCACGATGGTGTGCACCGCCCTCAGCTCCTGAATGAAGCGCAGCGTCTGCCGCCGGTGCGGTTCCTCGAACCAGGTGGCATTGCGCAACTCGATGCTCACCGTGTGCCCTGCCATCTGCTCGACGCAGTGCCACACGTGGTCGTGCCCTTCTCGGTTGCGCAGCAGCCAGGGCGGGAACTGAAAGTGCACCAACCCTAGCTTGCCTGCGTCCTTCAGCGGCGCCAGCGCCTCGATGAAGCGGCGCCAGAGCTCAGTGCGGATCTCGACCGGCGTCGTGCGGTAGTACAGCGTCTTGGTACCCCCCGGACCGTTCCCATCCTTGGCCAGCGCCTCTTGGATGTCCTTGTGCATCACGTTGGGTTGAGTGTGATGCCCAGTGAAAAGCCGGAACGCCTTGACGTTCATCGTGAAGCCATCGGGCGTGCGCTCGGCCCACAACTGCGCATTCGTCGGGCTCGGCATCGCGTAGTAGCTGGAGTCGACCTCGACCAGCGGGAACTGCGAAGCGTAGTAGCGCAGCCGCCCTTCAGCCGTCTTGGCTTCCTTGGGATAGAAGCGGCCGCAGGCAATGAGCGTCTTGTCAGTCCAGGAGGCGGTGCCGACCTTGATCGTCATGGTCAGATGCTACCGGCTTGAGCCACTCGGCCGCGGCATCTGCCGGCGGCATGGCGCGAAGGTGCGGGTCCTGCCACAGGTCGTCCGCTACTTCCTCCAGCAATGTCGGATCGACCGTGCGCCAGCGCTGCTGCAGCCGATGTGCGCAGGCTGCGATCCAAATGTTGGTGGGCAACGGGTCCATGGCGCAATCCTAGACCTATACTGGATAGATGCACAGTGTTTTCCGTTCGATGATTGGCGCCGCCATCGAGCCAGTCCGCTTGCCGCTGCCTATCGTCGAAGGTCGGATTCGAGCGGGCTTCCCTTCGCCGGCCGACGATTTTGCGATCAAGCGCCAAGACCTGAACGACTTGTTGATCACGCATCCGCTCGCCACGTTTTATTGGCAAGTCAGCGGCAAGTCCATGATCGAAGCCGGAATCGACGACGGTGATCTTCTGGTCGTCAACCGTGCGATCACGCCGGTGCATCGTCACATCGTGGTGGCCCAAGTCGACGACGATTTCACGGTCAAGTACCTGCACAAGCGCGGCGGGCGCGTGAAGCTGGTCCCAGCCAATCCAACGTTTCCCGAAATCACTTTCAAAGACGACCAGCAGTTGATCATCTGCGGCGTGGTGACGTGGGCCATCAAGCGCCTCATGCGCTGAGCGCCGCATCGTGTACGCGCTGGTCGACGGCAACAACTTCTACGTCTCGTGCGAGCGTGTTTTCCGCCCGAGCTTGCTCCGCAAGCCGGTGATCGTGCTGAGCAACAACGATGGCTGCGCCATCGCGCGCAGCAACGATTATGTGGAATGGACAATCGAGTCAAGGCCTTGGCCCACGACGCTTCAACGCCGACGATTACGGAACGAGCTTAAGCTTCCGAGCTCGGCCCGAAGCAGCCGCTCGCCGTGTCGGTCAGACTCAACCCTGAGCCGATTTACCCACCACTTCACTTCAACATGGCATGACTCCAGGAACCGAGGGCTACGCGGAGCACGCTGCAGAGCTGGCCAGTCGCTATGAAGCTGTTTCGTTTGCCGGGAAGCATTCTGTCGTTTTGCAGTTTCTGCCATCCGCGCCGTCTGCTGTTCTCGACGTGGGTGCTGGCAGCGGTGCCGATGCTGCATGGTTTTCGTTGATGGGTCATCGGGTGGTAGCGGCCGAGCCTACGGATTTGCTACGCCGCGCAGGCATGGAACTGCATGCAGAGCATTCCATCGAGTGGATCGACGACAGCTTGCCTGAGCTTGCACGATTGCAGCGTCGCGCAGAGAAATTCGACGTAGTCATGCTCACCGCCGTATGGATGCATCTGGAAGAAGTGGAAAGGCAGAGGGCAATGCCACGGCTTGCAGCACTGCTCGCTCCCGGTGCAGTCTTGGTGATGTCCGTTCGACATGGACCGGCTCCAAGGGAGCGGCGCATTTTTGAGGTGTCGGACGAAGAGACCATTGCATTGGCCTCGAGCTGTTCATTGAAAATGATGCTCGCTGTGCGTACCGCTTCGGCCCAAGCTGCGAATCGCATTGCCGGGGTGACATGGTCACGCCTTGTATTTCAACAGCCTCCCTGATCGCTTTGCCGCAGACAAGCGGACGTCTGCTTTGGGCGCAGATGCGACGGTCAAATGCTTTGCGTGAACGACTGCAATCAATTTGCTGATCCTCTAAGAGCAGCGAGTGCGATAGGTGTTCGCCCATCGGGTGTTGCGGTATGGCGCAGGCTGTTCACCAGCTTGGCCATGGCCTCGATGCCGTCCTCCACCGCCGCCCGCTCGCCGTCCTGCAACGGGATCTCTTGAAGCATGCGCGCGAGATTGGCGCTGGCCTCCAGCGCTTGCGCTTTCGATGAATCTTTAGGCGTAGAACGAGCACTTCGCGCATGCCATCCGGTGCGGGCACTGATCGAAGAAGTCGTAAGTGCAGAGTCCATGCCCGAGGTCGTAGTAGCGCCAGGGCTCTCCGCGTGCAGCGCTGCCGTTGCTCACCGTGTCCTTGTCGACGAGCACGGCGATGGTTCGCAGATTGCGCGCGAAGTAACCAGCCCGCTCGATCGCACCGGCCAGCTTCGTCGGCGTCACGGTTACGTAGTGACGTGTCGCTTCAGGTGATCTGTGGCCGAGCCATGCTTGTAGCTCGAAGAGGCCCAGCGGCTCCCGTGCATTGAACAACTGGCTGGCGATGGTCGCGCGGGCGCGATGGCTGGTGATGCGACCACGCGCATCGTCGAGCGGCACGCCAGCCTTCCTGCAAAGGAGGGGTATGACGGCTTGGTTGAGGTAGGCCAACCCCACGCGTCGACCGCGGTGAACGAAGAGGTAGTCGACCAGACTCCCGGTCTTGGCGTCGGGCATGCTCGGGTGGGGCAGCCGCTGCTGTTCCCAGACTTCAACCGCCTGCCCGACGACGGCGTCGACTGGCTTGGTGAAAGCGGTCGACGTCTTGTTGACCGGCACGTCAAGCAAGCAGGTCGGCGCGGCATTCACTTCGCCAGCATGCGGCTGCCACCGGATGCAGCCCACCGGCAAGCGCCAGGACCGTCGCCAGCCAGCGGCCACACTTCAGCAGCGCGTAGTAGTCCCCTGCAATTGACGAGGCCGCGCGCACAGACGTTGCCCGCCAACGCTCGCACCATTGCAGCCACTGTGCAGGAACATCATCTGCAGCCCGGTACCCGCCTTCGGGACGGCGCCGGTCATTGCAGCGGTGATCGAGACCCTGTTCGAGCAGGCGCATGCGTACAAGGGCCCATGACAGAGTGGCAGCACCGCTGCGAACGTATGCCGCTCCATTGACGGCAACGTGCTGCAGCGCATCGGAGGTAAGTTCTTCGAGACGTGCGCTGCGCTGGACGAGCAGCGCCATGCAGAGCGCGTTCGAGACTTCGGGCCGATCGGCGGCACTGAAGCCGACCTTGGTCATCTCATCAAAGACGATGCCGATGGCATGGTCCACGGCATCACGTGCGAACACCTTGATTGCCAACCGGTACTGGAAAAAGCGTCCGATCTCGGTGAGCCGGTCGAAGCCACACATGAGGTACGCCACCGCAATGACGTACTGCCGGCAGTTGCTGCTCCCGCCCTACCGCTCCTTGAACGCGGCCTCGCTGCTGCACAGCACGTCGAGCCAGTCGTCGCCCGACCATCCCCAGTACGCAACATGAAGGCGGTGCATCTCGGCAACGACGACATGTACAACGGCGTTGCATGGCACCTGGGCCGCATGCGTCCAGTCCAGCACGGTGCAGACAGGATCGAGCAGCCGGGCCAGCGCCGCACGGGTCCCGGCTGGCCATTAACGCTGATGGCCGGCGAAGCACGTGCCGAGGATGTGAAGCGCTGAATGCTCGCCCGCAGAGAGATCGGGACTGCAATCCCACGCGGCAGAGGCTTCGACCGGCGCTGCGTTCGCCGGTGCGACTGCGTCGGCCTTCATGCTCATATCGCACCGCCTCGGAGTGCACCGCCTCGAAACTGCCGCAACCGCTCTTCATGGATGGCCGCCATGCTGCGGGCGAACTTGTCGGAGAGGTCCCGAGCACTCAGGTGGATGTACAGCAGCGTGGACTGGATGCTTCGATGACCAGCGAAGCTGGCGATCTCCTCGATGTCCCACCCGGCACCGGCTAGATCGGTCAGGCAGAGATGCCGAAAGCTGTGCGTCGTCAGCGTGGGCACCCCGGCGCGCAGGGCGAGTTTGCGGACCACCTCCGACCAAGTCCACTTGGACATCGGTGCGGCGCGGTTGCGCGTCGACTCCGACAGGAACGGTTGACTACGCAAAGTGCCCAGGCGACGGCGTTCGGCGAGGTAGGCCACGTAGAGATCGCCGCTCACCGCCGAGTAGGGAACGACACGCTCGCGCCGGGTCTTGGTCGTTTCGGCGCGGACCCGAAGAAGACGTCGTGCCGGATCGACGTCGCCGGTGGCGAGCGCGCACAGCTCTTCGCGGCGCAACGCGCAGTCGTATGCGAAGGCAAGCATCAACCGGTTGCGCACCGGCTCACTCGACGCTTTGGCCAGCAATGCGAGCCACTAGGTCTCCTCCGGAATCCAGGGCAGCTTGCGCTGCACGGGGATAAGTCCTCGCTCTCCAAAACCCCAGCCGCCGTAGACGGCACCGCGACGGCCACGGGCCACCGGGTTCGTTGTCCTCACGCCCTCCTCGACCAGATGGTCATAGAACAACCGGACGACGGTGAGTCGGTGGCGTATTGAGGCATTGGCCAGGCCAGTGGCTGAGCCGGTGGCGCCTTCGGCGCTGGACAGCGGCTGGACCAACTCACGTACGTAGCCGGCGATTTGTGCACGGCCAGCGCTCGTCACATCAATGCCGCCACGGCGGCAAAAACCCAGGTAGTGGTCGAGGCCCCGGGCATAGGCGATAACGGTGTTCGGAGCGCGCAGCAGGTCGGCCTGCAACGACACCCACGCGCGAGCGTGGGTGTCGTTGCAGATGTTGCTCAGCGCGTGCCACGGTGGTTCTGAAAGCATCGTGCGCCTCCTTCTCCGGGATGCCCACGCTACACCGATCGGACACGGCAGTCAGCAGTGCATTCCACATAACTGATAGGCCAAGGCCCTGGGCATTGCGATGGGGGCACCATGGTTCCATATCCAGCAGAGCTTGCCGGATGCAGGCATCGTGGCGCTGAGCGCGAACTTCACGCTGTACGGCGACATGAGCAACCGGATGATGGCGATCGCGGCGGGCTTGGGACCGGGTCAGGAGATCTACAGCATCGACGAATCGTTCATCGACATGACGACGATGCGCGGCGATCTGGTCGCACGCAGCCACAAGGTGCGCGAGCGCATCTTGCAGTGGATAGGCGTGCCGTGCGGCATCGGCATCGGAGCCACCAAGACACTGGCCAAGCTGGCGAACCATGTGGCCAAAACGGCGGACCGCAAGCCGGGGAGCTATCCGGTTGAACTGGCGCGGGTCTGCAACCTCGGCGCCCTGCCCGCTTCCGAACTGGATGCGGTCTTCGCCGCGACAGCACTGACCGAGGTCTGGGGCATCGGGCGACGCATCGGCGCGCAACTGATGGCCGACGGCTTGAAGACCGTTGCCGATGTGGTCGCCATGGATGCCGCGACGGTGCGACGGCGTTGGTCGGTGGTGCTGGAGCGCACGGTGCGTGAACTGCAAGGGGAAGCCTGCATTGGCTTCGAGGATACGCCGCCGGCCAAGAAGGAGATCGCGTGCACTCGCAGCTTTGGCGAGCCGGTGACACAGCGCGCCGATCTGATCGAAGCGGTGAGCAACTTTGCCAGTCGGGCTTCAGAAAAGCTGAGACGACAGAACGGCCGTGCGGCGCAGGTGCTGACCTTCATCCACACCAGCCCGTTTCGGAAGCAGGACAAGCAGTATTCGCGCTCCGTGACGGTGCCGCTGCGACGACCGACTTCGGACAGTGCCTTGATCGCGCAGGCCGCAGTCCAAGGCATCCATGCGATCTTCAAGCCGGGCTACAACTATGCGAAAGCGGGCGTGATGTTGCTGGACCTGCAAGATGAGAGCGTTGAGCAGTTCGAGCTGGCGCTGGAGGACGATCGATCAGCAGACCGTGCGGCATTGATGGCGACGGTTGATCAGCTCAATGACCGATATGGGCGGGGCGCCATCGGGCTGGCAAGCACGGGGCAGACGGATGGCCGTCGAATGTGGACCATGAAGCAGTCGCTGAAGACGCCTGACTACACGACGCGGTGGTCGGATATGCCAAGGGCGCTGGCATAAGGCATCGCCCTGGGAGTGTCTGAATTTTTGTGTTTCGAGGCGGGTTGATTGAACTCTGTCTCGCCTGATTTCTCATCTGTTTTCAGGCCCCTGCCAGGCCGCCGGA